>JBEHZA010000141.1:0-10746 GCA_048497895.1 Verrucomicrobiota bacterium
AGGACGGCGCGGTTGGAGTCGTAGCCGACACCGCGCACGGTGTGGAGGAGTTTAGGCCCGTGACCGGCGTCGATCTTTTCGCGCAGGCGCATGATATAGACATCCACGAGATTGGTGCCGGGATCGAAGTCGTAATCCCAGACTTTTTCCAGAATGGCCATGCGCCCGCAGATACGGCCGGAGCGCATGAGGAATTCCAGCAGGCGATATTCGCGTGCCGCCAGATCGATCACTTTATCGCCGCGCTGCGCCTGATGCGTTACGGTGTCCAGCGTGAGATCCGCCACACGCAACACGAGCGCTTTGGGTTCCGTTCCGCGTCGGCCCAGAGCGCGCACCCGGGCAATCACCTCGGCCAACGCAAACGGCTTGGGCAAATAATCATCCGCGCCGGCGTTCAGGCCGGCGACGCGTTCATTCACTTCGCCGCGGGCGGACAACAGCAGGACGGGAGTGGTGTTGCCCCGTTCGCGCAATTGGCGCAATACGCTCAAGCCATCGCGTCCGGGCAGCATTATATCCAGCACGATGGCATCGAACGGGGTGTGTGAAGCCAGCAGGAGCGCGCTTTCGCCGTCGTGAGTGGCATCGACGGCGAAGCCTTCCGCTTGCAGCGCTTTGCGCAGGAACGAGGCGGTTTTTTTATCGTCTTCAACGACCAGCACGCGCATACAGATTATTTCAATTGCCAATGAAGCGTGGCGATTCGTTCCGGCAAAAACGGGGTTGGGGAGGCAAGTTCATGCTTCGCCGCCAGTCTTAACCTAACGAAGCCAGTGACGCAACTGGCCAGCGATGACTTGCCGGGAGCCAACGCGCCGGTTTACTTCTTTTCCTTTTTCTCTTTTTCCTGATCGGCCGGGGATTCGATTTCGACGGAAACAACTTCGCCGGTGAGGGCATCGACCTGGACTTCGGTGATATTTTTGGAGTCCGGAGTTGCGATGTCAAAAGACCAGACGAGTTTGCCGTGTTCTTTTTCCAATTCGGCTTCTTTGACCGTTCCATGAGGCACTTTGGCCAGTGCTGTTTTTTCGGCGTCAGCGCGGGTGACTTTGGCTTGAGCTTCGAGTTTGGATTTATCTTTGGCCTGAAGTTGGGTGGGAGTCAGGATAGGTGACAAACCCAGAATCAGCAGGGTGACCAGGAGCAGTTTGGCTTTCATAGATTGGTATGGGGCTAAGGTTAAGTTCTAAAACAGGAGCAATTTAAACTGCGGAGGGGCAACCGTCATGAATGGTGGATGACAGTTTTGTCATCTGCCACCCTTGTCCTGGTGCTGGTAAAAGTTGGGAATTTCCCACCGTGGGAAATACAAATGGCGGCGGGTGTGGTTTAATGGCTGGGAGGGGAAAATGACGAATTACCGAATGACGAAATCCGAAAGAATGGCGAAGCCAGAAAATGCGGGGGCGTGGGTTTGTCAGGGATATTCGGCTTAATTAAGGCGAGGAGTTTTTGACAGAATGAACAGAATTACCAGAATGTTAAATGAAGGGACATGGGGAACAGGGGTTTTTAGCTGTGGATGGGGAAAAGGGGCCGGAAAGGGATTTTACAGGAGAGCGCAGAGGAAACGGAGGGGAGAAGCTCTATTCGCTCCGTTCCCTCCTGTTCATTTGGGATGGGCGAACCAAGGGGAGGTGTCAGGGATATTCAGGGCTAATTTTTAAGTGCGGAGTGCGAAAGGGCCAACAATGACGAGGTTCCGAATGACCAAATCCGAAAGAATACCGAACCTCGAAAGGGAAGTTAAACCGCGGAAGGAGGAAACTTTAACCACGGATGAGAGCAAAGGGGACCCACCCCCAGCCCCTCCCTGGAGGGGAGCCGGATGAGGGCGCGAAAGCGGGAATGGCTGTGATGGGAGTAGTGTCAGGCTTATTCAGGGCTATTCAGGGATAATTTTTGAAGAAATGAAGAAGGCAGAATTAAGAAATGGAAAGCTACGAAAGGTGCTTACACATAGATTTGGGGTGATGGAAAATAGGGCTCAGAGGACGGATAGGGCCGATGAGGTGGCGACGATGATCTGGTTGGTGCAGCGTGAATGCGGAATGGCTGAAAATGATGGGAAATCGATCGGGATGGTGGAGGTGCCAAGGAAATACGCGGACTCGGCGGTCCGCGCTCCGAGGGGGAGGAGTGTCCGGCTTATTCCGGGCTATTCCGGGATAAATTAAGTGCGGAATGGGGAAGGGTTTGGTTGAAAGGGTGTGAATGGGATATCGGCAGACAGAGTGAGGCTTGCGTTGGGATGGAAAAGACGATATATTTAGTGTCAAGTTGTCACACTTATTGGATTGGTAATAATGGCGCATTCATGATCCGTTCCTTTGCCTTTACAACGCAAGGTCAGTTGCAGAGCAAGAACATAGAGATGTCTGCTCTGGCGGCGGTATTGAAGGATACGAGTCTCTTTGTGTGGATTGATTTGGAGAAACCCAGTCCCGAAGAGATTAAAACGATCCTGGAAGACACGTTTCATTTCCATCCGTTATCGATAGAGGACTGTGTGCAGCTTGGTTCTGCCCCGAAAGTTGAGGAATATATCCCGAAAGAGGATGATCAATTTTCCAATTACCTCTTCATTGTGATGCACGCGGTGGATTACAACCGGCAGGAGGGCGGGTTTGCGACGAGTGAGTTGAATTTCTTTTTAGGGAAGAACTTTCTGGTGACCTTTCACGATGTTCCCTTGCGGAGCGTGAAAGCGGTAGAAGACCGGTGTTTAAAAAGCACGACGCCCATTGCCCGGGCGCCAGATCGATTGGCGCATTCGCTTTTGGATGCCCTCGCGGATAATTACAAACCGGCGTTGGATCAGCTTTCGCTGGAGATTGGCAAAATCGAAGAAGAAGTGCTGCAAGCGCCCCAGCCGCAAACGTTGAACCGGATCATTCAAATTAAAAAACAGGTGTTTCGTCTGCAACAGATCATTGGTCCACAGTCGGAAGTGCTGATGCGTTTGACGCATGGTGAATACAAGTTGATCCGCAATCATCTGATTCCGTATTACCGGGATGTTTATGATTCCATCTATCACATCAGCGAGCAGGCGCAGAATTATACGAACTCGCTCACCGGAATTTTGCAGGTTTACCTGAATATGTCGTCGAATCAAACCGGCGAAGTGGTCAAACTGCTGACCATGATTACGCTGATCACCACGCCGATGATGATGATTGGCACCTGGTACGGGATGAATTTCGCGAATATGCCGGAATTAAAATGGGCGCATGGTTACGAACTGGCGATTGGGCTGACCGTAGTATCCACCGCTGCCACCTACTGGTTTTTTAAAAGCAAGAAATGGTTCTAAGACATCACCCGGAACCAAGCCATCTTCCCTCAACAATTACTTTCTGTGCCACCGCAAAAATCCAGCTTTCTTGACAAGGTGCTCGGCCGGATTGGCCGGTTGGACACGCAAGGTCTGCAAACGGTTGTCGAACGGCTGGCGCGGGAGCGGAGCTTTCTGGAGACGTTGTTCAACACGATTGAAGACGGCGTGCTGGTGGTGGATGAAAGCGGGCGGATTCTTTATTTCAACCAGGCGGTGACGCGCTTGATTGGTTTACAACCGGGTTCGGCGGAAGGGCAGCCGGTGAAGCGGCATTTCCCCGATCTCGATTGGGAAAAATTGGCCGCGTTGGATGCGGATGGCGGCGAACGGGTGGTGCGGCATGAATTTGAAGTGCATTATCCGCACCCGCGTTTCCTGCGGCTTTATGCGGCACCGTTGGATGGTCAGGCGGCGGGCAGTTCCGGCGTGGCGCTGATTTTGCACGATGCCACCGAAGCGCGGCAAAAGACATTTGAAGCCATTGAGAGCGAGCGCATCCAGGCGTTGACACTGCTGGCTGCGAGTGTGGCGCATGAGATTGGCAACCCGCTGAATGCGCTGCACATTCACTTGCAGTTGATGGAGCGGGAACTGAACAAATTGAAGCAGCGCGTCAGTTCCAATCAAGGCGCGTTGAAAGGAAATTTGCGGCGCGGGAAACCGCCGATAACCGATGCGGGACCGGAAATCAGCGACATTGCCGCCCGGCTGGATAATTACCTGAACGTTTCGAAAGGTGAAATCACGCGGCTGGATTACATTATCACGCAGTTTCTCCAGGCGATTCGTCCGACGGCGCCGCAGTTGAATCTGGCCTCCTTGAATGAGGTGGTGCGGCAAACGCTGGAGTTGCTTGGACCGGAATTGCAAAACCGCGGCTTGCGCGTGGAGGAAAAGTTGTCTCGCCGTTTGCCGCAAACCCGGATTGATGCCGGACAGATCAAACAGGTGCTGGTAAATCTGGTGAAAAACGCCATGCAGGCGATGACCAAGGGCGGTCTGCTCACCCTGCAAACCGGCGAAGGCACGGATGGCATCTGGCTGACTGTAGCGGATACAGGCAGTGGCATTCCGCAAGATACTTTGAACCGGATTTTTGAACCGTTTTTTACAACTAAAAAGAAAGGTTCCGGGCTGGGATTAATGATCGTGCAGCGGATTATCCGCGAACACGGCGGACGCATCGAATTGGAGAGCAAGGTGGGTCAGGGCACCACTTTCCGCATCTGGCTGCCGTTGCACGAACGCAAAACTTTGCTGCTGGAAGGGCCGAACCATGGTTAAAGCGACTGTCTTGATTGTAGATGATGAGAAACCGACCCGCGAAGGGCTTCGTTCCGCGCTGGAGGACCGGTATGACGTGTACATTGCCGAAGATGCGGCGACCGCCATGGAACTGCTCGAACGCGAACATTTTGACGTGTTGTTGACCGATTTGCGTTTGCCGCAAGAGGATGGGATGAAGCTCATTGCGCGTGCGAAATCACTGGCCAAGCCGCCGGTCTGCATTTTGATGACCGCCTACGGCTCCGAAGAAGTGGCGGTGGAAGCGATGAAGCGCGGCGCGGATGATTATATTGCCAAAGGGCGGATGCAGATTGACGAACTGGAAATGCGCATTGCCCGCGCGTTGCGGCAGCAGAATCTGGAAACGGAAAACGTTTCCCTGCGTCAACAACTCGAACGCAAGTATGGGTTGGAAAATATCGTGGGCGAATCTCCGGCCATGCAGCAAGTGCTCGACGTGGTGCGGCAGGTTGCGCCCGCGCGGGTAACGGTGCTCATCGAAGGCGAGAGCGGCACGGGCAAGGAACTCATTGCCAAAGCCATTCATCAATTGAGCCCCCGCGCCAAACAACCGATGGTTTCGGTGCATTGCGCCGCGTTATCGGCCACGCTGTTGGAGAGTGAATTATTCGGCCATGAGAAAGGGGCGTTTACGGGAGCGCATGAACGGCGGATTGGCCGCTTCGAACAGGCGCAAGGCGGCACGCTGTTCCTGGATGAAATCGGGGAGATTGACGCAGTCATTCAAGTGAAGTTGCTGCGGTTTCTCGGCGAACGGACTTTTGAACGCGTGGGTTCCAACAAGACGCAAACGGCGGATGTGCGGCTGGTCACGGCGACGAATAAAAACCTGAGTGAACTGGTGAAACAGGGAAAATTCCGCGAGGATTTATTTTTCCGGTTGCGCGTGGTTGAGTTATGGCTGCCGCCGTTGCGGGAGCGGGTCAGTGATATTCCGTTGCTGGCGAAAAGCGCTTTGCAGGAATTTGCCAAAGAGAACGACAAGCGGGTGACCGATTTCAAACCGGAAGTGATCGAAGCCCTGATGCGTTATCCATGGCCGGGCAACGTGCGGGAACTGCGCACGGCCATCGAGCATGCGGTGGTATTGTGCCGCTCGGAAGTCATTGGCTTGCGCGATTTGCCAGCCGGAGTGCGGGGTGAATCTACTACGCCTGCGCCCAGTCCTTTGCTGGCGTTTTCGCAACCGAGCCTCTCGGTGGAGGAAGCGGAAAAGGAACTGATTGTGCGCGCGTTGAAAGAATGCGAAGGCAACCGCACGGATGCCGCGAAAAAACTCGGCATCAGCCGCCGCACGCTGCACCGCAAACTGCATACCTTTAATCTGGAAGGACTCTAATCATGATCGTTGGTTTACAAAATTTCATTCACAAGCTGGAAGAAGGCAGCGGGGTGAAAGTGGTCAAAGGCCTGGCTGGCTTGCTGGCCTTTGTGATGCTGGCCATTGTTTACAATCAGGCGCATTTCCAGAATTTCTCCACGGCCGAGGCGATGGATAACGCGCAACTGGCGCGCAACCTGGCCGAAGGCAAAGGCTATCAGACCAGTTTCATCCGTCCGTTCAGCTTGTATTTGCTGCAAGCCAAACAGGGTGGCGCTCTGCCTTTGCAAGGGGTGCAACCGGACCTTTCCAATCCGCCGGCGTATCCATACTTGCTGGCACAATGGATGCGGGTGTCGCCGTTCCATTACGAGATCAGCGACCCGCAAAAGTTCAGCCGTTACGAACCGGAAGTGCGCATTGCCTGGCTGAATCAGGCGCTCTTTTTGCTGACGCTCTGGCTGTTATTCCGGCTGGCGAAAAGGTTGTTTGATGATTCCGTGGCTTGGTTTGCAGTAGTGGTGCTGGGCGGTTCGGAATTGCTCTGGAAATTCAGTATCGCCGGATTGGCCACTCCCCTGCTGATGTTGTTAATGGTGCTGGTGGCGGGTTGCCTGACGACCGCCGAACGGGGCGCGCGGGAAGGACAATGGCCATGGTGGAAGCTGGTGCCGCTGGCTTTAGTGACGGGGTTGCTGGTGGGGGCGATGGGGTTGACGCGCTATGCTTTTGCCTGGTTGATGCTGCCCACCGCGTTGTTTTTTGTGATCGCCTTCGCCGAACGCAAAATCCTGCTGTGCCTGACGGCGCTACTGGGTTTCACGGTGGTGATGGCACCCTGGTTGCAACGCAACTATCAATTAACCGGACGGGTTTTTGGCACGGCGGCTTTTTCCGTTTACGAAGATACGGCGCGTTTTCCAGGGAACCGGTTGGAACGGGCATTGAATCCGGTGGATACAAGCACCCCCAATGATTTCCGGAAGTACAGCCTCGAAGAACATTGGGACAAGTTCCTGGGAAACTTCGGCAAGGTGTTGCAAAACGATTTGCCGAAACTAGGCGGAAGCTGGCTGTCGGCCTTTTTTCTGGCCGGTCTGCTGCTGCCGTTTCAGAATCCGGCGTTATCCCGGTTGCGCTGGTTTGTGGCGCTCTCCATTCTTTTGCTGGCGGTGGTCCAGGCGCTCACGCGCACGACCCTTTCCACGGCTTCACCGGATTTGAACTCTGAGAACCTGCTCGTCGTCTTTGCGCCGCTGGTTTTTCTCTACGGGGCGGGCCTCTATTATATATTGCTGGAGCAGGTGCAGGTGGATTTTCCGCCGCATCGAAATATTATCACCGGCTTTGCCTGCCTCGTGCTGTGTCTGCCGCTGGTATTAACCTTACTGGCTGGCCGAACTGTTTCCACCATTGCCGCGCCCTATTACCCTCAGATTGTGCAATCCACGGCTAACTGGATGAAGCCTGATGAGTTAATGATGAGTGATATGCCGTGGGCGGTGGCCTGGTATGGGCGGCGGGATTGTCTGTGGCTGACGACGGACATCAACAATGATTATCAGACCGTCAACCGGGAGCGACCGATCAAAGCGCTTTATCTGACGGGATTAACGATGGATCAGAAGATGATCTCCGAATTATTGCATGGGCCGGATCATGTCTGGGGCCAATTCGTATTGGAAAGTGTTATCAAGCAGGAGCTTCCGGATGGATTCCCCTTGCGGAAGGCCTATACGGACCTGTTTCCGGAGCAATTGTTTCTGACGGACCGCGAGCGTTGGCGTTGAGCGTCACAAATATGTCACTTCATTTAAGAAACTTGCGCAACGTTAGGGATTGACAACTGAGGGGGTACTCACCTACCAATAGGGCCGATTTGTAATAGGAAGAAGCTGGTCACAAGCCAGCAGACACAAATATCTGTCTATGAAGAAAATCATTACTGCTGCGGGATTGGTCGCTATCGGAGCGATGGGGATATCCAACGTTCAAGCGCAATCCAAGCCATGGAGTGTGTCAGCCTCATTGCGGGGTTTTTACGATGACAACTACGCCACGGCTCCGACGTCAGCTGCGCCGGGCACCATTGGTAAACGCGGCAGTTTCGGCACTGATGTGGGTGCGACCGCGGCTTATAATCTTTCCACGGACCAGACTGCGTTGGGCCTGAAGTACACGTTCGGCATGCGCTACTATGAAGATCGCACGTCGAATTCGGCTGATTATTCGCATCAGGCGGATGTTTCTTTGGACCACAAGTTCAGCGAAATTTATTCGCTGACCGCCAGTGATTCTTTTGCCATTGCGCAGGAGCCGGGCATCATTGACCCGAGCGGAGTGACGACGAACCCGTTGCGTTCAGACGGCAACAACCTCCGTAATAACGCCAACATCAGCTTTAGCGCGCAGTTGACGCCGACCTATTCGACGGAAATCACCTATTCCAACACTTACTACGATTATCAACAATCCGGTCCGGCCAGCCGCTCGGCGCTGTTGGATCGCGATGAAAACCTGATTGGTTTGAACCTGCGGGCGCAGATCGTTCCGACCTTCGTTGGTTTGGTGGGGTATCAATTTGGTTTGATCAACCAGGACAGCAAGGACTCTCTGCTGGCTCCTCCGGCGGCTTATCTGGACCCGAAAGTGCGCGATAACCGTTCGCATTACTTCTTTGTGGGTGGTGACTACAACCTGACTCAGGAGCTGATTGCTTCCGGTCGTTTCGGTGTGCAATACATCGAGTATCCGAACGCGGTTCCGGGTTCCCGGAAAGATGCGGTTAATCCGTATGTTGATTTCAAGATCACCTACACCTACACCAAGGATAGTTACGCAACTTTAGGCGTGGTGAACAAACACGCGCAAACGGATATCGTGAGCGGTGCGGTTCCGACCCTTGACCAGGAAGCGACCTCGGTCTACTTTAACATCAACCATAAGATCACTGCGAAGTTGACTGGTTCCTTGAACGCCCAGGCGCAAAACTCGGCTTTCAATGGCGGCGCGGCGAACAACTCGAGCGAACAATATTACACCATCGGTGTGAATGTGAAATACGAGATCAACAAGTTCCTCAGTGCTGAAACGGGTTACAACTATGACCGGCTTGATTCTGATCTCCCGAACCGCAGTTTCTACCGTGACCGGGTCTATCTCGGCATTACCGCCACGTATTAAGCAGACTTTTTAAAACATACGGGAGGCCCGGACATAAAAAGTCTGGCCTCCCTTTTTTTTACCCATGGAAGCCGTAACTCCTACCAACGAATCAGAAGCCAGACTGCACTTTTTGGATTATTGGCGCATCATCCGGATTCGCAAATTCCTGATTCTCGCCATCTTCCTGCTCGTGGTGGCGACGACGGCAGTGGTCACATACTGGCTGCCTCCAACGTATGCGAGCACGGTTCGGATGGCGGTAGAAAAGGATGTGCCGGATGTGGATGTTTTTGGCGGGAACCAAAGTAATCTGGGCAATTACGACCCATACTGGATCGAGACCCAGTTTCAAATTCTGCAATCCATGTCGGTGTTGACGAATGTGGTCACCGAGCTGCATCTCCCCGAAGTGTGGGGCAAGCGATTGGGTGAGGACGGTCCGTTGAAAGAGGGGCGGGCACTGGACATCCTGCAACACCGGATGCAGGTGCGGCAGATCCATAATTCCAGCATTATTGAGATCAAGGTCTTCAGCGAGGATTTCAACGAAGCGGCGCAGATTGCGAATAAGATTGCGGCGGTTTACCGGAATAACCGGCTTGAACAACGCGAACGCATGTCGAGCAGCGGCATCGAGAAGTTCAAAGAGGAACTCAAAGTTCAGGAAGATAAAGTTGCCAAAAAGCAGGCGGAAGTGGACAAGTTGCGCAACGATCTGAAAATCACGGATATCACTTCCGAAATGAACGCTTTGAATTCCCTGAGCACGGAAACGTTGCGCCGGATCGAAGCGGCCCGGGTGGATGCGCGTTCCATGTATGAGGAGCCGCATTCCCTGCTGGAGGCGTTGAAGAAACTCAGTCCGAACGATTTGAAAGGGGCTTTGCTCACCGCGCAATTTGATGATCCGCTCACGCAATTGATCAAGCAGCGGGACGATTTTGAGCAACAACTGGCGATCCGCCAAAAGGAATTCGGCAATGAAAACACGGAAGTGAAAAAGCTGGAGGCCGCTTTAAATACGGCCACGACGCAAATTGATGCCCGGGTGGATTCCATCATGAAGGGGCTGGAGGCCAAGGTCGCTGCTACGAAAGCCAAGCTGGATGAGCTGACTCAGGAAGCTGAAACCGAAAAAAACAAAGAACGGGAAGCGGCTGAACGGAATAACCCTTACATCGCCGCGAAGCGGGACCTGGAGAATTTCCAACGCATGCGGGATGCGGTGATGATGAAGATCACGCAGGAGATGATGGCGGCTAAAATACCGACTTCGCAGATCGTCACGATTACTGATCCGGCGCAACCGGTTACCAAGGCAGTGCGTCCGAACATTCCGGTCAACCTGGCGTTAGGGGTGATTGTCGGCGTGATCGTGGGCATCGGGCTGGCCTTCTTTATTGAGTATCTGGATACCAGCGTGAAGACGATTGATGATGTGGAACGGGCCTTGCAGGCCCCGGTCATCGGTGTCATCCCGCAGAATGTCCGTTCGCTGCTGGAAGAAGGCGAAGACAGTCCGCATGCAGAAGCGTATCGGGTCTTGCGCACCAATGTGCTCTTCAATCGCAAAGACAAGGCGCAAAATACCATTACGGTGGTGAGC
>JBEHZA010000142.1:0-10731 GCA_048497895.1 Verrucomicrobiota bacterium
GGCTACGGATTGGTGGCTACAGCGGGCGCAGACGAGATTTATTGCCACCGTGAATTCGGTCCCGGTCAACCGCTGCGGCCAGAGCCTTAAACCAGTGGATTATTTTTTCGGTTCTTTGGAATATTCAACCAATTGATTCGCGAGTGCCTGAGCGGCTTCCGGAGCTTTCACTTTTTTATCCAATAGAATTTCACGCATGGTGACGGATGCCTCATAATAGATAAAATTATCCGACACCGACGGCGTGACGGCATTTCCTTTGATAGCCGCGCCACCGTAGAGACCTTCGCGATCGGCAAAGACCAACACGGGCACATCCGCCGATGAGACCGTGCCATCAACGCCACCGCTGGCGTTGCCCGCTGTGCCGGAAGCTTCACCGCCAAAGTCGAATTTGGAATCGATCACTGCCTGCACGGCATTCGTCGTCATCAATAAAATCACGACAAAGGATTGCTGCCCGCCGACTTGAAAACCGAGGCTGGCTTCATTCGCTTTAACAAATGCAGGCGCGCTCCACTTATTGCTTTGATCATCTTTCACCATCACCACACCGCCGCCACCTTGATAGGCAAAAATAAATCCCGCTTTGGTGCGATTCAGCAGCACGATGCCACGGGCTTTGTTGAGCAATTGTGGACGGATCGCTTTGGCCGGTTTGCTTTGGAGGCTAACCAGTTTTCCCGTCAAGGTGCGGATTTCATTATCCAGCTCCATTTTATCCGTAGCCCACGCCGAGGCCGTGAATCCCAGGGTTAACAATGCCAGTAACAGCGTTTTCATAGATAACTTCTGAGTCCGGTTGTGACCTGTGCAAATTCAACCGCACAAAAGGAACTTACCACACACCTTGAGAAAAGCACGAAGTGGGCCATGAAGAGCCGCATCCAGCCTTTCACTTACAACCATCGATTACCAAGCAACCAAGTAGTCCAACCAAAAAGAAGAATTTACAACCGTTCTACTGATGGCTATCAAACATCAAAAAATTCAAGGCTCCCGATACGCATTTCCGGTCGCAGTGATCAATGAAGGCGTAATACAAACCAACAAACGCTTCTTAGCTTCGCTCTCCTTTTCGATCTGCCCAACCGAGAGCAGCTCTTTTTGTCCACCTCCCAAAACGAGCACAAAACCATTGGGAACCAGAGAGTCAAAAACGCATTGTCGTTTTCGCACTATAGGACTGGAGGCTGGCCCGCTTTTTTCATACCCCAAAAACTCAGTCACCACCGAATTCACCGAAAGACTAATCGACCGCAGATCATCCGAAACCACTGGCACCACTTCGAGTGAAGGGCCAGTTGAAATCTCTTTGGACTGTCCTGCCTCGTCGATGATCTTAACAGTTTCCGAAACTTCCACGCGCGCCCACTGCTTGTTTACGGTAATGATTCTAGGCGCGGATAACAAATCCACTTCCGGCGTTTTGTCCACTAGCGTAAAGAAACCTTTGGCTTCCTGTGCTGGAAGCAACCAGGCATTCGCACCGTTGGTCAACACGGCAAAGGGTTTCCCCAGATTGAGCTTCCGATAAGCATTCTGAGATAGCTCCACTAACCGGGATTCAATCAGCACTTGTAATGGATCGCTGGCAACCATTTTCCGCGGCACTTTAACCCGGTCTCCTGCCAGTAAAACCGCGTCCTTGGTCGGATCTCTTTTGTTCAAGACAGCGTCCACGTCAATTCTTTGAACCGATAAGATCACGCCGGTATCCGGATCGGTTCTTGAAAGCTCCACTTTCTTGAGGTCAGCAGATTCCGAATACCCCAACTGCACGATCGCTTGAGAAAGAGTTTTAGTCTCTCCCGGAACTAGATTCAGCACGCCTCTAGTTTCGCCGAGAAAAAACACTTTCGGCTTCACTTCCGGTTTCCGCGCGTTCGCATGGAGCGTAACCACGTTTCCATTCGTCGAAGCGGAGAGAGATTTTCCCGATCCCTGATTGTTGTAGGCCTCCAAAAGCAACTCAAGAGACTTTGCATCAATCGTGACTTGCAACGATTTTCCCGCCACTTCGTTTGGCAAAGACTCTGTCGTTTTGGAGGAAACCGGTTCGACTGCTCTCGCCTCGCTTTCGATCTTTTTGACAGGAGTCGTCCGAGCTTTTTCCAAGGCGGCTACAACCATTTCCGGTGAAAGTAATTCGGGAAGCACAATAGCCGTCTCCCTTGCGTCTGCTGGCAACACCAGTGTCAACGGCACACCAGCCCGCCCGAATTTCCTCAATAGCGCATCCGCCTCCGGATTCGCTTGAGTGTAATCCACCAGGAAGGCGACCACTCCAAGCTCGTTCATTTTCTCGATCACCGCAGGCACTTCCAAACTGGTTTTCCGGTTTATCTGCGAGGTCGCGCTCCAATCTGCCGTCACTTCCACCAGGACAATTTTTCCGGCCTGGCGCGCTTGTTGCATCGCCTCGGAATTCCACGCTTGCCACGGAATGCGAGCATCGTTCGCCGCTTCGGTTTGCGAGTGGATACAACCGGGCAGCAATACGATCACCGGTTGTTTTCCAGACTCCGCATCCTGTGGCCCCACCAGGATCGCTCCGCCCGATTCGGGATACTTCACCTCACCGTGAAACGCGCTGCCAGCCCGGCCCGGCTGCCAATTTACCTGTAACGTCACTTCACCTTTCGCCCGTTGCGGTATCAAAGAAAGCGTTTCCACCCGTTTGCTCTTGAACACCTCTGCCGATATTTCCCTCCCGCGTTGAATCGTCGAATTTAACAACGTCGGTGGATAAATTTTGGCCCCAATAATCCGCATCTCCCCGTTCGTTTGAACCGTTTGGAAATTCACACACGTTTGATTCGTTACCCCGGTCTGATAGGTGAAAGTTCCACCGGTAAAATACGCGCCGCAGAAATCGTGATGTGCCAGATGCTCGAAATCAGGCAAGCCTTTTGCCTTTTGAATCAACGCCTGAACATCGTTCGCGCCGATGGTCTGAATCTGAAAACCACCGGACTTTTCAAAAACCGATCCAGGGAGTTGCCTCAAGTCAGCAGTGGTTACTTCGTAAAATGAAACCTCCAACGGAACCATTTTATAAGCCCCCACAAATCCCGGACCACCGGCTTTTCCCTGAGCCATCGGCAGCAGCAGCACGCCACTGATAATAATGGCCATCACTCCAATGACTCCAAGCTTCGTCCGCCGGGGTTGCGGCCACGATACCAATCGATGAACGCGCTCCTTCAACGCGCCTGATGATTCAATAATGCCCACCATGCCTAAACTCGCGATGGGCCGGGTGAAACAATGCCGTGCCACCTGCAATAAAGTTTCGGGATAAACGATTTGATCGTCCGCCAGAAACGCCATGACCTGCTCATCCACCGCTTGCTCGCGCAATCCGCGAATCTGCCGGTTCGCCAGCCAAAGCAACGGGTGCCACCAATAAATTATTTGCAAAAGTGTCTGCACATAATTCGCCCAGAGATCGCCTCGTTTTAGATGGATCAATTCGTGCAGAATCGCCGCCCGCAATTGTGGTTCAGTCAATTCCTGCATCAATTTCTCAGGCACCAGAATGACCGGCCTCCAAAGTCCGCACACTGCAGGTGACATCGCTTGAGCAGTGATTTTCAGTCCCACCGTTCTCCGGATTCCAAGTTGAGCTGCCGTTTCGTTTAACCACTGCTGCCAGGTTTCCGTCGCCGGAGCAGCCAGAGTCACGAGCCGACGCACTGATCTCGCCCCTTTAAATAACAACCACAGCAATCCGCCGCTGACGGCAACCACGATTAGACTCACGCTGGCAAACCAGCGCAATGGAACCCGTCGCACCGGCTCAACCTCCACCGGTCTCGCCGGTCTTTGCGAAGTCTCACCGTACGTCACTGTCGTTTTGACCGGATGTTCCACCACCACCGGAGCCACCGGTTCACGCTTCACCCAATAACCAATCCCGGTCGGCACAGCGAGCGTGGGTGGCAAAACCAACTTAACCAGAATCAACAGCGAAAAGCCGTAACGCACGACTGCGCTTACCCGCTGGCGCAAACAGACATTCAAGCTGCCCAGCACCACGATGACCAGGCTCGATTGCCAAAGCATTGAACCGGCAAACGCCACCCACCATTCCCCTGCCCGATTCAGCGTTTCAATCCAGGTATTCATATGGCATTCGTTTTAGAGGTTTCTCTTACCCGGATTATTTTCCACTCCGCTTGCGCTTCTCGCGGATCAGGTTCTCCAATTCGTCCAATTCTTTTGCCGAAAAATTTTGCTCCTCCAACAAACACTGCACCATCGGCGTCAAGGCACCATTGAACGCATTCTTCAACGCATAAAGTAATTCTCCTTTTTGCGCCTGCGCCCGGGTGACCGCCGAACGGTAAATCGTCAGGTTGCGCACCTTCTCCGCCGAGAGCAGTCCTTTGGTCACCATGCGATCCATCAGCGTCCGCACCGTGCTATAGGTCCACCCTTTGCTTTTCTCCAGCTTCTCTTGCACTGCGGGCGCCGCGCATGGTTCCTGATCCCAAACCGCCTTGATGATCACCCACTCCGCCTCCGTTAGTTCAATCTTCGCTTTACTCATAAGAGATTTAATTTGGATGCACGGACACTCCTCTACATTTGTAAAGATTGCAAGCTGAATCTTTACAGATGTAGAGAATACCTGACAAAAAGATTAAACCCAGGTAAGATGCAGTTCCTCTGCCGATTTCCCTGCCGCTCGCAACGCGCGCAAGCTCAACGCTTCATGCCGCTTCGCCAGGCGAACCCCTTGTTCATCCGTCATCAGCGGACAATGATAAAACAGCGGCCAATTCCAACTGAGCGCGCGATAGAGCAAAAGCTGTCGCGCAGTCGAGACCAGCAAGTCCGCACCACGCACGACTTCGGTTATTTTCATCAACGCATCATCGACCACCACGGCGAGTTGATACGCCGGAACATCATCATGACGCCAGACAATGAAATCACCGAAATCCGTTCCAGCCGTGTATTGCCTCAGTCCATAATGACCATCGGCAAATGAAATCGATTCGCCATCCGGCACGCGAAAGCGCCAGGAAAATTTTCGGCCGTTAATATCGCTCAACCGCTTTCCACGACACGTTCCCGAATAAACCGGCTCCTCATCCTCGGCGTGCGGAGCGCGAACTGAACCTTGAATATCTTTGCGGGAACAGGTGCAGGGATAAATAAATCCGCCCGCTTTCAAGACCTCCAAAGCTTCACGATAGAAACCCATTCGCTCACTCTGATTATACGGCGCAAAGGGCCCGCTGCAATCCGGCCCTTCCGACCAGCGGAAGCCGAACCAGTGCAAATCTTCCAGCATTGCGGCCACAAATTCCGGTTTGCACCGTTGCGCATCGAGATCTTCGTTTCTGAGAATTAACGTTCCACCGTTTTCCTGCGCCCGCTGCTGCGCCCTCCAAAACGTGCGGGCATGACCGAGATGAAGATAACCGGTAGGCGATGGCGCGATGCGCCCGCGATAGCTCGAGGTAGCGGCAACGGTTGGCAAATTCTCCGCCATGAAATCGTGAACAGTAATTAAAATGAAACGTGACGGTTTTCCTGCAACCAACCGGATAAACCCGGCAACGGAAATGAAAGCAATGCCTGCGCTTTGGCGCTATTGAGCGAAGTATCCGGCGAACGCGGTGCGCCCTGATATTCTTTCAGTGAACCCGATTGCAGCTTCGGTTGCAATTGCGGCCAGCGCGCCGCCAGCAGTTCACCGATTTGCCAGCGGGAAAGCCGCTCGCTGCCGGCGACATGATAAAGCCCGGTCGCCTTGCGAGCCACGAGTTCCCAAACCGCGCGCGCCGTCACTACCGCCGGAATCGGACACCGGAATTCATCCACGAACAGATTAAGTGTCTTCCCCGCCTGCCACGCTAAACGCATCTCCTCATTGAAGCCGCGATCTCCCGTTGCGGAAGTCCCACCATTCAGTGAAGTACGGATGACGGTGTGACGCGGATTAGCCAATATAATCTGCTCTGCCGCGACCTTGGTTTCGGCGTAAACGCTCAATGGGTTGACCGCCGCCGATTCATCGTAATTTCCCCGGCGTCCGTCAAACACCAGGTCTGTTGAAAAGAAGAAGAAAGGAACTTCAGCCGCAAGTTCTGCCAGTAAAGCCGTGACGTCCACGTTCACTTTATGGGCAAGCGCAGGATTCGCCTGACACGCCGGACTCTTACTGATGGCCGCACAATGAATGATGAGTTGAGGCCGTCGCTGTTGAAAGGCGTGACGCACCGCTGCCACATCCAGCAAATCCAATTGCGCCCGATCCAGCGCCACAATTTGCCTTGGTGACGTCGACTGTGATGCAGCTTGAACCAGGTAATTTCCAATCAGGCCGGACGCGCCGGTTATCCAGACCAGTTCACTCATCGCAGTTTCATCGCAAAATGGTGGGCGATGATATCCATTCGTTTGTTGAGATAGAAACGATGCGCGCCAAACCGTTGCACTCCGGAATCCAAATGAAACTCCTGACACTGCTGCGCCCGCGCCTGAGCAACGAGCCAATCCAGCAGTTGTCCGCCATAACCCCGCGAACGCCCCATATCACTGGTCACGAGATCGTCCACATACAGATACCTGCCCCAGGACAAGCTCTCGCAATAGCGATACCCCGCCACCGCTTTCACTTCACCGGCAGACTGGAGAAAGGCCAGCAGATAGCCGCCTTGCTGCTGTCGTCGCACGCGGCTGACAAAATCTCTTTCGATCAAGTGTGGTCGCAATTGCGCCATGACCGGAAAGCACGCGAGAATTTCCTCGTCCGTTTGCGCTATTTGGATGTCTGGCATGAGTGTGAAAATGGAAACCTGAATGCCAACTTGCTGTTAAAATTCCAACCCAATTAAAGAGTGCTCTGACTCATGATTCACAGGGTTAACACACGCATTTCCCTGTTTCATTAACACCGTGGCTTCAGCCCGGTGCCCTGCGAGTCGCCTCGTTGATCAAGCCGTTAAAGCGGCTGAATCGTCGGTCTGTTTTTCTATCACCGGGCTAAAGCCAGCGGGGTTAATGAGACGAGGCGAAGAATGACACTCTCTCCAGACCGTCCCACTTTCCCCGGCCTAATCAATCAACCGCTTCGTAATATCCCCGTAAGCATCGATGCGGCGATCCCGCAGGAAAGGCCAATGCGTGCGGGTCACGTCCACTTTGCTGAGGTCCACCGGCACGATCAGATTTTCTTCCTGATCCACGCTGGCCTTCGCCAGAATTTGCCCGGAAGTGCCCGCGACAAAACTTTGCCCCCAGAACTCGATGCCGTCGCCGCCAATCGGCTGCTCCAGGCCAATCCGGTTCACAGCCGCCACGTAGCAGCCATTCGCCACCGCATGCGAGCGTTGAATCGTTTCCCACGCGCCGTGTTGGTTCACACCGTATTCGGCTTTTTCTTTGGGATGCCAGCCGATCGCCGTGGGATAGAATAAAATCTCCGCCCCTTGCAAAGCGGTCAGGCGCGCGCCTTCGGGATACCATTGATCCCAGCAGATCAGCACGCCGATTTTAGCGTATTTAGTGCGCCAGACTTTGAAACCGAGATCGCCCGGCGTGAAATAAAACTTCTCGTAAAAGAGCGGGTCATCCGGAATGTGCATCTTGCGGTAGATGCCCATGAAGGAACCGTCGGCATCGATGATCGCCGCCGTATTGTGGTACAACCCCGAGGCCCGCTTTTCAAACAGCGAGGCAACAATCACCACCTTGTGCTTCTTCGCGATTTTCTGAAACGCATCG
The DNA here is from genome assembly GCA_048497895.1 of Verrucomicrobiota bacterium. GTDB lineage: Bacteria > Verrucomicrobiota > Verrucomicrobiia > Limisphaerales > JBEHZA01 > JBEHZA01. The sequence continues at coordinate 7,744 of JBEHZA010000142.1, forward strand.
GTGCTGGGGCCGGGAATGGATTCGGCCAGCTTGAAATACTCGTGATCTTCGCACTGGCAGAAGTATTGCGAGCGGAAGAGCTCTTGCGTGCAAATAATTTGCGCACCCGCTTTGGCGGCCTTTTCGACCGCCGCGAGGGTTTTCTTTAAGTTTTCGGCTGGGCTGGCAGAACAACTGGTCTGCACCAATCCGAGTTTGATCACCGAAGACGAGGAACGACTCATGGCTTAATAATTACGCGCGGACATTTGTGCCGTGCGGTCGAGCATAATAGTGCCGCCGCGCGTTTCATCAATATCTTTGCACTGTGATTGGCCAAATAATTCGCGGATGAATTTCCCGAGCGTTTCGTTGGTGGGACCGTAACCGCCGTCGTAAATGTAATGCTCCAGGTCTGCCAGAATTTCTTCCGCGGTCTGATACCGCTTGTTCAAATCGCGGGCGAGCGCCTTTTGCAAAATATTATTCAGCGCGTCATCAATGCGCGGGTCCAGTGTGCGAAAATCCGGCACCGGCATGTTCATCACGCGCTGCCGGGACGCTTCCATGTTTTCACCGCGGAACACATTGTGACCGAGCAGCAGGTGCGCCAGCACAATGCCGACGGAAAATAAATCCGAGCGTTTGTCCGTAATGCGGAAGTCCGCCTGTTCCGGACTCATGTAATCCGCTTTGCCGGCCACGACTTCGCCTTCGTTGTCCTGGAGCAAACCGCGCGCTTTCGCAATGCCGAAGTCCGTCAGCTTCACGTCACCCTCAAAGGCGATCATGATGTTTTTCAAATTCACATCGCGATGCACAATCCCCAGCGGTTTGCCCGCGCTGTCGGTCTTGGTATGCGCGTAAGCGAGCCCGCGAGCCACGCGGCTGGCAATAAACACCGCCAGTTCACGGGTCAGCGCCCGCTCTTTATCGGACAACTGCTGCGTGAATTGCTCCAGGTTTACCCCGCCGATGAATTCCATGGCGATGAAGTAAATCCCGCGCGCTTCACCGAGCTGATAGGTTTGAACGATGTTGGTGTGGATCAAATCCGCCACCAGTTTGGCTTCACCGACAAAGTTTTCGATGAATTGTTTCTGGTTGGCGAAGCTCTGGCGAATGACCTTGATTGCGACGCGTTTCCGGAAATCGCGCACGCCGTGTTGTTCGCCTTCATAGACGATCCCCATGCCGCCCTCGAAAATCTTGCGAATGATTTCGTAGCGAAGGTCGCTCTGAATAGTGAACAGACTGGCCACGCGCTCATGTTGAGAAAATGGGCTGGCAAGTCAAGCTTTCGCTGGCGGTTTGAAAGCCGTTTCCCGCGAAAACAGGCTGAAAACCTCAATTTTCTCCTTGCACCCCCGCGCTGAACCGCTTTAATACAGCGCAAGTCGCAAGACAACTCCGAACCTATCAATTAATAAAAACACTATGTCTAAAGCACTCACAAAATCACAAATCGCGGCCACCGTCGCGGAGAAGACTGGTATTACCAAGAAGACCGCTTCCGAGGTTCTCGATCTGTTGGCTGAGCTCGCCTATAAGAACGCTAAGAATTCTTTCACTCTTCCTGGCATCGGCAAACTCGTCGTTTCCAGCCGTCCGGCTCGTGAAATGATCATGCAGTTCGGGCCGAAAAAAGGTCAGAAGATCAAAGTCCCGGCCAAGCGCGTCGTGAAGTTCCGCGTGGCTAAAGCCGCCAAGGACGCGATCCTCAAGAAGTAATTCTTCTTCTTTCTCATCCGGCACTCTGGGAAACCAGAGTGCCTTTTTCATTTTACGGGTGGCTGTTTTCGCATTAAATAGCCCGGAAACCGGTTGAACCTCGCTTGCGCATATGAAAATAGCCGTGGTTGGTTGCGGCGCTCTCGGCAGCTATTACGGGGCCAAACTGCTGCGGGATGGGCAAACTGTGCACTTTCTCTTGCGTTCGGATTACGAAATAGTCCGGCGCAAAGGGGTGTTTATCCGCAGTCCGGAAGGTGATTTCCATGTGAACCCCCGTTGTGCCCGCCAGCCTGGAGAAATCGGCCCTTGCGATCTGGTGTTGATTGGGCTGAAAACAACGGCCAACGACCAGTTCGCCCAACTCCTGCCGCCTTTGGTAGGGCCGGACACCGCTATTCTCACGTTGCAGAACGGCCTGGGGAACGAGGAGCCATTAGCCACCCTCTTTGGCCGGAGCAAGGTGCTGGGCGGGCTTTGCTATGTCTGCCTCAATCGCCTCAAACCCGGCGTCATTCAACACGTGGCTCAGGGCAAAATTGTGCTTGGCCAATTGGACGGCTGGCTGGAACCGCGCACGCATGACATCGCTTCAGCGATCCGTCATTGCGGCGTGCCGTGCAAAGTCACCGATAATCTCGCCCGGGCCCACTGGGAAAAACTGGTCTGGAATATTCCCTTCAACGGGCTCGGCGTAGCCAGTACCGCCGGTTACGAAGCGCTAACCCAATCCCCTGCTCCGCTGGCCAACCCGCGGTTGCCCTGCCTGACGACGGATCAGTTGCTGGCCGATCCGCGCTGGGAAACTCTGGTGCGTGAATTAATGCACGAAATCATCGCCGCTGCGAACGCATTGGGGCATCAGGTTTCCCCTGATCTGGCAGAAAAACAGATCAAGCTCACCCGCAGCCTTGGCCGCTATCAGGCCTCGACGTTGGTGGATTTTGAACGCCATCAGCCCCTGGAACTGGACAGCCTCTTCCTCGAACCTCTGCGTCAGGCGAAAAAGGCCGGAGCGAAGACTCCGCGTCTGGAAGCACTCTGCCGCGTGCTGGAGCAATTGAACGGTGCGCGATAAGATCGGGTTCCCCGCTCATTGGACAGCGACCGTCCCCGGTCGCAGCCAGGTGACCTGGTCAAACGTGTGGAATATTTCAAACCCGCTCGCACATAAGAATGTTGCTGCCAAGGAACCGATCACGCAAGAGGCTGAGGTTCAACGAGGGTTAGGCCGAAGCGTGCGGCCGCTTTTTTCATGCGGCGGACCGTTTGTTCATG
>JBEHZA010000143.1:0-10633 GCA_048497895.1 Verrucomicrobiota bacterium
CGATCGTGTAGTCGACGGGACAGACGATGGGCGGGACGATATCGTCGGCACTGGCATCGAGCAGCCGTCTTTGGCGGGCCAGTTCCGCGCCAGCTTCAGGATCGGCTTTCCAGAATTTGAACTCGCGATACCGCGTGGCCATGGCTTCCTCGCGTCTGGGGGCATAAGCCTGAATCACATCGGCGCTCACAATGTCGCGCAACGTTTGCAGCGGACATCCAATCACGCTTAAATTTTTGACGTAGTCCACGTAGTTCGTGGATTCGATCTGTTGCCATTGGAACACCGGACGGGAGATCATTCCGGCCACGGTGGATCTTTTTACGGCGCCCTTGGTCGCGACATTGGTTGGCGCCGTCCGCCACCAATACTCCGCCGATAGCGATGTGTCGCTGTGGTGCGCCGGATCAGTTGCCTCGACGCGTTCACTGAAGGTCGTGAGTATTATCGCCAGCACCAAACCGTTCCAGATGGATCTCATGGGGCAATCTCCTGCTACTGTGTGAATCGTGTTTAGAATAGCACGGATTGGCTGGAATGAAAGGGTTGCCTGCCAATCTGTCACTTGAGCCAGATTGAATATTTTTTAACCCTTCAATTCTTCCCCCTCCTTAATTTTCTCCCCCTCCAGACTCCACTTATAAATCGTTCCCGCCTTGCCCTTATCCAACGCTTTGAACAACCCCGGCTCATCCCGTTTTTGTAAAACCAACTCGCTCACCCCCTCCTGCTGACAACTGAAAATCTTCGCAAACCCCTTATACATCCGCGCGCTCCCAATGATGTGTGAAAACCCCTCTGGCAACGTCACGTCCTTCCGCAACCCCTTCTTTTCCAACACCACAAAACTATACGGTAAACTCCGCAAATCGATTCCCGCCCGCTGCGCAAACTGCACCCAATCCCGGTCTGCCATGATTCCTGCCGGCGCTTTCGCGAAATGATGACACCAATGCCGCTCATTCCCTGTCACCAACATCCCGCACGCCGCCTGATGCGTGCACGGCGCGATGATTTCAAACTGTTCGCGCAATAACTCCCGCATCGCAATTAAATCCCGGCTCACCGCATGCGTCCCAGCTTCCACCCAGATAATCGCCTCCGCCCGCTGCGCCAATTTCAATAACAGCGCCCGCTCCTCCGCTGGCAATTCATTTAACACATGACTCAACAACAACGTCCCCATCGGCTCCTCACCTTTGAGCCAATCCACGTTCACCGCTTCCGTCTGCACCTGCGGGAACCGCTTGCGCGCTTTCTCCACCGCAAAATCCATCGCCCACGCCGAACGATCAAACACCCGCAACTGTTTGAATTGCTCCGCGCCGAAAAAATCCAACACACACCGCGCTGCAATTCCGCTACCACAACCCCAATCCAGCAGAGCAGGGGAGGGCGGCGTCCAACCGCGCAGCTTTAATTCCTCCAGCACCGCCTCCCACTTCCACCCAATGCGCTGCGCGAACGTCAGGTCATAATTCGCCACATCCGCGCGCGACGTCCAATACGCCTCCGCCGAGACCTCACCTGTAATAAATGTATCCCGCAACCGATCCAGCGTCCCCCAATCCAAAGTTTCCCACGTTACTTCTGTTTGCATGTTTTAATTATTCCGCACGATTACCGTCTCATCCGAGATTCTCAAATCTCCGGCTCGTCCGCACTACCGTATGCGCGCCATCCTATCTTTTCGCTCAACCCGGAGGGTTGCCAGACATTAGCCGGGGGTTGAGGAGTCTGCGACGATACCCCCGGTCACCGTATCGAAAACCCGCACCCTGAAAGGGTGTCAGATTTTCTCCATCCGAATAAATCGAACACGTATCCAAAATTCCTGTCCGCTTAATTTTCCCCACCCAACTCCACCCCCAATACCTCCGCCAATCGCTGTTTCTTCACTCCATAAAACCCCGCCAACTCCTGTAACCGTTGCTTTGCCGCTTCACGATCTCCCACGTCCGCCCGCTTAATTCCCGCAATCATCAAATTCTTCCCCGTATGCTCCGTCGAAATAAACTCAAATACCTTTGTCTCGTACCCCGCATATTCCAGCAACGCCGCCCGCAACGCATCCGTCACGAACTCCGCTTGCCGCTCCTGAAAAATCCCATGCTTCAAGGCCCCGCTCAATATCGGCGGTGCTTTCAATTGCGGCCGCAACTCCTTCTGGCAACACGGCGCCACCACGATCAACGACGCCCCCGCCTTGATCCCTTTCGCTATCGCATCATCCGTTGCCGTATCACACGCATGCAACGCCACCAGCGCCTCCGTCTCTGTCAAATCCGTCTCCGCAATCGTCCCCGCCTCAAATTGCAACCCCGCAAAACCGCTCTCTTTCGCCACCCGATTGCACAACTCCACCAAATCCGCCCGCGCCTCAATGCCCCGGATCGCCACTCCTGTCCAGCCCGTCCGCTGCAAATAATCATACGCTGCAAACGTCAGATACCCCTTGCCACACCCCATATCCACCACGCGCAACTTCTCCGCCTGCTTCAGCCCTGTTTCCGCCAGCAAATGCTCCAGCACCTCCACAAATTTATTGATCTGCTTGAACTTCGCCGCCATCCCCTCGCACACGCTTCCGTCCACCGTCGTCACCCCCAGCGCCGTCAGCCACGCGCAACCCTTTGGCTCGATCAACCGTTTGCGTTCGCGATCATGTTCTGTCGATGCCGGAGCCGCATGCGCTGGCTTGCCCAGCTTCAACCGCACCTCGCCATTCTTCCGCCAATCCAGTTGCGCTGACACCGTCGTCGTAAACAAATGCGCGCTGCGAAATTCCGTGCCCAACAGCCTCCCCACGCACGCCAGCCCTTCGCCCACCGTTAAATTCTTCGTAATATCCCGCGTCGCATGCCGGTAAACAAACGACAATCGCCGCCCCGCATTCAGCGTCACCGGTCGCACGAACACATTCCGCAACGTCGCGTCGTCGCCCTCGTATCGCCCCAGCGTCAATTTAATCAACGTGCCGCCTTCTGCCGCTGCGCTGAACAACTGCCGCCACTTCGCCCATGCCGCTAAATCACTCATGTATGGTATGTAACTGAAATCACCGTGCCTCCCATTCTCCAACGCACTTCCTCATCTGGCAAGACCTCCATAATACACACTCTGCCCCGGACCGCGGCTGTGTCTGTCGGAGAAAAGCCCATCCTCGCACTCCATTAAACAAAGCAATCTTACCACCACTGCTCTGACAGATCAGCCGCAGCGACAAACGGATTGAAGTAGACACCCAAACTCACCCGCATATTTTCCCTTCCTAAAAATTCGTGTCCTCTTCGTGCCAATTCGTGTCAAAACTCTTACCCCGCCCGATGCCGCTGCCGAAACGCCGCTGGTCCGCACCCCACCTGTTTCCCGAACACCCGCGTGAAATAGTACCGGTTCGGAAAGCCCAACTCCTCCGCAATCTGTTCAATCGATCGATCCGTCACCGCCAGCAATTCCGACGCCAGTCTCACCCTTACGCGGCTGACATAACTCGCCGGCGTCTCGTTGATATGCTTGCGAAACCAGCGAATGAAATTCTCTACGCTCATCCCCACCCGTTGCGCCAGAAACCGATTCGATAACTCCGTGTGCGGCGCGCTGTGAATCAACGCCAGCAAATCCTGCAACCGTTCCGGATACGGCTCCGTCAGGTGCGCTTCCAACTGTGTGAAGCTCAGGTGCAGCAGCGCCGCCGCCGCATGATACAGTCGTTGCGGACCCAATTCCGATCCCTGATCCTTGTGCAAACCCAGCGCCAGCTTGATCGCCGGACGCAACGTCTCATCCGCGTCCACCCACAGCGGCTTGTTCAAGCCCGGCACATTATGCCGCGTCACCGAGAAATGAATCCAGAAATGCGGTGTCCCCACGTCGCCCCGGCAATGGAAGAACACGTTCTCCGGAATGATCAGCAATTTGTCCGGCGTCAGCGGATATTTCTTTCCGTCGAACAACACGTGATTCCCCGCTTTCGGATTGTGATACAGCCGCCAGAACGGGCTCAACACATTGTCGTGATTCCACAAAATCCCCTCCGGCAGATAGCCGCAATCGTGAATCAGGAAGGAAACCAAACCCGACTTGGCGATTTGCGTTAGGTTCACCCCATGCCGCGTGAGCGGATTCTGATAACGCTTTTCCGTCGTGGCCATGCCTTTGTCCTAAACCAACGCCCGGAGTTCGCAAGTTAAATAAAGGAACGGATACAAACGTCTAACCCTCGAAAATATCCGTTTTACGGCTTTTTTCAGGATTAAACGGTTTTTATGGCGCATGCGCTAATCAGAGAAAGACACATCTTTGCCATGATTTGGCATGGAAACAATGGCCGATAAATCTATGCTCCTGAACTAGAAATATTTCCCATGCGATTTGATCTCCAACCTTGGCGTTTCCTGGGGCTGCTCAGTGCGTTCTGCTTTACCATGTCTTCCGCTGTTCACGCGGCTGAGTCTTCCGCTCCCATCCCGGCCGATCATGCCCGGCAAATGGCGCGCGGTCTTGAGCTGTTCAAAGATTCCGTCGGCCCGCTGTTCAAGGAACACTGCGTCGAATGTCACGGTGGCGAAAAGACCAAGGGCGAATTCGACCTCACCACCCGTGAAGCCTTGCTCAAGGGCGGCGCCGATGGCCTCGACATTGTGGTGGGCAACGCGAAGGAAAGTAAGTTGCTCCGTCTGCTCAAGCACACGGAAGAGCCCTACATGCCCAAAAAGAAACCGCAATTGTCCGACGACGCCATCGCCCAGGTAACCGCCTGGATTGATGCCGGTGCGCCGTACGACAAACCACTCGTGGGCGTCGCCAAAGACGCCCGCAATCGCGCCGAAGTGACGGATAAGGATCGTCAGTTCTGGTCTTTTCTTCCCCTGCAAAAGCTTGACCCTCCCGCCGTGAAGAACAAGCGCTGGGTGCAAACGCCTGTGGATAAATTCATCCTCGCGAAACTCGAAGCCAAAGGTCTGCAACCGAATCCCGTCGTGGACAAGCGTAAGTTAATTCGTCGCGCTTACCTCGATTTAATCGGTCTGCCGCCCACACCCGAGGAAGTGGATGCCTTCCTGAAAGACAAATCCGCGACCGCTTACGATAAATTGCTCGACCGCCTGCTGGAGAATCCACATTACGGTGAACGTTGGGGGCGGCATTGGCTGGATTTGGCGCGCTTCGGCGAAAGCCACGGTTACGAGCAGGACTATGATCGCCCCTTCGCCTATCAATACCGCGATTTCGTCATCAAAGCCTTCAATCAAGACATGCCGTTTAATCAATTCGCTAAATGGCAAATCGCCGGTGATGAACTCGCGCCCGATGATCCGTTAGCCTGGATGGCCACCGGTTTTCTTGCTGCTGGTACCCACGCCACACAGATCACCGCCAATCAGGCTGAGAAGGAGCGCTATGACGAACTCGACGACATTGGTTCTACCATTAGCACCTCGATGCTCGGCCTCTCGATCGGCTGCGCCCGTTGCCACGATCACAAGTTCGATCCCATTCCATCCGCCGATTACTATCGTTTCCTCTCCACCTTCACCACAACTGTCCGCAGCGATTACGATCTGGACACCGACCCTCAACGCACCCGCACACTGGAAGCCGCTTTCCAACGCGAACATGCTCCGCTCGTCGAGGCTCTGAAAAAGTTTGAGCAAACCACGGCGAAAACGCATTTCAACGAATGGTTGAAATCTCATCCCGTCTTGCCGCGACCGGCTTGGCTCACGTTGGAAGCAGAAAAATTCCAAATCACTGGCGGTTACTACGGCATTACCAAATCGGACAAACAGGCCGACGGTTCTTACCTTGTATCCATCGCCGCCGGTTCACCGGATACTTATACGATTACGGCCCGCACCTCCCTCACCAATATTCACGCGATCCGTCTGGAAGCGCTGGCGGATAAATCATTGCCGGGCTTTGGTCCGGGCTGGTCGCAAACCGGTGATTTTAAACTGAGCGATTTCACGGTTGCGGCGGCTCCTGCGAAGGGTGACCTCAAACCTGTTCAACTTAAGTTGGTTAACCGTCGCGCGACGACGGAAAATGCTGAGGCCGATAAAAAATCCGGCAAAAAGAAGGCCGGTGTGGATTGGTCGCTGGGGCAGGGGATCGGCCACGATCAAGCGTTGGCCTTCACCTTGGAACAATCGGCTGGCTTTACCGAAGGCACCGTGCTCACCTTCACGCTGAAATTCAGCGACAACATCGACCGGCAGAATATTGGCCGGTTGCGTTTATCTATTAGCACGGAAGCAGAGCCTTTACTCGCGACGGAAACCTTCCCGCTCAAGGAATTTGCGGACGCACAAGCCGCGCTCCCGTTGCCCGCGGACAATCGCACTGAGAACCAGCGTCAGGCTTTGTTCCGGTTATTCTGCACGACCGATTCCGAATGGCAAAAACTCCACATGGCGTTGCTTGCGCACGCGCAACAGGAACCGCGCCCGAAAATGGTCAAGGCTCTGGTCTCCAGTGAAGGCCTGCCTGCCGTTCGCTTGCACACGCAAGGTCCGGACTACTATGAAAAGACCTTTATTCTCAAGCGCGGTGATCTGGCGCAAAAGCAGAGTGAAGCGGCGCAAGGGTTTCTTCAGGTGCTGATGCGCACGCCGGACAAAGAGAAGCACTGGCAGTCGCCCGCTCCCGCCAATGCCCGTACGCCTTACGAACGCGCCGCGCTTGCCAATTGGATTGGTGACGTTGATAACGGCGCCGGGAATTTGCTGGCTCGCGTGATTGTGAATCGTCTCTGGCAACATCATTTTGGCCGCGGCATTGTGACCACTCCCAGCGATTTCGGGAGTCAGGGCATTCGTCCCACGCATCCCGAATTGCTCGAATGGCTCGCCCACGAACTCGTCCACAGCGGCTGGCATTTGAAATCGATTCACAAGCTCATCATGACCAGTGCCGTTTATATGCAAGGCACGCAAGCCGATGAAGCGCGCGCGAAAATTGATGCCGAAAATGTGCTTTACTGGCATCGCCCCCACCAGCGTCTGGAAGCGGAAGTCATTCGCGATGCCATTATGTCCGTGAGTGGCCGTCTCGATTTAACCATGTTTGGCCCCGGCTCGCTGGATGAAGCTCAGCCGCGCCGCAGTATTTATTTCACCATCAAACGCAGCAAACTCATTCCCATGATGACGCAGTTTGACGCTCCAGACAGCTTGCAAGGTCTCGGTCGCCGCGTGGATACTACCGTTGCGCCGCAAGCCCTGCTGCTCTTGAATAATCCGCAAATTCGCGCTTGCGCTGTAGATTTCGCCAAACAGCTCGAACCGCTTGCGAAGAAATCCCCCGCTTTCGCCGTGGATACTGCCTATCTCAAAGCCCTGGGCCGTCTGCCCTCGAAAATCGAATCAGCCGATGCTGTGGACTTTTTAAAGCAGCAATCCACCGCTTACGGTGGAGCCGATGGTTCCGTAAATGCCCTGACCGATTTCTGCCAGGCCGTGTTTGGGTTGAACGAATTTATTTATATCCAATAAAGCGAGGTTGCCATGAATTATCTCCCTCATCTCATTGCGAAACCGAGTGCCGGTTACGGTTCGCGCCGCGCCTTTCTGCGCCGCACCGGTTCGGGATTTGGTTTGCTCGCGCTCGCCACGTTGATGCAGGACGCCGGCCTGCTGGATTCAACTGTGCAAGCGGCGACTTCATTGGATCCATTGTCACCGAAGCCGACGCATTTTCCTGCCAAAGCAAAGTCCGTCATTTGGCTCTTCATGAATGGCGGTCAAAGTCAGGTGGACACCTGGGATTACAAACCGGAATTGGAAAAACGCGACGGCAAGGAGTTGGAAGGCTTTGATAAGAACACCGGTTTCTTCACGAATCAAGTTGGGCCTTTGATGAAGTCGCCCTTCAAGTTCGCGCAATACGGCCAATCCGGCACGTGGGCTTCCGAGATTTTTCCGAATCTGTCCAAACACGTCGATGACCTGGCGTTTATCCATTCCTGCTTTACGCAGACCAATAATCATTCCCCCGCGTTGTTTGAGATGAACACCGGCTTCAGCCGCATGGGCTTTCCCTGCGTTGGTTCCTGGGTTACGTATGGTCTCGGTTCCGAGAATCGCAACTTGCCCGGTTTCATCGTCATGTATGATACCCTCGGTCGCGGCGTACCCAAAGGCCACGCGCAAAACTGGGGCGCGGGTTTTCTGCCGGGCGTTTATCAAGGCACCGCGCTTAATATTCAGGGCGCCCCGATTAATAACCTGACCCGCCCCACGCAGATGAACGATCAGGAGCAGCGCGCGCAAATCGATTTGCTCAACAAGCTTAACCGCCATCATCAGCAGCAGAATACGGATGACCCCGAATTGGCCGCGCGCATTGAAAGTTTCGAACTGGCTTACCGCATGCAAATGGCCGCTCCCGAAGCGCTCGACGTGGCGCGCGAAACCGAATCCATCCGCCAGCTTTACGGGCTCGATAACGACAAATGCAAACACTTCGGCAAGCAATGCCTCATGGCGCGGCGACTGGTAGAACGCGGCGTGCGCATGGTGCAGATTTACAGCGGCGGCATGGAAAACGAACGCAGTTGGGACGGCCACTCGGACATCGCGGGCAATCACCGTCAATTCGCGGGCGAAACCGATATTCCCATCGCGGGTCTATTGACCGATCTCAAACAACGCGGTTTGCTGGAGTCCACGCTCGTTATCTGCTGTGGTGAATTTGGCCGTTTGCCCATCTCGCAAAAAGCCGCCAAGCCCGGTCGCGATCATAACCCGCACGCCTTCACCACCTGGATGGCTGGTGGCGGCACGAAAGGTGGCACGCATTTCGGTGAGACGGATGAAATTGGCCACAAAGCAACGGTGGACAAAGTCAGCGTGAATGATTTGCACGCCACGATTCTGCATTTGCTGGGGATGGATCATGAAAAACTGACCTATCGCTTCAATGGTCGCGATTTCCGCCTGACAGACGTTGCGGGCCATGTGGCTCACAAGATCATTGCCTGAACGCCGCCCCGCTGGCTTTACTTGCGGTCCAGCAGTTCGCGCGTTTTTTGTAACAGATCTTTCGGACTGAATGGCTTTTGCAGAAATGCCGCCCCGGTATCCTGAATCCCTTGCCGGACCGATTCATTCTGCGTGTATCCGGAAACGTAGAGCACACGGGTAGCCGGGCGAAGCAGCGTCAGGCGTTTAGCCAGTTCTGGCCCGCCCATCTGAGGCATAATCACATCCGTAATTAAGGCGGCAATGGGAGCGTTGTACTGCTCGGCGATGGTCAACGCCTCAATCCCATTGGCGGCGGAGAGCACTTTGTAACCGCGACTGGCGAAAACGGTGCAGACCAGTTCACGCACGGACTCTTCATCTTCGGCGATCAGAATGGTTTCTGAGCCGGCCGGATTTTCCACGGGCGTCAGTTCCTCCGTCTTTGTCTGAAGATCCTCTTTCACTTGTGGAATATAAATGTGAAAGGTCGTGCCTTGATTGATTTCGCTTTCCACGCTGATATCGCCGCCACTCTGTTTCACGATGCCGTAAACGGTGGAAAGTCCCAGACCGGTTCCTTTCCCCATTTCTTTGGTGGTAAAGTAGGGTTCAAACAGGTGCGCTTTCACCTCCGTGCTCATGCCGGTGCCGGTATCGCTAATCGTCAGCGCGATGCAAGGTCCGGAGATGGTTCCATTCAACGTGGCTGGCAGCTCCACGTTGCGGGTCTGGATGGTGAGCTTTCCTCCATGCGGCATAGCGTCGCGTGCATTGACGGCCAGATTAATAATGACCTGTTCCAGTTGTCCGGGGTCCACTTTAATGGGGGACAAAGACGGTTCCAATTCCACGCGCAATTCGACATCCTCGCCAATCAGCCGGCGCAACATTTTGTCCATGTCGCTCACGATTTCATTCACATCCAGCGGCTTCGGACGCATGACCTGCTTGCGGCTGTACGCCAGCAATTGAGCGGTGAGCGAGGCGGCGCGTTCGGCTGACCGCACGATTTCATTGATTTCGCTTCGATTGGAATCGTCCGCCGGCAACCGGCTAAGCACCAGTCGGCCGTAACCGAGGATTACTTGCAGCAGGTTATTAAAATCATGCGCCACTCCGCCAGCGAGTTTGCCCACCGCCTCCATTTTCTGGGATTGACGCAACTGTTCTTCCAGCCGCTTGCGATCCGTGACATCCAGATTGATTCCCAGAATGCCGGTGACCGAACCGTTGCTTTTGATCGGCACAATGATTTTGTAAGCGTAAATCGTCTGTCCGTTGCGGACGTAACTGGATTCCTTTTTTACAATCTGGCCGCTCAACGCTTTCCGGTTGTTTTCCTGCCATTCCGTTGCGATGGCTTTTGAGATGCCGGTTTCCGTGGGGGTTTTGCCGAGGTGAACGCCCCAGTTTTTTTGGGAGGCCGCGTTTTGAATCAGGTAACGGCCTTCTTTGTCGCACACCCATAATTCAAATGGTAAATTTTCAAACGCAGCTTCGAGGCGGGCTTCGGTTTCGCGCAACGCCAGTTCGGTCCGTTTGCGTTCACTGATGTCACGGCTGAAAACCGAGGCGCCAATGGTTTTTCCATCCACCACAATCGGATTAAAGGAAACGTCGTAGTATTGAAAGGAAGCGCCCATGGGAAGGCTATATTCGAGCGAGAA
>JBEHZA010000144.1:0-10620 GCA_048497895.1 Verrucomicrobiota bacterium
CCGGAGGAGTGTAACCTTTTGGGCGCCGGGTGCCTCTAAGGAAACATACTGGAGTTGTGTTCAAGAGTTCGCTAATCATACAGCAACTCCCAATTGTCGCGTGTACCGCAGGATTATCCTGAAATTACTGGTTCGCTGCTTAGGCGGTTTCGCGGCAGGGCTGAGCTTTGGGTTGATCAGCTTAACGGCGCACGCGGCGGCCAGCCCCAATATCGTGTTTATACTGGCGGATGATATGGGTTATGGCGACCCCCGCTGTTTCAATCCGCAATCGAAAATTCCCACGCCAAACATCGACCGGCTCGCGCACGAAGGGATGAAATTTACGGATGCGCATGCAGCGGGCGCGGTTTGCGTGCCTTCACGCTATGGATTGATCACGGGGCGTTATCCTTTTCGCAATACCGGCTTTAAAAATCCCGTGCAAGGGCCGTTAATCGAAGCCGGTCGAATGACGGTGGCTTCGTTGTTGCGCCAGGCCGGTTACACGACGGCGATGATCGGCAAGTGGCATCTCGGTTTTGAGGGTGGCGATAAGTTTGATTACACAAAACCTTTGCGCGGCGGACCCGTGGATCATGGTTTTGAAACGTTCTTTGGACAACACGCCTCGCTCGATATTCCACCTTACTTTTTTATCAACAACGATCGTTGTGTGCAGGCGCCGACCGAAGCGATTGAGGCCAGCAGTTCTCCAGACTGGAGCCCGATTCAAGGAGCCTTCTGGCGCAAAGGAGCGGTGGCTCCCGGCTTTAAACACAGTGTCGTGCTTGAAACCTACACGGACAAGGCGGTGGAGTTTTTGACCGCGCAAAAGCAAACGGCGAAAACCAAACCGTTCTTCCTTTATCTCGCCTTTACCGCGCCGCATACGCCCTGGCTGCCGGCGGATTCCTTTCGCGGAAAAAGTCAGGCCGGATTATATGGTGATTTTGTTGCGGAAGTGGATGCGGCGATCGGTCAGGTTATTGTCGCCTTGCAAAGCGCCGGGCTTTCCGGAAACACCCTGGTTTTCTTTGCCAGTGATAACGGGCCGGTGTGGCTGCCGGAAGATGTTAAAAAATACGGCCACGCTTCGGCCTCCATCTATCGGGGAATGAAAGGAGATGTGTGGGAAGGCGGGCATCGCATGCCTTTCCTCGCGCGCTGGCCGGGGAAAATTAAACCGGGTTCGGTTTGTGCGGAGACGGTTTGTTTTACCGATCTGCTGGCGACCTGCGCCGCCTTGACGGAACAAAAACTGCCCGTTGATGCGGGTGAAGACAGTTATAATCTGCTGCCTTTGTTGTTCGGGAAAAAGCCCGCCAAACCGTTTCGCGAAGCGACCGTGATTGAATCGGCACGCGGAGTTTTGATTCTCCGGCAGGGCGATTGGAAATTTATTCCCAAACCCGGCAGTGGCGGCTTTTCCAAACCCGCCGTGATCAAACCTGCGCCGGGCGAACCGGAAGGCCAACTCTACAATCTCGCGGAAGACCCATCCGAAACCCAAAACCGCTTTGCCGAAAAGCCGGAGCTGGTGAAACAACTCAGCGCGTTGCTGGAGAAATATCAACACGAGCAACACAGCCGTCCCGAATAAATTTATGAAACCGTTTTCCTCATGGATTCGTCAACCCGCCGTGCTTTCTGCCTTGGGCGGGCTGATCCTCGCTTCCACTGCGTCGGCCGAAGTGAAACTCCCGGCTATCTTTTCCGATCACATGGTGCTTCAGCAAAAGGCCCGGGTGCCGGTCTGGGGTTGGGCTGATCCGGGGGAGGAGGTTTCCGTAAAGATTGATGACCAGACGAAATCCACCAAAGCGGATGCGCAGGGCAAGTGGAAGGTGGCCTTTGAGAATTTGAACGTGGGTGGGCAACATTCTTTTACCGTGACGGGAAAAAATACGGTCACGGTAAACGACGTGCTCGTCGGTGAAGTCTGGCTGGGGTCGGGGCAATCGAACATGGCTTTGCCGGTGGCGAGCGCGAATAATTACGAGCAGGAAAAAGCGGCGGCCAATTTTCCGGAAATCCGGATGTTTACCGTGACGTCCGCCGCGGCCAAAACCGCGCAGGAGGATTGCAAGGGCGCCTGGGCGGTTTGCACACCGGAAACCGTCGGCCGTTTTTCTGCGGCGGCGTATTTCTTTGGCCGGGAGATTCATCAGGCATTGAAAGTGCCGGTGGGGTTGATTCACTCCTCGGTCGGCGGCACGCCGATTGAATCGTGGATCGATGCCGAAGCTCAGCATGCCGTGCCTGAACTCAAAGATTTCTTTAAGACGACAGAAAAAGTGGAGGCCTCATTTAACGAAGCGGCGGCACTCGCAAAATATGAAAAGGAGGTTGCCAAGTGGCAGGAGGAGGTGAAGCAGGCGAAGGCGGACAAACAGCCGTTGCCGCGCAAGCCGCAAAACCCGGTGGAACTCAGGGCGCGCAAAGGCAATACCGGCGGGCTGTTCAATGGCAAGATCGCGCCGCTCATTCCCTACGCGATTCGCGGAGCGTTGTGGTATCAGGGGGAAGCGAATTCCGCGCCCGGCAAGGCGTCCTATTATCAGTATCAATTGCCGTTGCTCATCAAGGATTGGCGCGCGCGCTGGGGTTATGATTTTCCGTTTGCATGGGTGCAGTTGCCAAACTTTGCCGGACCGGGGCGCGATTGGCCGATCGTGCGGGAAGCGATGTTGAAAACGCTTTCGGTACCGCACACGGGCATGGCGATCACGATTGATATTGGTGAAGAGAAAAACATCCATCCCAAGAACAAACAGGAAGTGGGACGGCGCTTGTCATTGTGGGCGCTGGGCACGGTTTACGGTCAGAGCGGGTCAACTTCCGGGCCGCTGCCGGCGGCGCACATGGTTCAGGGTAACAGCATGGTGCTGATGTTTTCCCATGCGGACGGCGGGCTGAAGGCAAAAGGCGGAGACTTAAAGGGGTTTGAAATTACCGGTGAAGACCGCCAATGGAAACGGGCGGAAGCGCGCATCGATGGAGACCGGGTGGTGATCTCCAGCGCAGAGGTGAAGAATCCGGTGGCGGCGCGTTATGCCTGGGAGAATTATACCGAGTGCAATCTCTATAATGGTGCAGGCATTCCCGCCTCACCCTTCCGTACGGATGAAGGGCGCTAGACCGGATCGTAAAACTGTTTTGTTTGTAGAAAAACAGTTCGCTTCCGGTTCTCCAAGGGAAGCTTGAAATATTAAATAACCGGCTGGTCTTTTGCGTCGGATGACATAGGCTCGATTTTAATTAACCTGACTGCGCGTGTTACACATGAAAAAGACGGCTGCTTTGGTCCGTGTGCTTGGTGCCATTTCACTTTTAATTTCGGCGCTGTGTGCACCGGCGGCTGAGCCTGCACCCGGTGAGGCCAAAAAACCGGCTAATCCGAATGGGCCGAAATTTAAATCCGTCAAGCCGTCCACCCCGCCAGGCGTCACTTGTACGACCAATATCATTGCGGAATATCCGGAGCACACGGTAACGCTGGTGGTTTATGCGCCGGACAAGCCGGGTGTGTATCCGGCGATTCTCGACATTCATGGCGGCGGCTGGTCCGCGCGACAGGTGGAAGCCGATAAGCCGATGATGGAACGGCTGGCGACGCGCGGGTTTGTGACGGCGCTGGTTTCATACCGGCTCAGCGGTGAGGCGAAATATCCGGCGGCGTTGGATGATTGCAAGTCAGCCGTGCGTTATCTGCGTGCGAATGCGGCGCGTTTGAAATTGGACCCGGAGCGCATCGGTTGCATGGGCGGTTCAGCGGGCGGCCATTTGTCCGGGTTGCTGGCGATGACGGATGGAAAACCGGAGTTTGAAGGCAGCGGGCCGAACCAGGGTTTTTCGAGCCGCGTGAAGGCGTGCATTGTGATGGCGGCGACGCAGGATTTGGTGACGTCATCGAAGGGCAAGACGGGCGAAGGGGCGATCAAGTTCTTTGGCGCATCGTATCAGGAAAACCCGAAAATCTATGAAGCAGCTTCACCGATTACGCACGTGCGCAAGGGTGTGCCGCCGACAATTTTCATCGAAGGCGAAAAGGATTCGTTGAAAGTCGGCCGCGCGGAAATGCAGGAGAAGTTGCGCGCGCTGGGCATTGAAACCGAGGTTTATACTTTGAAAGACGCGCCGCATCCGTTCTGGATGAGTCAGCCGTGGCTCGACGAAACGGTGGAAATCGCCACGAAGTTTTTCAAAAAGCATTTGGGTGAACCCAAGCTGGCTTCGAGCAAGTAAGCCTGTTTCTCTCCATTTTCCATTAACAGAAATATTTCCGGTCGGGTTTTGAGGAATGCTCTCCTGATCCGGTTTTCCGGTTTCTCACTCAGCCGTTCTGCGGCTTGGAAGGAAGCGCGTTTTTTGAATTCTGCCAGACAGATTTTTCAGCCGTCTCCGAAAAGTGCATCAGAAATACACCTTATTTAATCCCTAACGCAGTATAAGCCCAAAACTCGTTGTGGAGAGGGTGGGGAGGATTTAAATTGGTACCTTTTACGTTCGCTCGGTTGCGGACGTTTTTAACGAAAGCGAATATGAGTAGTACGATACATGCAGAAGATTCATTGTCGGATTTCCGGACGGATTCACGGGTGTTGGTGCTGTCGGTAATGGCGGTGTTTATTGGTTCGATCAGCGCGGTGGTGGCCAAAATTCTCTTGTGGCTGATTGCGGTCATTACCAATCTGGCTTACTTCCATCGGTTTTCGAGTGAGGCGTCGATTCCGGGAGAGCATCACCTGGGATATTGGAGTGTGCTGGTGCCGGTGGTGGGGGCAATCATCATCGGGTTGATGGCACGCTACGGTTCACCGAAGATTCGGGGGCATGGGATCCCCGAGGCGCTGGAGGCGATTCTGATTGGCGGCAGCCGGGTAGAGCCAAAGGTGGCGGTACTCAAGCCGTTGTCCTCCGCGATTTCTATTGGCACCGGCGGACCGTTTGGCGCGGAAGGACCGATTATCATGACGGGTGGGGCTTGTGGCTCACTGTTTGCGCAGTTCTTTCATCTAACTTCCGCGGAACGCAAGACGTTGCTGGTGGCGGGTGCGGCGGCGGGCATGTCGGCAATTTTTGCCACGCCTGTGGCGGCCGTGCTGTTGGCGGTGGAGTTACTGTTGTTTGAATGGAAGCCGCGCAGTTTCATTCCGGTGGCGATTGCGTCCACGGTAGCGGTGGTGTTACGCGTGAAGTTATTGGGGCCAGTGGGAATTTTTCCGGTGACGCCGCATGCTGATCTGGGTGCACAGGTGATGGGGTTTGCTTTCGCGCTCGGCATTGTCTCGGGACTGGTTTCCGGTTTGATGAGCAATATGGTGTACGGGGTGGAGGACTTCTTTTCCAAATTCCGGATTCACTGGATGTGGTGGCCGGCGATTGGCGCGGTATTTGTGGGCCTTGGGGGGCTGGTGGAACCGCGCGTGTTGGGCGTGGGTTACGAAACCATTCACGGACTGTTGCGCGGCGATCTGGTCGGGAACATGGTGATCGGCCTGGTGGTGGCCAAGGCGCTGGTGTGGGCAGTTGCGCTGGGCTCGGGAACGTCCGGCGGTGTGCTCGCGCCGTTGTTGATCATCGGGGGCGCGTTGGGCGCGATTTGCGGGCAATGGATTCCCGTGGGTGACGCGAGCTTGTGGGCGATGATCGGCATGGCGGCGATGATGGGTGGCACGATGCGCGCGCCGTTTACGGCCACCGTGTTTGCGGTGGAACTAACGCATGATTTAAACGCGTTGCCTGCACTCCTGATCGGCTGTGTAGCGGCGGTGGGGGTGACGGTATTGTTGCTGCGGCGTTCGATTCTGACGGAGAAAATTGCGCGGCGCGGCTTGCACATCAGTTGTGAATACAGCGTGGATATTCTGCAATCGTTTCGCGTGAGTGAAGTGATGTCCAAGGAGCCGCCGGTGGTGCCGGTGACGATGAAGGTGAGCGAATTGTCGGAGCGCATTGCGATGCGGGACGAACGGCTCACGCGTCGGCAGGGGACGATCATTGTCGATGCCGACGGACGGTTGGCAGGGATGATTACACGGGCGGATTTGCTGCGGGCTTTGCAGCAAAAAGAAGGTGGCAATCTGACGGTGCTGGAGGCGGGCAAGCGTGACCCGATTGTCGCGTATGCGGATGAATTGCTGCACGACGCCGTGGCCCGCATGTTGAAAAACAATGTGGGACGCCTGCCGGTGGTCAATCGCCAGGACCCGATGAAACCGGTGGGTTATCTTGGACGCGCCGATATTCTGGAAGCGCGCATCAAACACCACGACGAAGAAAACATTCGCGAGAAGAGCCGTGACTTGTTTGCGCCAGCGGGGAGCGGGGCTTAGGTCATTTGAGATTCAAACCTGCCGTGCGATGGTTTCGTGCGGCAGAGTTTCTTTTGAGGCTCATCGGTTTCAACCGGGAATGATTCGGTCACTCTTCGCGATGCGCTGTGGGCGAGAGGGCCAGATCAAGGCGGCGCTTCCGAAACTCACCCAGACGATGGCGGTTAACAACGATCCCCAGCGGAAATCCAGGCGCTCCGAGACGCCTTTGGCTGGGTTGCTGGGATCGTAATGAACGGTGAGAGTTCGCCCCAGAGCCGCACGTTGGTTAACTTGTTCTGTTGGCGTTCGGTCCAGAAAATACGAACGCTTTATATCATACCGGTGCTCACCCACTTCGTACGTGAAGGTGTAGATCAGGTGGTGATGCGTTTCGACCCGATTGCCAGTGCTTCCCGAGATGACGTTCGTGCTCGAGATGACTTGCACGTCGCTTACCCATCCGATGGCGGTTGGCCACGACTTCACTCGATGGATTTGGCGATTGTTCCAAAGGAAAAATGCGAACGCTCCGAGGGCGAAAATAAAGCAGACTCCAGCGATCTGTCTGGATTTTTCCCGAAGGCCAAAACGATCGGGCGAAGGTTCTAGTTCAACATGAGCCTCTTGAGCCTGCTCCACCTGAGGCGGTGCGTTAAAGAGATCGTCGCGGATTTCGACGGCTTTCGCAAAATCTTCATCGTTCAGAACCCAAAGCTCCGGATAGCCCGTAGCGAGGGGATACGGTGAACCTTCGTTCCGCACCTCGTATAGTATGCCGGCGTCTTCGAGCAGGCTCTGAAGCAGCCCGAATTTACCGACTACATTCGTTGCAGAGAAAAGTTTTTTCATGAACGGTCAATGATTGCCCCTTCGACTGGAGTCGAAACTAGCATCAATTAGCCGTTCGCGAAATCGATTATTCCACATCCGCTGGCTTTTGATCTACCTGCGTCTTGCGGTCGCCTTGAATGGTTTTGATTTGGTGGAACGCTTTATCCACGTCGGCTTTGCCGGTATGGATGGTGAAATCGAGTGCGAAGGAGCGGCTTTGGCCGGGTTTCAGTTTGGGCACTCGCCCGGCTTTGCGCTCAACGCCGCGGTTGTAAGGAAAACCGGTGCCGGGTTCGAGGCCGGTGACGTAACCTTCTTCCAGCGCGGTCGTGTTTTTCCAAAGCGAAAAGAAAGGGAGTTGTTCCACGGAGAATTGCATGGAGAGCGCGCGGTCACCGGCGGCGTTTTGCAACATCATCATGGTTCTTCCGTGAGTATCGGCATACGGACGCAGGCAGTAAACCTGTTCCACGAAGCCTTTGGTGGGCGCGGTGTAAACATCGTATTCGCTTACGCTTTCGGCGGCGTGGGCATTGAACGGAGTAATTTGTTGCACGGCGCCGACGAAGTGCGCGCCTTTTTCCAGCAGGGGCGGGCCGTAGTTACTGTGGTAGATAATCTGAAATTCCTGATCGTAAGCGCCGTGATTTTTAACGGTGTCCTCGATGCGCCACGAGGACGAGCCGGGAGTGGTGGAGATTTCGGTCCAGAGTTCCAGCTTGGGTCCGTAGAACATGCGTTCATCCACCCGGCCGCGCACCCGGATGCGGTGAGGCAATTCCCGGTCAATCACAACTTCCACTTCGGAGGCTGGTATATTCGCAATCTTGCCGTGTAATGTGAGATCCATTTCGGCCTGATCGCCGGTGTTGTTGATGAATTTGTCCTTGCCGGGATGACCGGCATATTCGAGTCCGCAGCGGACCATCCATTCATTGAAGCCTTCGAGCCAGCCGAGGCCACCGCGGCTTTGCAGGTTGATATACTGCGGGTGAACAATTTCTTTAACTGGCGAATCCCAACCGAGACGCACATCGCCCAGAACGACTTTAAAGACATCCATGCCACGCGTGGGAATCACGGTGAATTGGAGCACGCCGTTATCGACGACCACGACGTCCACACCTTCCTGTTTGCCGCCGTGCAAAGTGTATTTGTGAACGGACCAATGGGCGGTGCTTTTGGCGTCGAGATCGCGATCGGTGATTTGCCAGGTATCGAGGTGAACGTTGCGCTCGACGCTGGTGAGCGTTTGCCGCAAAGGTTCGCTGGCGGTGGCGGCGGCGAGAGAGAGGGCAGTCATGGTGAGCAAAAGCAGATTCCGCATAGGCTGGGTTCCAATGAATGATGGCCGGAGACGCATGGGATAAAGGCAAGAATGCCTGAAGTTCATAACGCTGACAACGGGAAAGGCTTTTCTGTGACGCCGCTTGCGAGTAAGGTTTCGCATCATGAAATTTCCTGGTTGGGTGAATCGGTTTTGGCATGGACGCGTTGTCGCGCTGATTGGGCTGATATTCGCAGTGCGAATGGTAAGCGCGGTGGAATCCACGGATGTCGTGATCGCGGATTTTGAAGGAGCGGATTATGGCGCCTGGCAGGTGGAGGGTGAGGCCTTTGGCAAAGGGCCGGCACATGGGACATTGCCGAATCAAATGCCGGTCAGCGGTTATCAGGGCAAGGGGTTGGTGAACTCGTATCTGAATGGCGACAAGAGCCAGGGCACGCTGACTTCGCCGGAATTCAAGGTGGTGCGCGCGCATATTAATTTCCTGATTGGTGGTGGTTATCACCCAAACGAGACCTGCATTAATTTGCTGGTGGGTGACAAGGTGGTGCGCACGGCAACTGGCAAATCGCGCACGCCGCAAGACACGGAGAAGCTGACCTGGCAATCGTGGGACGTGAGTGAGTTCAATGGCCAGAATGTTCGGATTCAAATCGTGGACCAGCATTCCGGCGGCTGGGGCCACATCAATATCGATCAAATCGTGCAGAGTGATCGCGAGCCGGTCATGCTCACGCCGCAGAATGAAAAGAAGGAATTGCTCGCGCAAGCGACGGCGAGTGTGCAAGCGGTGATTCCCCGGGCAGAAGCGGATGGGACACGGCCGATCTATCATTTTCATCCGCCGGCCAATTGGATGAATGATCCCAACGGGCCCATTTTTCACCATGGTTATTACCATATGTTCTACCAGTTCAATCCATATGGAGACAGTTGGGGGAATATGCACTGGGGCCATGCGCGCAGCCGTGATCTGGTGCATTGGGAGCCGCTGCCGATTGCGTTGTGGCCGTCGAAGACGCGGGGTGAGGAGCATATTTTCTCTGGCTGTTCGCTGATTACACCGCAAGGCAAGCCGATGATTATTTACACAAGCATCGGGCAGCCATTGCCGGAGCAATGGGCGGCCCTCAGCGACGACGATATGATTGATTGGCAGAAGCATCCGGCCAATCCCTTGCTCACGGAAAAATTGCACGGCGCGGTAAAGGTGTCTGACTGGCGCGATCCGTTTTATTTCGAAGATCAGGGACATCATTATCTCGTGGCGGGCGGGAATTTGAATAAGGCGCAGGGTGGTGAGGCAGTGGTGAATCTTTACGAAGCGGAGAATGACGAGCTGACGAAATGGAAGTATCACGGCGTGTTGTTCAAGCATCCAGATGCGAACATCAAGAACATCGAGTGCCCGAATTTCTTCAAGGTGGGCAACCATTGGGTGCTGGCGGTTTCGCCGCATGGACCAGTGCAATATTTTACGGGCGATTTCGATGCGATGACGCATCAATTCACGGCGAAGCAACGCGGGATGATGGATTTTGGCGGGGCGTATTACGCGCCCAATTGCATGGTCGATCCGCAGGGGCGTCGGCTCATGTGGGGCTGGGTGAGGGGATTCAAAGGCGGGCGCGGTTGGAATGGCTGTCTTACTGTGCCGCGGATTTTGACTGTGGATGCAGAGGGGAAAATCCATCAGGCACCCGTGCCGGAGTTGGAAAAGTTGCGCGGGGAACATTTTCATCGAGTGGACGTCGCATTGGAGGAGGGGAAAGAACTCGCCTCGGAACTAAAGGGCAATGCGTTGGAGATTCTCGCGGAGATGGAACCGGGAAAAGCGGGAGCCTTAGGTTTGAAATTGCGTCAGTCGGCAGATGGTCAGAAGGCGGTGACGATTGCTTATGATGGTCGTCAAGTCGAGGTCGCCGGAACGAAAGTGCCGTTCCAATTGCGGGACGGAGAGAAGGTGCTGCAAGTGCATGTGTTTCTCGATAAATCCGTAATGGAAGTGTTTATCAACGGGCGTGAGTGCGTGACGAAAGTGCTTTATCCGGGCGAAGCGGATTTGGGCGTGAGCGTGTTCGCGAGTGGTGGCGGCGCGACGGTGAAACGTTAGATGTGTGGAGTATGAAATCGATTTGGTAATGCGGACAGCGACCGTCCCCGGTCGCAGCAAGGTCTGCATGATTGAACGGGTTTGAAATA
>JBEHZA010000145.1:0-10536 GCA_048497895.1 Verrucomicrobiota bacterium
CGGGTAAACTGTATTCCACCGTTCCTGCATTCACCGACTGCTGCGCCGGGTGCTCCACACACAGGCGCGCTCCCCTGCGCCATTACCCAACCCGCCTCAATCTGCTTGCCACGCTTGGCTTGCCTGTCACTTTCAATCGCACCCATTAACCCCTTGCTTCAACTAGGGGTAAACACTCCTTCTTCGACCGCCAGCCGTTTTAACGGCTTCTAACCCACCCAAAAATTCCCGATTGACGTCGCAGGTTTCTTCTGGGATACCAGCAGAATACCAATGGCACTTTTAAGCCTCAATTTTATCGCATGACTGTTTCGCTATGAGCGTGAATCCTCTTCGCCAGCAGGCTTACCAGCATATCCAGACCAAGATTCTTTCCGGCGAACTGCCCGGCGGACGCGTCGTCTCCGAACTCTCACTTGCCCGCGAAATCGGCATCAGCCGCACTCCCGTGCGTGACGCCATCCGCCGGCTCGAACAGGAAGGCGTCCTCGAACAAGTCCCCCGTTACGGCACGATCGTCCGCCAGCTTCATCGCCGCGACCTTGTAGAACTCTACGAATTGCGCGCAGCGCTGGAGCCTTACGCCGTCGCCCAGGCCGCCGGACGCGTGAATGCCGAAGACCTCTCAATGCTCAAAAAGCTCTGTGAGGAAATCAAACTTATCGCCACGGAATTGAAAAAGGCTGCCAAACCCGCCGTTGATGACACGATGATGCGCCGCTTGCTGTCAGCCGACATGGGTTTCCACATGCTGCTCATCCGCGCGGCAGGCAACCGGCGCATGATGAAAATCGTGGCGGATTCCCGCTTGTTAACCCGCATTTTTGGAACGCCCCGGCAGGAACATGATTTGTCCGTCCTGGAAGAAACCTATCGGTTTCACAGTCAGATTCTGCAAGCCGTTGAGCGCGGTGATAGCAAAACCGCCCGTCAACTGATGACCGATCATATTCACGCCAGTATGCGCGAAGCCCTGGAGCATTACGACCACACCCACTCCGTCGGCGATGCCAGCAGCATTCCGCTCGGTCTGCCGGAGGATCTGCTCGCTGACCTGAGCCGCATTGAACGCGGTGCCAATCCCCCGCGCAAAGCGCGTAAACCTGCCAAATAAACCGCGCGACCATTTCACTTTCAAATCGCATGAAATCCATCCTGACCTTGTTGAAGCAAACGTTAGCGTTCGTTACGTTGACTACGGCCTCTGCTATGTTTGCCGCTGAACCCGGCGTCATCCAAACCGAGTTCATTTTTGAAACCGCCCCTTTTGCTTCGTGCCACGCCTCCACGATTGCGGAAACCAAAAGTGGACTCGTTGCCGCATGGTTCGGCGGCACGCGCGAAGGTCATCCGGACGTCGGCATCTGGTTCTCCCGTCAAGTGGATGGCCACTGGACCGTACCGGTGGAAGTCGCCAATGGCGTTGTCTCTCCGGAAAAGCGTGGGCCAGCCTGGAATCCCGTGCTGTTTCAACCGAAGCAAGGCCCGCTCCTGCTCTTCTATAAAATCGGCGGCGCACCCAATAAATGGGCGGGCATGCTCATGACTTCCAGCGACGACGGCAAAACATGGTCGCAACCCACGCATTTGCCGGAAAACATTCTCGGTCCCGTAAAGAACAAGCCCGTGCAACTTCCAAACGGCGACATTCTTTGTGGCACCAGCACGGAGTTCAACGGCTGGCAGGTCCATTTCGAACGCACCTCCGATTTTGGAAAAACGTGGCAAAGCACCGGCCCGCTCAATGACGGCAAGGAAATCGGCGCGATTCAACCGAGCATACTTTTTCACCCCAATGGTCAATTGCAGGCCATTGGCCGCACCAAACAGAGCAAGCTCTTCGAAATCTGGTCATCCGACAACGGCCAGACCTGGGGACCAATGACCTTGACTGCCCTGCCCAATCCGAATTCCGGTACTGACGCTGTGACCCTGAAAGAGGGCCGTCATCTGCTCGTTTACAATCACACCCCCAAAGGCCGCAGCCCGTTGAATGTCGCCGTCTCTGCCGATGGCAAAGCCTGGCAGGCCGCGCTCGTGCTGGAAAATGAACCCGGCGAATATTCTTACCCCGCCGTCATCCAAACCAGCGATGGACTCATTCACCTCACTTACACCTGGAAGCGGCTGCGCATCAAACACGTCATTCTCGACGCCGCGAAACTATCAACCCGCAACATCGTCAACGGCGAATGGCCGAAATAGCGCGCCGCTCCCATGCCAATCCCGTTCACTCCAACAATGTTTATGAACTTATTGGGTTTCCGCACCACCCGGCTGATCGTTTGCGTGGCCTCTCTGTTGAGTTGCCTTTCGCTCGCTCACGCTGAAGGACTCGAACGTCTTAAATACAATCATCCCGGTCTCACCGTCGATTTAGCAGTCGGCCTGTGGGCGTGGCCTTTGCCGATGGATTTCGATGGCGACGGCCAATTCGATCTCGTGGTGAATTGTCCGGATAAACCTTATAACGGGGTTTATTTCTTCGCCAATACCAATGGGGATACCCGTAAAAACGAGTTCCCCTTGTTCAAACCCGCCCGCCGCATCAGCAAAAGCCTCTCCAACACGCAGGTCAGTTACGTCGATAATAAGCCTCGTGTCCTGACGCCCGCCGCGGAATATCCCGATTTTCTCAAGACCGGTTTCGATCAACCGCAAAAGCTGCCGCTACCGGGCAACGTTCATCCGAACAAAGTGCGCGGGAATTTCTGGCGTTACGTGGATTTTGATGGCGATGGCAAACTCGATGTCGTCGTGGGCGCGGATGACTGGAGCGAATACGGTTGGGATAACGCTTACACCGCCAGTGGACAATGGACCAACGGCCCGTTGCGCGGATTCGTCTATCTGATCCGCAACACCGGCACCACGGAATCACCCGCGTACGAAAAGCCCGTGAAAATCATGGCGGGCGATAAACCGATTGAAACCTTCGGCTGGCCCTCGCCAAATTTCGCAGACTTCAAGGGCAACGGTAAACTCGACCTGATCTGCGGCGAATTTCTGGACGGCTTCACCTATTTTGAAAACATCGGCACCCGCACGCAACCGAAATACGCGCCCGGCAGACGCCTGAAGACTCCCACTGGCCAACCGCTGACCATGGATTTGGAAATGATCACGCCCATCGCGGTGGATTGGAACAAGGACGGTCACGTGGACCTCGTCGTTGGCGATGAAGATGGCCGCGTGGCACTCATTGAAAACACCGGCCAGATTGTGGACGGCCTGCCGCAATTTCTGCCGCCGCACTATTTCCAACAGGAAGCCGACGACGTGAAATTTGGCGCTTTGGTAACGCCAGTGGGCGTGGATTGGGATGGCGACGGCGACATTGATCTCATCTGCGGCAATAGCGCGGGTTATCTCGCCTTCATCGAAAACCTCAGCGGCCCCGGCGTTGAACATCCCAAATGGGCCGCGCCGAAATACCTCGAAGCCGATGGCAAAGTGATTCGTTTCATGGCCGGACCGAACGGCAGCATCCAAGGCCCCGCCGAAGCGAAATGGGGTTACACCACGCTTTCCGTGGCAGATTGGGATGGCGATGGTCTGCCCGACCTCATTGTCAATTCCATCTGGGGCAAAGTTGTTTGGTTTAAAAACATCGGCACCCGCAAAGCGCCGAAGCTCGCCGCTGCTCAACCCATCGAAGTCGAGTGGGACGGTGCTCAACCGACTCTGGCCTGGGGCTGGCTGCGTCCCGAAGGCAAGGCGCTCCTCACGCAATGGCGCACCACGCCCATCGCCGTCGATTGGAATAAGGACGGACTCATGGATCTCGTCATGCTCGATCACGAAGGTTACCTCGCCTATTTTGAACGCGCGAAACGCGACGGAAAGCTCGTGCTGCTGCCACCCAAACGCGTCTTCTGCGATCAGAAGGGAAATCCGTTGCGCTTCGCCACCGGCGCCGCTGGCAAAAGTGGCCGGCGCAAGCTGTCTCTGATTGATTGGGAAGGCACCGGCGCACTCGACATCTTCATCAACAGTGCCAATGCCGAGCGTTGGAAGCAAACTGGCCAGCAGGATGGCAAGTGGCTCTTCAAAAATGTCGGCAATGTGGACACGCTCAATCTGGCCGGTCACGACACCAGCCCCACTGCCGTGGATTGGAATCACGACGGCATTCCCGATCTGTTGATCGGCGCTGAGGACGGTCATTTTTATTACCTGCGAAATCCACGCACGAAATAAATCCAGCACCTGAGACTATTCACCGATGAGCACCCCGAGCATCAAACGACTGCCCGCCTATGCCTGGACAGTCGTGGCCCTGCTCTGGCCCGTGGCGATGCTCAATTATTTAGATCGCCAGATGGTCTCGACCATCCGCGCTTCGATCCGCGCGGACATTCCGAGCATCGCGAACGATCAGGACTTCGGCACGCTCATGGCCGTGTTCATGTGGATTTATGCACTGCTCAGTCCCGTGGGTGGATTCATCGCGGATAAATTCAATCGCCGCTGGACCGTCATCGGCAGCCTATTTGTCTGGTCCGCTGTAACGTATCTCACCGGTCACGCACAAACCTATAGTCAGATGCTCGTCTTCCGCGCGCTCATGGGCATCAGCGAAGCGTTTTATATTCCCGCCGCGCTCGCGCTCATCACAGATTTTCACCCAAGCGACACTCGCGCGCGCGCCATTGGCATTCATCAGACGGGCATCTACGCCGGTCTGGCGTTGGGTGGCATCGGTGGTTACATCGCGCAAACGAGTTCGTGGCGGAATTGCTTTAGCTGGTTCGGCGCAGCCGGCATCGCCTATGCCGTATTATTGGCGTTCACTCTGCGTGACGCAACCACCACCGAAACCGGCAGTCCGCTCAAAAAATCTCCGGTGAGTATTCGCGGTACACTAATTGCCTTATGGTCGCAGTCCGCGTTTTGGATTCTCGTCGTTTACTTCACCCTGCCCGCCATCGCCGGCTGGGTCGCGAAGAACTGGCTCCCCACGTTTCTCGCGGACACTTTCAAATTGAAAGAAGGCCCCGCTGGACTCTCTGCCACCGGCTATATCCAACTCGCTTCACTCGCGGGCGTCGTGCTGGGAGGAGCCGTGGCGGACATCTGGATGCGCATTACCCCCCGCGGCCGCATCTACGCCAGTGCCCTGGGCACGCTGCTGCTGGTACCCGCTTTACTGGGCCTCGGCTACGCCTGGAGTCTGAACGCCGCGATTTTTTTTATGATCCTCTTCGGTCTCGGCTGGGGCTTTTTCGATTGCAATAACATGCCTATCCTTTGCCAACTGGCGCGTCCGGAACATCGCGCCACCGGCTACGGCTTCATGAACATGGTGAGCATCAGCGTGGGCGCAGGCGCGACGGTCGCTCTCGGCTGGATGCGTGACCACGGTATTTCCTTTTCCATCGCCTTCGTGCTCTGCGCGGGTGTGGCCCTGTTAAGCGCCGGGCTCATCCTGCTTGTGAAGCCGCGCGACCCGAACGAACTTTCCAACCGTTGAAGCTCCACGCTTCGAGAACTAAACCTGTAACTCCTGCTTTTATGTCTCTCCCCAAATATCACGGCATTATCCCGCCCATGATCACTCCGTTGCGCGACCGCGATGCGCTGGATGTCGCCGGTCTCGAACGCCTCATCGAACACATGCTTGCCGGTGGCGTTCACGGGCTATTCATTCTCGGCACCACCGGGGAAGGACCAAGCCTCAGCTACCGCTTGCGCCGCGAACTCATCGAACGCACCTGTCGCCAGGTGAAAGGCCGCGTGCCTGTGCTGGTTGGCATTACCGATACCGCTTTCATCGAATCCGTGAATGTCGCCTGTGCCGCTGCTGATGCAGGCGCCGATTCCGTCGTGCTCGCGCCGCCTTACTATCTGCCCGAAGGCCAGCCCGAGTTGCAGGAATATCTGGACCATCTCGTGCCGGAATTGCCGCTGCCCCTGTTTCTCTACAACATGCCTGCGCTTACCAAAGTGGTGATCGAACCCGAAACGGTGCGTCGTGCCATGGATAATCCACGCATCATCGGTCTGAAGGACAGTTCCGGCAGCATGATTTACCTCCACCGCATCGTCGGACTGTTGACACATCGGCCCGATTGGCCGGTGTTGGTCGGACCCGAGGAAATGCTCTCGGACGCCGTGCTGGCCGGCGCTCACGGTGGTGTGAATGGTGGCGCGAACCTCTTTCCGAAATTATACGTCAGCCTGTTTGAAGCTGCTCGCGCTGGCGATCTCGCGCGCGTCCGTAAATTGCACGCACAAGTGATGAGCGTGAGTGAAAACCTCTACCGCATTGGCCGCCACTCCTCGGCTATCATCAAAGGCATCAAGTGTGCGCTCGCCTGTCAGGGTATTTGCGATGATTTCATGGCCGAACCCTTCCATCGCTTCCGCGGCGAACAACGCGCCAAGGTGGAGCGCTATTTGCAGGAACTCCCTTTCCCTCACTCCTGAATCCCACGCCAGACACTCGCATCGTCCGTCATATTCTTAACGCCGGTCCGCCTTCGCATAGGAGCGCGGCGTTCAAGCCGCTTCAATACCCAAATGCGTTGGAGCAATCGAATCCGACTTGCGCCATTGAACGGTGAGGCGGCGTAAACGCCGCGCTCCTATAGCCCCGCTACTCCCTACTTCTTCAACTCTGTGCTATTCAACCGCAGCAGCCATTGCTCGGCGCGATTCGGCCAAGTAGACACCGCAAATTCCGAAGCGCGCAGGCCATAACCATGACCGCCATGCGCGTAGAGGTGCATCTCCGCCGGCACTTTGGCATTCTTCAACGCAAGGTAATAAAATAAACTGCTCTCCACCCGCACCCCGTCATCCTCCGTTTGCACGAGGAAGGTCGGGGGCGTGTTTGTCGTTACGTTGAGTTCCGGCGCGATTTTATCACCTTGTTCCTTGATGGTCAGATACGCCGGATAAATCAGCAACGCAAAGTCCGGACGGCAACTGAGTTTATCCGCTTCATCAATCGGCTCATACGTCCGCTTTTCATAATTGCCACACAACGTCGCCGTCAGGTGTCCACCCGCCGAGAAGCCGAGCACGCCAATTTTATTGGGATCAAGACTCCATTCCGCCGCGTGTTGCCGCACCACCCCTACCGCACGTTGTACATCCTGCAATGGTGCCGTGTGTTTCTCTAAATCCTTCCGCCGCGGCACGCGATATTTTAACACGATGCCGGTCACTCCGATGGAGTTCAGCCATTCCGCCACATCTGTTCCTTCCTTGTCCCACGCCAGAATGTTATAGCCGCCACCCGGACAAATCACTACCGCCATCCCGGTATCCTTCTCATGCGGCGGACGAAATACCGTAATCGTCGGCTTGGACACATTGCTCACGCGAATGGCCGGGGATTTGGGCTGATCGGGCATGACACCTTCGGCAGGAAGATCACCCTTCTCACCCGGCGCGCCTTTCGGCCAAAGCACGATCGGCTCCGGCGTCTCCGCCGCGAAAACATGACTGGCAACTGTGAATGAAATTAGCAGCGTGAAGAAATGACGAACGAATGGCTTGCTCATGCCGCCATGAGAATCCAAACCTCCAATTTCTGCAATTGTAAATCACATCCTCTCTTGCTCACGACGTCTTACTGCTCATCTCAGCCAGCAGACATGCGGAATCAGCCCGGACCGGCACAGTGACCGCGGCTTTCTCCACCAGTAATGCGCAATTCCAGGTTAGAAATTCCCGCACTACCGGGAGACGCAGGATGAAAGCCAGTTCTGGATAATAGCGCGGCGCCATTTTCACAATCCGCAATTCCGGATGCCGCTCAAACCGTTTAATCGTCGCGCCAATATAGGTCGGAAATAAATTTTGATAGGGCGTATGAATCCGCGGTCTTTTTACCCATTTATCATACAGCCGATGTCCGCGTCGGCTGCCAAAATAATGGAAAGGAGAAAACTCGTGCCCGCCCCAAAGTGAAAGCCAATTCGTCCAACTCAGAAACAACTTCCCCGCTGGCGTCAACATTTTGGCGATGTTTTGAATAAACCGCTCCGGCCGGGATAAATGTTCGAACACATTCGAGCAGATAACGACATCATACTGACCCAGCTTCGATAAATCCTCCGCATCAATATCAATGCGATGCACTGCAGCCCCGGAAAATACAGGCAACGCACCCTCGAATTGATCGGCAAAGGTCACCTGACAGCCACGACGGCTTAACGCGGAACCAAATATGCCATGCCCGCAGCCAAGATCTAAAACCCGGGTAGTCGAACCGAACACCACGCCTGACCGCACCAGCCAGGCAATCGCGGATTCCGCCTGCATTTCATAAAAAGCGTGATCGTCCCGGTTGGTAAAATGACGCCAGATCAGCCGATGAATAATCATAACAGAGCTCTCTTGTTGATTGGGAAGGCTGAATCTCTGAAGCATCCCGGCCGGATGCAGAGCCCGTTGATCCACGGTTCCGCATTTCCACACTGCACCCTGCAATCAATCTTTTCGCCCGGTAAAAGTACGCGCCGGTCCGTCATCAACCAGCTCCAGTTCCGCACTAGAACCGGCGCACATGAACGGTAATTACGCCAACTCTCCTTGACGTCAGATTTTACGACTCACGGGATTTTCCTCAGCTTTAACCAACTCAGCCCACGTTTCTCTCAAGCGCTCTTACTATCCCCGTTTTTCCAAATCTGAATAGTTAGACAGTTTCACAGTTTGGAATTTTCACACCCCGGTTCAGGCTCCGGCGGCGATGATTGATCAAACTGCTCAACACAATGAAAATGCGACCGTCGATGTTTTCCGTTTCCAGCTTTCCCGCAGCTACGAGGGCGCGCAGCCGGGTATCCGACAAGCCACTGATATAAGACGCGATGGAATATGGCAGCAGCGTTCCTTTTTCCGAAACGGAGCGAACCCGCTTCTCAAACAACTCCAGCTCGCTAAATTCGTTTTGGTCGTTTTGCATACTCCGCAGAATCAGACAGTTTCTGCCTTCCTTTCGTCACGTTCGGCCCCGTTCTTTTTGAATCGTCTCCTTCAGACATCTTAACTAGAATCATTTTTCTTATGGCAGGAATAGTTGGTTTATTTCACAGTTGGATTTTTTCACACGGTTGCAACGCGGGTTTATCTGTGGCCGGGAAATTTCGTGTGAGCAGTCAACGGCTTAAACCATGTTGATTTAGCAGACATTTAGAGAAAGCAGTTCTTATATGAAATTCAACTACTCACCCACGCAAACGCACCTTTTTCGCGGGTTGCAACACCGGCTATCGACCGTCTTTACCGCGCTCTGGTTGTGCCTGTCGGCTGTTGGAGTGAGCCCTCATTCGGCTGAAGCCGCGGAACCCACCAATGCGAACGAGTTGGCCGAAAAGAAAGCGCAAGCCGCCGCGGCCGATGCAGCGGCTGACGTCAAACGCAAGGCTGCGATGTCACCGGACGAGTTGGCGTGGGAGAAAATTCTCGAAGCAAATCTCGGCCCGTTCTATCTCCCCATTTACAAACATGAAAAAGCGGAAGGCAAAGAAACCGCGTGGGATTACGTCAAAGACGACCCCACACTGCCGCGCGTGCTGCTGATCGGCGATTCCATCTCCCGCGGTTACACTCTGGCCGTGCGCCATAAACTGGCCGGACGGATGAACGTGCATCGCGCGCCGGAAAATTGCGGGGCGACCAAAAACGGTCTCAAAAAATTAGACCTCTGGCTCGGCACGAATCACTGGGATGCCATTCATTTTAATTTCGGCATCCATGATCGCAAAACGAAGCCGGAAGAATACGAACAAAACCTCATCCTAATCACAGAACGGCTGCAGAAAACCGGCGCGAAGATCATCTGGGCCACCACCACACCCGCACCGCCGGGATCGAAAGATATTCCGGACGGCAATCTCGAAAGTCTGAATGAGATCGCAGCCAAAGTGGCCAAATCACATAACCTCGCCACCGATGATCTGTATTCCCTCATGAAACCGTTGCTGACGAAATTTCAACGCCCCAACGATGTCCACTTTGACGAAGGCGGTTATCAATACCTGGGCGCGCAGGTGGTAAAGTCACTGGAGGAAGCCCTCGCCCGTCATTGATCGGCGAAGCCTCATCCGCCAGATAAACCCCGCACAAAAGCTCGCCCTCTGATGCGCGGGCGTTTATACCCATGACCGTTGGTTCGGCTAAACGCGAGTGAAACTGCCTTACATCTTTGCCCTGCTTGCCGCCCTGCTTTACGGGGTGGCAGCTTTGGTCGTGAAACGTTCATCGGACCTCGGCGTGGGCGTGTGGCGCACGGCCTTCATGGCCAATCTGATTACCGGGATTCTTTTTCAACCACTCCTGCTCTTCGGTGGCACCATTCACGCGGACCTCTGGTGGCAACCGGTGCTCGTCGCGCTCTGTTTCATCGGTGGGCAGTGGTTCACTTTCCTCTCGCTGGAAAAAGGCGATGTCTCCGTGGCCACGCCGGTGTTGGGCATTAAAATATTACTCGTCGCCGTGCTGGTGACTGCACTTGCCGGCGAGCATTTGCGCCCGCAACTCTGGGCCGCCGCCGCACTTGCTACCGTGGGAATCGCGTTG
>JBEHZA010000146.1:0-10532 GCA_048497895.1 Verrucomicrobiota bacterium
GAGGCAGGCAGAATGTCTAGGGCGCGTCTTCAGCCGGAAAGGCCCCCCACCGGGAGGGGAATTACATTTTCACGAGTTGGAGACAATGCGTCAGGTACGGCAGGAGTTGCTTCTTGCGCGACACCACGCCGGACAATTCATAGATGAACGGCTCCACCTTCGGATAATTGATGGTATCCAGAAAAGCGGGTGAACCAGTCACGATCAGGAGCGAAGTTTGCAGCACCACATCCGTAATCAGCAGCGCGGAAAACAAATATCCCTTGCGCACCCGGTAAGCCTCCAGCGCCGTCACCACTTCATCCTTGCGCTTGCGGAACTGGTCGAAGCCGATTTCTTCGATCTGCGCCACGCTAAACGTATGACCGCGTTCCGCGTATTCTTTGCAGTCCGAAGTAATCGCCTGATCAGCCGGTTTGGAAGTCAGCACGGAACCCGAGGCAAACAGTTTATCAGTAAATTCAGCCGCATTGACCCGCGCAATTTCCTCCAGACGCTCCAACACTTGCACATCCCGTTCCGTCGTGGTCGGGGAAGTCAGGTTCAAGGTATCCGAAACCAAACCCGCCAGCAGCAACCCGGCAATCGGCCTCGGCAATTCCACCATGTAACGGAAAAAGCAATCCGCCACGATGGTGCTCGTCGAACCAACCGGCTCATTGCGGAACAAAATCGGCTGCTGCGTCGTGAACGTGCCGATGCGATGGTGATCCACCACTTCGATAATCTCCACTTCACTTGCTCCCGCTACCGCTTGCGTGAGTTCATTGTGATCCACCAGAATAAGCTGGCGATCCACCTTCTTCAAAAAGTCGGATTTAGAGAGCACGCCGACGGTGTGCTTGTCTTTATCGAGTACCGGGAACGCTTGAAATTGGGATTCGGCCGCGAGCTTCTGAATCGCCGCCAACGGTTCATCTTCCTCAAATGAGAGGAAATGCTCGTGCATCGTATGCTCTACGGTAATGGCGGAACGACACAGCATGGCCGTCGTAGCGGAATCATGCGGCGAAGAAATCAGGCTGACTTCATAGCGTTTGGCCATTTCCACCACCTCATCCTCCACTTTTAATCCCCCCGTTACCACCACCCCGCGCACCCGCTCGCGAATCGCCAGTTCCTGAATTTCCCGGCGATCTCCCACCACCACAATAATCCGTTCCCGCTCGTAATTCGGCAGCCGTTTGGAGAACGATTCCAGGCTCATTGCCCCAATCATCAGCACCAGATCTTCTTCCCGATCCGGTTCCATGGAGTAAATCATTTTTCCGCCCACTGTCCGGGACAAATTCCGGATGGAAGCCAGCACCCGCCGGGAATCATATAAACGGTGCGGGGTCGGAAAGAAATATTTGCTCATCTTGAAGACCGACACCAACCCCCGGCAGGTCCGGTCTTCATTCAATACCGGCAAGACCCGGATATTGCGGTTTTCCATGATTCCAAGCGCCTCCGCTACAGTGGTTTGCGGCAACGCACTCACCACATTTGTCTGCATGACATCCCGCACTTTGGGGGCCACATCCGCCACGAATTTAGGCGGCTCCACGCCAAAGCTGCGCAGCACGAAATCAATACGATCATTCGTATCGCCACAACGCGCCGCGACGGCCTGCGTCATGCCGATCCGGCGTTTGAATTCCGCGTACCCGATCGCTGAACAGATCGCGTCAGTATCTGGATTCCGGTGTCCTATAACCAAAACTTCACTCATGTGGTCCTTCGAATGAGGTCAAATTACCCATTACCTGATTGAGGGGCAAGCAGAAGCGCATGAAAATGATTTACTTCGGATCAGGCCGTGAAAGGCTTGAACTTATGCCGCCGGTTCATTAAACCTGCTACGTGCCAACGACTGTCATAGTAATCGCCAATCAAAAGGGCGGAGTAGGAAAAACCACTACCACCGTTAATCTCGCTGCCTGCCTCGGTGACAGCGGCAAACGGGTGTTGCTCGTGGATGTTGATCCCCAGGCCAATGCCACCAGCGGATTGGGGATTGAAAAGATCGAAGGCGCCAGTGCTTACCGGCCTTTATTAGGCGAAGGCGCTTTGCAGGATAAAATTCAAAGCACCGCATTTGCGAATTTGGACCTCGTTCCCAGCGAAGTCGATTTGTGCGGCGCAGAAATCGAATTGGCCCGGGCCGATAACCATTTGCAACGGCTGCGGCTCTGCCTCCAGCCCATTCGGGATTCGGGCCGTTATGATGTTATTCTCATTGATTGCCCGCCGTCCCTCGGCATTTTGACCCTCAATTCTTTCACGGCTTCGGACTGGATGGTGGTTCCCTTGCAATGTGAATACTACGCGCTGGAAGGAATTTCCATGATTACGCGCATCTTGAATCAATTGCGCGATTCCGGCGTGAATCCCAATCTGCAACTGCTCGGCGTGGTCATGACCATGTTCGATACCCGGACCAACCTCTCGCATCAGGTCGTCGGTGAAGTCCGTCAGCATTTTCAGGATCAGGTCTTTGAAACAGTCATTCCACGCACCACAAAACTGGCGGAAGCCCCCAGCTTCGGGAAACCGATCATTCATTACGACAAATACAGCACCGGCGCGGCGGCTTACGAACTCTTGACCCAGGAATTAATCGAACGTTTGAAGCTCTAACCTTTAAACTGCGTCCAAGTTACGTCGAAGATGACGTATCCGGCCGGTTTCGATTAACCATTGCGAAGTTTTACGGTTTTATTACTATTATTTCAAACCAATGAAAACGTCTTCCACTCAACGTCTTTCCCGTCTCTTGTGTCGTCCGGCCCGCTGGACCGTCGCTCTGCTGGCCTGTGCCACACTCAGCCACGCTTCGGATTGGCCGCAATATCGTGGTCCGAATCTCGATGGCACTTCACCCGAGAAACTCGCTTTAAAAACCTGGCCGGCCACTGGCTTGCGCACGGTTTGGAAGGCCCCCACCACGCTGGGCTTCAGTTCCTTCACTGTCAGCGGTGGCAAGGCTTATACCATTGTCGGTCGTGACATCAGCGGCGCGTTGCAGGAAGTCTGCATCGCTCTGGATGCGGCCAATGGCAAGGAACTTTGGGCCCGCCCGATGGGCATCGCCAAGTATGAAGGCGGTGGCAATTCCGGCACGGAAAGCAACAAAGGCGGCGACGGACCTCGTTCCACCCCAACGGTGGACGGCAATCGCGTTTACGTTTTATCCGGCAACCTGTTGTTAGGCTGTTTGGATGCCAAGACCGGTCAAGCCGTCTGGAGCCATGACCTGATGAAGGAATTTGCCGGTCGCAACATTAGCTGGAAGAACGCGGCGTCGCCCGTAATCGATGGCAATCTGGTCTTCGTCGCCGGTGGCGGCCCCGGTGAATCCCTGCTCGCCTTTGATAAGACCTCCGGCAAGCTGGTCTGGAAAGGTGAAGACGACAAGATGACCCACTCCACTCCGGTGGCTTCTAGCATTCTCGGCACCCGCCAGATTATCTTCTTCACGCAAAACGGCCTGGTATCTGTCGCTCCGCTCACTGGCAAAGTGCTCTGGCGTTACGCGTTTCCGTTCAAAGTTTCTACGGCCATTTCGCCCGTAGTCTCCGGCGACATTGTTTATTGCTCGGCCGGCTATGGCGTGGGCGCAGGCGCGTGCAAGATTGTTAAGGTGGGTGAGACCTTTACGGCAACCGAACTGTGGCGCAAACCGAACGAATTGGCCAATCACTGGAGCACCCCCATCGTCAAAGACGGTTACCTCTACGGGATGTTCCAATTCAAGGAATACGGGACTGGACCGGTTAAATGCGTGGAATTGGCCACTGGCAAAATCATGTGGCAGCAACCCGGCTTCGGCCCCGGCAACGTGATCCTTGCGGATGGCAATCTTCTGGCGTTGAGTGACGCCGGTGAATTGGTGCTGATCAAAGCCACCCCGCAAGCGTATCAGGAAGTTTCACGCGCCAAAATTCTGGACGGCAAATGCTGGAGCACACCGGTGCTGAGCAATGGCCGCGTTTACGCCCGCAGCACCACCGAAGGCGTCTGTGTTGATTTGACTGGAACCATGGCTTCCCGTTAATTCACGCTCTCCATTCATCTGACTCCCCGAAGTGCGCGTCGCTTCGGGGAGTTTGCTTTTTCCGGACTTCTCGCGTGTTGACTTACCTGCCGCTAACGGCAAAAAATATGACTTCAAAGCTATGCCATACACACGTTTCCAACTCTGTCTTGTTACCTCACTTTTAACCGCCCTTTCCTTTACGCCGGTATCTGCTGCACCTGCGCCGAAGGCCCCTGTCAAAAGCATTTCGGCCCAACTACAGCCATTTGTTGATGACCACACGCTTGCTGGCGCCGTCACTCTCGTCGCCAACAAAGACGAAATCCTCACCGTTCAGGCGGTCGGTTTTGCCGATATTGCGGCGAAGAAACTCATTCGCCCGGATGACCTCTTCTGGATCGCCTCCATGTCCAAGGCCATGACCGCCGCCGCCTTAATGATCCTCGTCGATGAAGGCAAAGTGAATGTCGATGATCCCGTCGAAAAATATCTGCCGGAATTTAAAGGTCAAATGGTCATTGCCGAGAAAGACAACGACCACGTGCTGCTGAAAAAGCCAACGCATCCCATCACTGTCAAAAATATTTTAACCCACACCAGCGGTTTGCCTTTCAAATCGCCCATGGAACAGCCGACGCTCGACGTATTAACCTTGCGTGACGGCGTTCGCAGCTATGCCATGGGACCGCTTGAGTTTCAGCCGGACACCAAATATCAATACTCCAACGCAGGCATTAACACTGCCGGACGCATTATCGAAGTGGTCAGCGGCATGCCTTACGAAACCTTTTTGGACAAACGCCTGCTGCAACCGCTCGGCATGAAGGACACGACGTTCTGGCCTTCCCCGGCTCAGCTCAAACGCCTCGCCAAATCCTACAAGCCCAACAAGGAGAAAACCGGCCTCGAAGAAACCACGGTCACTCAGCTCAAATATCCGTTGAATGATCGCGCGCGTCAGCCAATGCCTGCGGGCGGCTTATTCTCCACTGCCGTGGACACCGCGCATTTCTGTCAAATGCTGCTCAATGGCGGCACCTGGCACGGCAAACGCATTCTTTCCGAAGCCTCCGTGAAACAGATGACCTCCAATCAAACCGGCGATCTTCCGCAAGCCTACGGCTTTGGTTTGAGTGCGGATAAAAAACCCGGCGGTCCTTACGGGCACGGTGGCGCTTACAGCACGAACATGCACATTGACCCTGAACGGGGTTTAATCACCGTGTTCATGGTGCAGCACGCGGGCTGGCCGAATGATGGCGGGAAAAAGGTTCAACCCACGTTCCAGAAAGCAGCGCAGGAAGCCTTCGGAAAATAGCCGCCGCAGGTGACTTCCCACCGCGGGACAGCAAAGGCCCGTAGTATTCAACGCTCAGAAAATATGAAAAACACCCATCTGATTCTGCGCAGCATGTTGTTCCTCGTGGCACTTACCGGCATCCTCAGCGGCGTGGCGCTCCTCCTGCCGTGGTCCACCACGGTTGACTGGTTGAAGCGTCTTGAAATTCACGGTGTCCCCGCCTCCTTGCCCGCACCCATCATCGAATACTGGCTTATGATGATGGCTGCTGCTTGCGCGGTCATTGGTTACCTCTATCTGGTGGCCGCTCTGAAACTCGAAAAATACCGGATTATCCTGCCATTCCTGGGCTGGAGTCTCTTGTTCATTGGTGTAACCGCCGGTTATCACGGCGTTCGTCTCGGGATTCCTCCGTGGCCGTTCTATGCCGACATGCTCATCTGTGCGGTTTGCGGCTCTGGCATCGTCTGGTGCGCAAAGAAAGTTTGAAGAATTGACCACCGGCCTGAGTCACAGCTAAAAGACGTTCCAATTCATTTATGCGATCCACCTTATCATTGCTGCTGGCTAGCCTCACACTCCTCGTCACCCGCCCGGCCCAGGCCGCCGACGAATCACCAACGCTCATGACCGTTCGCGGCAAGTTATTAGCCAGCGAAGACTTCGCTCAACCCCTCGCGCCATTCACCGGCAAACCCGTCGGGTTTGCCAGCGGTTTCAGTGGCTGGCGTTACAACGTCGGCACTAAAGGCGGCCATTGGGAAGTCACCAATGGCGTGTTCACCGGCAGTGAAATCGTTGAAAGCCATCATCCTGCGACCGCCTCGTTTGGCCTTCAGTTCAAAGACGCCATTGTTCAATGTGACGTGCGCCTGAGCGATGTCCCCGCTGCGGGGCGCCAGTATCGCTCACTCTTTCTCAAAGCCACCGATGCCAAGGACTACGTCTGCGCCCTGTTCGTCGGCCCAGGTGGACTCAACGCCCAACCCTATGACGATACCCGCATCAATCCCACCACGAAACAACGGGAAAAGGGTCCGGTAAAATCGGTGCGCCAACCGATTCAACTCGGGGAATGGCATACGCTCGTGCTCGAAATTAAAGGTGAAGAAGCCGTGTGCAGTCTCGATGGCAAGAGCGTTACATTCAGTCACCCGCTCCTTGGCACAGACAAGCATAGCGTCATGCTCGGGGCTGGCACCGAGGCCAGCTTCCGTCATCTCCGCATTTGGGAAGCGCTGCCCAATCCAGATTGGCCGCAACATAAGCAAACTCTCTCCACTGCTGTTGCCCCGGAGGGGAAAAAGTAAACCGAACCGCAGTAACAATTCAGTCTTTCACTTGATTTAATTACCGCCAATCAAAAGCATCTTATGAAATGTAAATTATCACTGGCTCTCCTTGCGCTCACCGCGTTCACCAGCCTTACGGTTCAAGCCGACGACGATTTTCCGACGCTCATGACCAAGCGCGGGAACCTGATTTACAGCCAGGATTTCTCCAAACCGCTGCCGCCCGTGGAAGGCAGCACCGCCCGCTTTGCCAGTGGTTTCAAAGGCTGGCGCTTCAACGTGGAAAAACGCGGCGGTCATTGGGATGTCGTGAACGGCACCTTTACCGGTGCAGAATTTCCGGAAGCGAAACATCCGGCGACGGCTTCGTATGGTTTCGATTTCACGAACGCCGTGATCCAATGCGAAGTGCGGATGAACGATGTCCCGCTCAATGAACGCAAGTATCGTTACTTTAATCTCCGCACCACTGATGAGAAAGATTACGTGTGCAGCATCATCCTCAACGAAGGCGGCATGAACATTCAAAAGGATGACAACGATCACGCCGGTCCGGATGTCGCTGTGCCTCTGGGCAAGCTCAAGTCCCCGATCAAGCTCGGCGAATGGCAGAAAGTTGTCTTTGAAATTATGGGCGACGAAATGGTCGGCACACTCAACGGCAAAAGCCTGACCGGCAGCCACCAATTGATTACCGAAGCCAAACACAGCATCATGTTCGTCAGCGGCGTGGAATGCAGTGTTCGCAATCTGAAAATTTACGAAGCGTTGCCCAATCCGGACTGGGCCAAAAACAAGCAGACCCTACCTGCTCCTTTAAACAAAGTAGCCGAAAAGAAATAACGTTCTCCGCCTTTCCTACTCCTGAACCTGTCTATGAGACTATCTGCTACTCTGCTCGCCCTGCTCCTTGCGCTTGTGCCCTTTGCCGGACCGGCGGCTGAACTTAGCTTCGGTCAGGAAGGTGTCGAAATTGATGCCGGCAGCATCGGCAAGTTCACTCTCGAGTATCCGAAGTTTTCAGATGCCAATTATCAGGAAATTCACAAACTGGTGCAGAAGAATCTGACTGGTAAAACTGCCGCTTTAAAATACGAAGGCGGCGCTCAACTCGACCTTACCCTCGCGACCAACGGTAAATTGCTCCTGAAATTTGCCCACGTTCCGGCGGATGTAAAAACCTTCCAGGCGGATCTCTTTATTCCCTTCTCGTTTAATCAAGGCGGCAGTTGGCAGATGGGAGATAAGGAAGCCCCCTTCCCGCAAGAGAAGCCCGCGAAACCTCATCTCTTCCAGGGCGGCACCACCACCTTTCGCATCCGGAATTATGAAGGCAAAAGCCTTGTCATCCAGGTGCCGGAATATTCGTTTCTGCAACTCTCGGACAATCGCGAGTGGAATTGGCCCATCTTCCAATGGCGCAGTTTTACTCCTTTCGATCCGAATCGCCTTGAGGTTGCCTTCACCATCAGCACCGAAGGCCCTGCCGCCGGTTCCAAATCCAAACCGCTCGTGGATCAGTTTGGCCAACTCACCAGCAGCGATTGGCCAGATAAAGTAAAGAGCCTCGACGAACTCAAAAGCGATGTCACTGCCGAGCAAGCCTACTATGCCAATTTACACCCACCGCAACTCGGTCCTTTCGGCGGCTTGCCTGGTAGTAAAGAAAAGCTCGGGCTGAAGGCCACCGGCTTTTTTCATGTGGAAAAGAAAAATGACCGCTGGCTATTAGTTGATCCGGCGGGGCAGGTCTTTTTTCATCTCGGCCTTTGCGCCGTCAGCCCCAGCGATGACTACACAGTGACTAAAGGCCGTGAATCCGCTTATGAATGGCTGCCTGCACCGGACGGTGAATTCAAAACCGCCTTTTTCAAAGATCAGGC
This sequence comes from Verrucomicrobiota bacterium, assembly GCA_048497895.1. GTDB lineage: Bacteria > Verrucomicrobiota > Verrucomicrobiia > Limisphaerales > JBEHZA01 > JBEHZA01. The sequence continues at coordinate 8,497 of JBEHZA010000146.1, forward strand.
CGGTCCACCCGTCTCCTTCCATCTCGTCAATCAAATCCGCAAATACGGCCAACCTTACTCCAACGCCGCGTACACGGGCCGCATGATTGAACGCATGCGCAAATGGGGCTTCAACTCCGTGGGCGCTTTCTCCGGCAGCGATGAAACCACGCGCAAGCAAACGCAATTTCCGTCCGTCGCCCATCTACCGCTCAGTTCGTGGGAAGGCATCCCCCGTATTCCGGGCATTCAGGAAACGTTTGATCCCTTTGACCCAAACAATCGCGCCACCGTGGAAGCCAATCTCGCCCGCGCCCTGCCCGCCCGCGCCAACGATCCTCTCATCATCGGTTATTTCATCGTGAATGAACCGCTCTATGAGAACATTGCGAAAGTCGTTCCCTCACTCAAAGGCAACGCGGCCTGCAAACTGCGGCTCGTCCAATTGCTGAAAGATAAATATCACACCATTGAAGCCTTTAACACCGCATGGGGCGCGCAGGCCAAAAGCTTTGACGACTTGAACGATGCAGGTCTCGCCGTCAAAACCGAAGCGTCACAAAACGACATTCACGAATTCACCGGTCTTTTCCTCGACGAATATTTCAAGCTCATCACCGAAGCGTTCCGTCGGCATGATTCGCACCATCTGCTGATTGGCAGCCGCCTGCAACCCGGCACCATTAAGAGCGAACAACTCTGCCGCATTGCGGGCAAATATCTCGATGTCATGTCGTTCAACTACTACACCTACGGCGTGGACAAGGAGCTGCTGCAACGCATTTATCACTGGACCGGCGATCGTCCCATGATGCTCAGTGAATTCTACTGGTCTTCCCCTAAGGACAGCGGCTTGACCGGCGGCAGTGAAGTCGCCAGCCAACAGCAACGCGGGCTGGCCTATCGTAACTATGTCGAACAAAGCGCTGCGCTTGGTTTTGTGATCGGCATTGAATGGTTCACTTTAATTGATCAATCCGCCACGGGCCGCTGGTTTGAAGGATTTAACGGTGAACGCGCCAATACGGGAGTTCTCTCGGTCACTGATCGCCCCTGGAAACCGATGCTCGCGGAAGTAATGAAGACGAATTACGAAATCTATCAGGTTCTGTTCGGTGACCGTAAACCGTTTGTGTTTGATAATCCTAAATTCAATCCGGCGCACTAATGTTGCCGGTCTTCCGGCATCCGAATGAAAATACCCATCCAAATATTGGCGATACCGCTGTTACTGATTCTCGGTGCCGTGTTGGCCTTGGAACAAGCCTCCGCTGCCACAGCGAAGAAGCCGAACATTCTGGTGATTCTGACCGATGATCAAGGCCGTGGTGATTACAGCGCATTCGGGACTAAAGATATTCGCACGCCGAACATGGATCGTCTGTTCCGGGAAGGCCTGACATTCGAGAATTTCTTTGCGAACAGTTGCGTCTGCTCACCTTCACGCGCGGCACTCATGTCCGGTTGTTACCCGGATCGGGTCGGCGTGCCCGGCCTCGTGCGCTCCCGTCCGGAGGATTCATGGGGCTGGTTATCACCTCAAACCACGCTGTTGCCAAAAGTATTGAAGTCGGCCGGTTATCACACCGCCCTTGTGGGTAAATGGAATCTCGGTCTCGAAACACCCAATCTGCCGAACGAACGCGGCTTTGATCTCTTCCATGGTTTTCTGGATGACATGATGGACGATTATTGGACCCACTTGCGGCATGGAGTAAATTTCCTTCGCCTCAACCAGGAGGCCGTCGATCCGAAAGGACATGCCACCGATATCTTTACCGATTGGGCATGTGCCTATCTCAACGAGCGCGCCAAATCCGATCAACCATTCTTTCTCTACCTCGCCTACAACGCGCCTCATGATCCGATCCAGCCGCCACCTGATTGGCTGGAGAAAGTTCGCAAACGGGAACCGGCCATTTCAGAAAAACGCGCCCGCCTGGTGGCCTTGATCGAACACCTGGATTCCGGCGTTGGCCAGGTGCTCGACACCTTAGACCGCACTGGTCTGGCAAATAACACACTCATCATTTTCACTTCCGATAACGGCGGATTGC
>JBEHZA010000147.1:0-10378 GCA_048497895.1 Verrucomicrobiota bacterium
GACATTGATCCCGCCACCCGTCACTGCTACCGCCGTAAAGCTGTAAGCGCCCGCATCCACGCCCGAGAGCGTGAGCTGATAAGGCTCAGCCGTGGCCGTGCCGACGAGATTGCCATTGCCATAAAAATCCACCTCCAGACTCCCCTGCTCCAGCGCTTCGGCCACGCTGGCTTGCAGGATGACCGTGGCGGGCGCGGTATAGCTTTCGCCGTCCAGCGGACTGGTCAACTGAACCGGCGGCGGCGGCGTGTTGTTCACGTAAAGTTGCGCTTGAGGAATAATTTGTTTGGGAGTGGAACTGCTGCTCCACGATAAATGGGCCTCCGCACCACCAGAGTTTTCAAAGTATTCGATCTTAAGCGCATACAATTGCCCCTCCGTCAGAGCAATCGAACCGCTCCATTCCGTAGGTGATTGGCTTTCCCAATGGTCAATCAACAACTGGTCATTCACCCAAACCCGAATCCCGTCATCACTCGTGGTGTAGAAAGTGTACGTTTCCGAAAACTGCGGTTGCACATAACCGGTCCACCGCACAGTAAAGGAATCCACGCTGAGGCTCGCATCCGGAGAGCCTTCGCCCCAATTAAAATCAACCATCGAATCCGTCCGCGTAAGTGTCGGTGGATCATTAAATGTCGCCAGTTGATTGGAATAGTAAGCGCCGATCAACCCTGTGCCCGTGCCGATGGCATCGCTTTCCAGAAAGGTCACGTCCGCCGTGGCGCTATCGTTCATTCCGGACGCAACGGCCAGCGCCCGCACGCGCGTGGAATGGTTAATGACGAACGAACCGCTATAAACCGGCGAGTTCGTTGTCGGCTGGCTGCCATCCACGGAATAGTAGAGAGTTGCCCCCGGAGTAGCAGTCGTGATGGATACCGTGGTCGCATCGGTAAAAACGGTGTCACCGGGTGAGATAACCGGCGTCTCTACCCAGACGCCATTGCCGAATACCGTCAGTCCGGTTTGAGTGCCAGCGTAAACCTTGCCGTTAACCACCGTCGGCACGGAAAATTTTACGGCACCGCCAGGCAAGTCACGATCTCCTGATTGATTACTCGAATAAAGTTCTGTGGAGACATCATCCGCCGGGTAAGCATGCAGGATCGCCGGACCGCTGCTGGCGTAAGCATCCGATTGCAACACCCACACGATGCCGTTGCTGGTCCCATTGGCGGAGACGCTCGGCGTCGCTCCGGGAAAGCCAAAATCTTCATTGGCTTCAGAAACCGGGGAGGTGCTTAGGAAACCATTGGAGATTTGAAAAGCTTTCAAATGATCGCCCGCCGCCAAAAAATAAATCCGCTGATTGAAGTAAGCCGGCGTGTCATACGCACTGGGAATCGCGCCCAGCAGGCTCTGCACAACTTGATCGGCATTCGCATTGAAGTGGCCGAAATTGTCACGATCCACGAGGTAAATCCGTCCCTCTTTGCCGGAACTGATCAGCAAATGCGGATGCGCGGCGCTGCCAGTTTCATCCGGCAACAACACTGCGCCACCAGTGCCAAGATCGGCGTCCACGTCGGAAAGATATTGTTGATTGTACGGGGTAAAATAATCCGTGACCGAAAGCGCACCACCCGCCGTTGATAATTTAAGAAAAGAATCGCCGTAATTTCCGTGCGCGACATCAAAGGAGCCATTGCCGGTGATAGTGTAGATATTCCCACTGCTGTCCGCGGAAAGACCGCAGCCGGATTGCCAGATGCCGCCCAAACCACCGTTAGGAGTGGCATTGAAAGCCGCCCTTAAAGCGAGGGTGTCAGCCTCGTAGCCAATCACCCAGCCATGATACGGCCCGTTATCTCCGTGAGATGCCCAGGAAATGTAAACGGCTCCGTTCAACAGCAGTAATCCAGGACGGTTATGTTCCCGCAATGCGTTGAAGGGAATATTTCCATTGCCATCGGTGCCATCGCCGGTTCCGGGAACGGAAACATCGATCATAACCGGACTGTGAGGACGTTCACTGCCATCCGCGATATTCAAAGCGTGCAACCGCTGCACGTATGTAACCTCGTCATCAACCACCTCACGGGTTTTGGCCAGCACATAGATTGTACCTGCGACCGGATCAATCACCGGCGTGCTGGTAATGCCAATTTCCGGAACAATGTCACCGGAACCCACTTCGCTGGCAGGCACGGTCGTAATGCCCGCGTCCGGATCAAGAAAACTGACGTGCCATAAAGGCGCCGCGTTGTCACCGGCATTGGAATCCGCATCAAACGCATAAACGCTATCGTGCTCAGTAACGACGAACACGGTATTATGAACGCCTTTGCCGGTAATATTGACATTGGCAAGATAGAGCGGCTGGCCATACACGTAACCATCCACCGGTTGAGTGAACAAGCGCCCAAAACTGTTCCGATTCACATTGGCTGGAGTGAGAATCGTCTCCTGCGAGTTTAAACCGAGGCGGGCATTTCCGTTACGGGACGTCAACACGTTCACCTGCGCAGACAGAAATTGTCCCGGGCTCAAAAACAGAATCACCACCAGCAAGGCGTTTAAGACGCGCATAAAATGACCACCCATACACAGATACGACTTCATACAAAATACGACTTTACGACTCCGGCCAAAGCGCAACCATTCCGCTTCACACCATTTAGACAACGTAGCTACCAATTGGTAATGCCAACAATAAAAAACACCGCCAGAACGCGAAATCGGCCTGAAGATTCCGCCCGAACACGGATCAGAGAATCAGTCCAGGTGCATCCCCTGGAGGGATTTCCCCACTCGCGAACAGCCCACGGGCGTGTTATGGTGAAGGAATAGTTAAAATCAAAATAATCCGGTTAATTGATGAATTTTCGCGTACATCTGGTGTGGATTCTGGCGTTGTTCTCAGCCCACTGCGTGCTGGCAGAGGAAAACGAGGATCCCCGCCAAAGCCAGCATATTTACCCGGATACCTATTTTCGCCCGGATGATTCCTCCAGCAATATTTACAGGCTGGATCCGTCCGGAAAGTATCAGGCGGAGGATGTCCGCGGCCTGGAAGAACCACATGGTTCCATCATTGGTCCCATTGCTCCACCCGGCTATTCCCTGACGCGCAATCTCCGCTTCGGCATGAATGCGTATTCGGAAAACACGACCGGTCCGTTAGGGGAAAGCACTTCGGCGAGTTTAATTTTACGCTATCCGCGTGGTGAAAATAAATGGACTCCGTATGGCTTTACCGGCAGCGGCCGCCAAACGGTTTTGTCCAAAGAATGGTTTACTCAGTTTGGCACCGGCGCGGAATACCCCTTCAATCCAACGGTGGGCCTGTTCATGGACACACGCTGGGTCATGCCGAGCGAAACCGAACATTACGGCATCGCCCGGCTGGGATTGCGTTTCAACTTCTAAATCGGAACGACGCAGCCGTTCCGAAGATCGCAAGCATCAACGTGGGCGCACAATGAGTTCTTCCACAATGGCACGGGAAGGCAAGTGAATGCACAGCAGCGCACATTCGGCGATGTCTTCAGCCCGCATCATTTTGGCGCGCGCACTCGCATCTGGCACCACGGGACGTTTATCCAGCAACGGCGTGTCGATGTCACCCGGGAAAATGGCGGTGGCACGAATGCCGCGACCACGCTCTTCGGCGTTGATCGCTTGAGTCAGTCCGGCCATGCCGAACTTGCTCATCACGTACGCGGGACCGGCCTTGGGGCTGGCCTGTTTGCCCGCGTCAGAAACAATATTGATAATGGTGCCGGACTGGCGCTGGCGCATCTGCGGCAGGAAAGCCTGCACAGTGTAGTAAGCGCCATTCAAATTGGCGTCCATCATCATGTGGTAATCCGCCAGCGAGAGAACTTCGAGCGCGCGTTTCGGCGCATTGGTGCCCGCGGCATTCACGAGGACTTCCACCTCTTTAAATTCGGCGAGAATATGTTGGGCGGTCTTTTCCACGGCGGCGGCATCACCAATGTCGCATGGTACAACCAGAATTTGACGGCCTTCCGCGCCGGCTAATTGGACGGTTTCCTGCAAGGCTTCGGCCCGGCGCCCAAGAATCGCCACGCGCCACCCCTGCTTGACCAGCGCAATCGCGATAGCTTGCCCTACTCCGCTGCCTGCACCCGTAATAACTGCTGTTTTGCTCATAAAAATGTTAAAACCCGGACACGACGAAGCGCGTCCGGCTGGTTTTTAGAATACCGGCAAATCAATCCATTGACGGGTTTCGGCCGATTTCACGGCGGCATCCATCACCCCTTGAGCGCGCGCCCCGTCAAAGAAGGAAGGCACACACGGACGTTCACTGCGGATGGCATCAATGAATTCCCACATCTGATCGTAGCGGAAGGTGACCAGCGGATCGCCCACATTCGGATCGCGCGGAGAACCGGGCCAGGTCCAGTATTCCTTGGGAATCTCAATGGTTTCCAGACCAGGACCGCCGACTTTGCCGGTTTGCAATTTATTCCATTCACCGGTAATGAAGACGAAGGAACGTTCGCTGCCGTTGACCTCGGCGTAATCCAAACTGCGCCAGCTTTCATTGCGGCCGCTGGCGAGCTTGCTGCTTTCCAGCACGCCGCTCGCGCCGTTTTGAAACTCGGCAATGATCGCCACCCAATCCTCCAGATCGGACGGTTTGCCCTGTCGGCTTTCATGCACCACTTTGATATTCGCCACCAGACGCTTCATCGGCCCGACCAGCAAATGCGCGAAATCAATGCGATGCGAAAGCATGTCGCCCAATTCACCGGTCCCGGCGAGTTTCTTCACCTGACGCCAGCCGAGATTGCGCGTGCCCCAATCCTGCAAGCGGCAGGAACGATAATGATACGGCTGCCCCAAATCACCGCGCTTCACGAGCGCCGATAAATAACGCATGGCCGGCACAAACCGGTAGGTAAATGCCGTCATGTGGCGCACACCTGCCTTATCCGCAGCGTCAGCCATCGCCTTCGCTTCGGCGTAATTCATGGAAATCGGCTTTTCGCACAACACATGCTTGCCCGCGGCAATCGCGGCCTGAGCGATCGGCCCATGCGTGAAATTAGGCGTCGCGATGATGACCGCCGTGACGTCATCCCGTTTGACGATTTCCTCGTAGTTCGTCGAGGTCACCGTTACCCCCGTCTGCTGACTCGCGCGCTGAAGCGTAGCGGCATCCGCGTCACACAAGGCGACGACCTGTGTCTCCGGACAGATGGCAATGCCAGGCAAATGATTTTGCAGCGTAATTCCGCCGCAACCGATAATTGCGATACCAATTTTTTTCATTACGTTAAAAGCAAATTAAGCCGCGAGTATGCCGCGCTCCCGGACAATTACAAGAGCGGGCAATGGAAGAAAAATTCCCGCCTTTATTCCTCAAAAATCCGGATATCACCGTAAAAACCATTCACCTCGGCAACCGTGCCGTCCGCATCCGTCATAAAACCAATGCCCACAATATCCGGCATCGTGGACTTATCGAACAACCGTTGCCAATCCGCCGAAAGATCGCGCGTCTCAGTCAGCCATTTCCCGGCTTTCTCATTACCCTGCTGCAACACGATAAAACGGGCGCGATTGGAACTGGGATGATGAAACGTTTCTCCCACCGCGCTTTGGTTAGCCCAGACATAATTCACCGTGCGCGGCGGTCCGAGAAAAGTATCAAACGCAATAAACAAGCGCACGGTATGATCGAAAGTGTCTTTTTTGTTTTCAGAACCACCGGGAGGACAACGATCAATTTTCCAACGCCATTGCACCTTCAAATGGGAGGACGATTTCAACTTCAACTCGTGAGCCAGCCCGGAGGCCGTTTTATCCGCATGCCCTTGCAGGCAAAAATTAGTGCCTTCACGAATGATTTTATATTCCGTCAATCCAGTGAATTTCACCGGCTTCCACGCTTCATTGAGTCCACGAGAAAAATCCTCCGCAAACAAAGCCCGATACTTCGGTTCATCCGCCCGTAACCCGGACAGGCAAAGGAACATCCCCAGCCAGCTTAAAATGATCGTGAGGTTCATCCAGACCTTTCTGCCAGAACCCCTACCAGCCGTCGAGCGCACAACTGTTCAGGTGGGGATCAGCCCCCGCCAACGCGTGGCTTCAAAATTTATAATTGGGGTGTTGACAAACCGGGGCTTAATCGGCATTTTCCATGGCCCTGTGCCTCGGTAGCTCAATGGTAGAGCAGTTGACTCTTAATCAATTGGTTTGCGGTTCAAGTCCGCACCGAGGCACCACTTCCTTTCAATGGTTTACGACCATTTCCCTTAAAGAATAATCGGAACAAGCTTTGCCTGACTTCAGGGGCATATGACTCCATGACTACGATTTGGTGAAAAGAATCTCTCATCGCCCTCCGGAAACGAAAGAAATGTATCTGGATTAATCGGCAAATGCGGATTAAAGAGAACAAATCTCAATCGAATGCAGACTATTTCACTTATCAAGTCGCGCCTCGTGATTGGTGCCTTTTTGCTCCTGACACTCGGTCAGGTATTCGCAGCGGAGATTCCTTTCGACAAGCCGGGCGAATTTCCAGCGAACGCCTACAGCCTCATCGCCGGAAAACGGGTTATCTGGTTTGGCGAGATGCATGGCACGCGGGAAGCGCCACAGCTTTTCCTGGGGTTGGTGAAACTGGTTTCCAGTCATGAGACGGCACCGCCAGTCGTAGCCCTTGAAATTCCCACAACAGCTCAACGCGCCATCGACCGTTACCTGGTGAGCGGCGACGAAGCCGCACTGCGAAGTTGCGCCTTTTTCAAGAGCGAGGTCAAAGATGGCAGGTCGAGCAAAGCGTTGGTGGAACTGCTGTCTCAACTCCGGACTGAAAAGAAAGCAGCCGTGCTCTGCTTTGAACCGGATTTGGCGAAGTCGCCACAAGAACGGGATACCGTGATGGCGCAGAATCTTCAAAAGTGCGCCAAAAAATTTCCAAACTCGAAATTGATTGTCCTAAGCGGAAATATTCACGCGCAAATAGTTGAAGGCACGAGTTGGGATCCAGCCTATCGTCCGGCGGCTTTTGAACTCAGCAAGAAGCTCAGTTCAATTGTAAGTTTCAATTTGGTTTATGAAACCGGAACCATGTGGGCGCTCACAGACAGTGGTTTCGGTGAGCAAAAGGTGAAAGGAGCGCATTGGAACGGAACCGCGGCGCATTACATTAACTTGTATTCACAGCGGACGCGCGGCTATGACGGCACTATCTTCACGCGCACGTTGACTGGTTCACCACCGTGGTAGCAGCACTCCATTAGTGGTCAAACCGCGCAGGGCAATGAATAGCCGCGACCTTTTTTGATCCTCCTTACAACGAACGATAAATCTCGGCGACGCGCTCCAGATCAATTCCGGCGGGTTCGTGATCGAGCAACCATTTGAAGTCCTGTTTGCCGCCCACGTCATCACCATTGCGTAAACGCAACATGCCGCGGCTCCAGTGTTCCATCGCGGCGTCCGGGTCGAGCGCCAGAATTACATCCAGATATTTCAAAGACTCGTCCACGGACTCGCTCTTCATGGCGACGCCGACCAGATTACGGAGCATCCGCACGATGATCTGTCGTTTGGTGGCGGGCTTGAAGAAATCCTCCCGCGGATTCTCCTCGGAATTGCTGCGCACAATAATTTCAGCTTCCAGCCGACTCATGGGCTTGCCGTTTTCGTAAACATCAATGAATTTGCCATCGCCTTTTTGAGGTTGATACTCTACCACGAAATGGCCAGGTAATGCGATGCCCACTACAGTGTCGATTCCCGCCCGGCGGGCCAGTTCCATGTAAAGCACGGAAAGCGTAATGGGAATGCCTTCCCGGTCATCCAGCACCTGATTAATGTAACTGTTCGCGCGGTTGTAATAGTCACTGCGACTGCCGTGAAAGCCACTTTCTTGAAACAGGAATTCGGTCAACTTCTTGAGGCGGGCATCGGCGCTGCTGTCTTTTTCAAACTTGCTGATCAACTCCTGCGCCATGCGGTTCAATTCCTGTTGATAGGCGGCCAAATCCAGGTCCGTGTCATCCAGCTTGGCCACCAGCAAGGCGGCCTGGAACAAATCGATTTTATTTTCCGGTTCATCGAGAACTTTGAGCAATTCGTTTTGGATGTGGCGCGAATGAATGGTCTGCGCGAGTTTGCGTAATTGAACTGCCTGTTTCTCGAGCTTGCGCGCGCGTTCCGCCAGCACGTCCTGACTGGTTTCCGGGTCCTTTTGCAATTCTTCGACGAGATCGGGATCGGGTTTGCCGCGGGTGGACAGATTCGCCACTTTCGCATTAATCGCCGCGACCAATTCAGCGGAAGGTTCAGGAGATTCCAATTTCGCGCCAAACTGGAAGCCTTTGAATTCCGCTTTGGTCTGCCGGAATTTGGCCAGTCCGATTTTGCCGTGCACGGGTTCTTCCACCGGCGCTTGAATCGCCAAATGATTATTCACATAACACAGAATGCGATCAGCCTCCACGCGCACCCGCAACGTATTCCAATCGCCCGGCTGATAGTAGGGATTGCTCACCTCCTTGATCACCGACCAGCTAAAAACATCCGGGCCATCAAAACGGGTGAGTTTCAAATGCCCCGCGCTGGGGTAAAAACCATAATGTGCGTTCTCGCCATCTGAACCAAAGGCCAATCCCGCCGCGCCCGCTTCATCATCCAGACGCACGGTTACAGCCAATTCAAAAGGAATTTCCGGCGTCTTCTTTTGCGAAAGACAGAGCGACCGTCCGCCAAAACCTTTGCCCAATCCTTCCACCAGAATATGTCCGCCCCGTTGCGTCCAACGGGAACCAAACAAGGAAGTCCATTCCTCCGCCCGCAGTGAACCAATCGTCAGCCATTTTTCCATGGGCACGGCATTGGGTTTCTCCAGCAACGGTTTCAGGGCATTGATCGGCATAGCGAAACCGAGATTGCGTGTGACGGCGGACTTGAGCGTCAACACCCCATGGACGCGGCCTTGCATGTCCAGCAGCGGGCCGCCGCTGTTACCCGGTTCCACCGGAATGGCCAATTGAATCATCTCCGCGACATCGAAATCGCGCCGCGCTGAAACCACACCTTCCACAATGCTAAAATCGAGCCCTTGCGGATTGCCCATGGCAACGACCTGCGAACCTTGTTTCAAGCTGTCGGAATCTCCCAGTGGCAAAGGAGTCAATCCTTTAGCATCAATCCGCAGGACAGCTAAATCCTGCTTGCGATCCCACGCATAAACCTCAGTCACTTCAAAATTACGGCCATCGGCAAATTGCACTTTCACCGGACGCGCTTCGCCAATGACATGAAAGCTCGTGGCAATCAGACCATTGGCATCGATCACGAAGCCCGCCCCTACTCCATCCACATTGCCATCCCGTCCGAAATGAGAAATCACCACCAGCGATTTGCGCGCAAATGCAGCCACCTGCTCCACAGTCATCTCGCCTGGCTCCGCTGTTTTCTTATCCGTTTTCTTTTTCTCTTTGCTTTTCGGCGCTAGCGCTTCTTTGCCGAAGACCGATGGCAACGAATGCCCCAGCAGCGCGAGGATCAGAAGAACGCTCCACCCGCAGGACTTCAAGGCCGGTCGAAAAAACAGCGTGGTGCTCATAATAAAAAACTCAGACATCGCAAATCTTCACTGCCTGGCTCAGGGACGCCACCGGATCACGGGTCGGAATAAATTCCTGCCCCACATAACCTTTGTAGCCGGTTTCCACAATGGCCTTCATGATCGGGGCATAATTGATTTCCTGCGAGTCATCAATCTCATTGCGGCCCGGATTGCCCGCCGTGTGGTAATGGCCAACATAGGGGTGAAATTGTTTGATACGCGAAATGATGTCTCCCTCCATGATTTGGACATGGTAGATGTCGAACAGAATTTTCATCCGTTCCGAAGAAATGCGCTGACAAACTTCCGCCGCCAGTTCGATCCGATCACACCAGTAATCCGGATGACCTTTCATGGTGACATTCACTTTGGAATTGAGCATTTCCAGACAAAGAGTGACCCGCTTCTTTTCCGCGTAGCCGACGATCTTCTTCAAACCTTCCACCATGTTCTTCAAGGCGGCTTCATCCGAAAGACCACGGCGAAAACCGGAAAAAGTAATCACGCTGGGAAAGCCGGCTTCAGCAGTCGCATCAATCCGTTCGCGCAAGACCGCCAGACATTCCTCATGCTCCTCCGGATGCGCAAAGCCTTTGGCAAAACCGTGGCTGCTGGTAATCGCGCAAACCAATCCGTGCTGCTTGAGGGTCGGGAAATGCTCCGGTGTGACCAATTCCAGGGATTTGAGCCCAAGCTTCACCGCGTGCTGCGCCAGTTCCTCTACGGTCATGGGCTTGAAACACCAACTCACCACCGATTGGTTGATTCGGTCGTTTTTAACCCGGTAAAGTTCCGCTGGGGCAGCCGATGTCA
>JBEHZA010000148.1:0-10357 GCA_048497895.1 Verrucomicrobiota bacterium
GGGACGGTCGCTGTCCGGGGAATGCTTACTGATTCGAGTCCAGCAGAGTTCGTCCGATGTGATCCACTTCCTTGGCAGAATTACTCAGTACCACCACGCCCCGATGGGTTTTCGGATTGAAGCCGAGATAGGACCGGTAACCGCCCGTGCCGCCGTTGTGCCAGATGATTTCTGTCTCATTGAATTTCAGAATGTGCCAGGCGAGACCAATCTGCATGACGGATGATCCCGCGTCATGCCGTGGTTTTTGCGTTAGTTCAATGGCGGGTTGCAAGCCGGTCTTCACGCGGCCCATGTTCGCCGCCAGGAAGATCATCAAATCGTTGACGGACGATTTGAGCGCCCCCGCTCCGGCCAGCGTCGGCATATCCCAGTTCGATACCGCGTTTCCATTTTCATCATGACCGTGGGCTAACCGCTTCTGCTGATCCGACGTCAGGGTAATGACCGTATTGGTCAGCCCCAGCGGATGGCAAATACGTTGTTCTACGAGCGTTTCATAATTCGTTCCCGCTCTCAACGCGAGCACATGCCCCAGCAAACCACCACCCAGGTTCGAGTATTCGTATTTAGTCCCAATATCACGCGGCAAGGTGTAACCCGAGAGAAAATCGTAGAGTTGCTGGACCGAGTAATCGGCATACGGATTATCCATGTGACGCAAGATGGCCCACCCGCTCAGGTTTCCCGGCAGGCGCGGCAATCCTGAAGTGTGTGTCGCAAGGTCCACGAGCGCGATTTGTTTACCGTTGCGCGTGGGCGCTTTTACCGCAGCCGGCAGAAATTTGCTGATCGGATCATCCAGCTTTACTTCGCCGCGCTCGACCATCTCTGCCAGAGTCAGCGAGGTGAAGACTTTGGTGATGGAACCAATTTCAAACAAGGTATCGCCATTCACCTCATTCGTGGAACCGGCGGTGGTTTTGCCATAAGCAAATACCCGGCTGCCTTTTTCGTCGAGTATGCCTACCACGATTCCCGGCGTGCGTTTTTCCTTGTCCACGCAATCCTTGAGATACTGTTGAATATCCGTTCCGAGCATTGCCTTGCCGGTGGAGCCGGCAGCGGCGTTCAAGTGGTGCGCCCAGGCGAAGAGCAGGGCGATGCCGCACCACACTCCCGCGCCAAAACTGCGTGTGCGGGCGGATTTGATCATCGCCACGAGCAACGTAATCAACGCCATCACGATCAGGATGGTAACAGTCATGAGCCAGATTTTCCCCTGCATAGCCGCCAATCCCCAGAGCAAGGTAAGTGTCCCACCGCAAAGGCAGCCGATAGCAAACCACAACAGTTTCCGCAGCTGGGCGGAAGTCTGAGGCGACGGCGGAGGTGCGACCGTTGCTTTTTCCGGATCGAGCAATGATTCCAATTCCGTCTTAAGCGGGAGCAATTGTTTGCGCACCGCCCGCTGATTGAGCCAGTAAATGAAGACTCCCAGCAGGACAGTAAAAACAAAATAGCCAGCCCGCTCAGCATTGGAATGATTCATCCCGATGAAAAAGATGTTTACCCCCACCATGATCGGCAGAATGTACCACCAGAAGACAGATTTCAGCAGGCCGATTTGGATTTCGACCTTTTGCAGTTCGATTTTGAGTGCGTCCATCACGGAGGCGTTCGGTTCCATTTTGACTTGGCGGCGTGAGTTCCATAACAGGCGCCACATGATCAAAACCATGCCCAACACAATAACCACGCAACCCACCCGTGCAGTCAGGGAATGAATCTGAAAAAAGACAAAAGAGAAATAACCACCTCCGAAAAGCGCGGCGATCAGTTCACCCAGATCGCGCCGGTTGATGACGCGGTCGAAACGCGTCATTTTCTGCTTCATGGCCGTGAGTTGTTCCATAGTAGGAATCGCCTGACCGGGGTCCAGAGGTTGTTCCTGCCAGAGTTTTTTCAGTGCGTCATCATTCATGGGACGCCTCCTTCATCAGGGTTGCGAGCTTCTTTTTGGCCCGGTGCAGCATGACTCCCACGTTGCTACTGCTGACCCCCATCACCTCGGCGATTTGCTCGTAGCTCAAATCCTCCAGAAAGAGAGTGATCAGCGCTTTTTCCACACTATCCAGTTTGGCAATGGCTTCGTAGAGGGCGGATAATTGTTCGTTCGCTTCGGGCGTGGGTGCAGGTTGGCGTTCCAGCCAGGTGCCCACTTGCGGATGATCATAGGGCACGGTCCGATCAGCGCGTCCGGCGCGTTTACGCACAAAGGTGATCGCCGTATTCAAGGCGATGCGATAGATCCAGGTATTGGCCAGCGAATCCGTTTTCAAATTGGGCAGGCTGCGCCAGATTTGAAACAGAATCTCCTGATACAAATCCGCCTGATCCTCCAGGTTCCACGCGTAAACGCGGCAAATCTTGAGTATTCTGGGCTGATTCCCGCGGATTAATTCGAGAAACCGCTCGTCCCCGTTCTGGATTCCTGAGTTCAAGTCTGTTTGTTTTGTCTTATTAGTCGTGGGCGAAGGAAAGAATATTACAACGCGGCACCAGAATTATTCCTGGAGGTTCCCTGCGGTTTTATACTTTGTTTGACGAGACGAGTGATCCTCGAAGCGCGTTCGCCTTCGAACCAGCCTGTTCAATCTGCGACCGTGCACTCCGATCTCTCCTCCGCTGCGGAGGAGAGAATCAAAGAGAGGAGGCCAATACTCGCCCATCAACAGCGCTCGTATTTTGGCACGCACAGTTAAGCAGAAGGGGTTTCCTCTGATCGGTCGGCGAACGAGATTGCTTACACCTCTGTTGGGTTGAATAACAATCCCCTCTCCCTTAATCCCTCTCCCCGCGCTTCGCTGGCGGAGCGAGGGAGACCCGAAGCGCGTCTGCATGGTAAAAACGCCCCGTCCAATCCACGGTCGCGTGGTCCGTTGCTACTCCCCGTCGCCTTTTCTTCGTTCAGTTTCACCTTCCAGCTACTTTCAAGCATCCTGGTCGTGCCGCCTTTCATTTGACGAGCGGGGAGGTGACTGGTACAACCTTGGCACGTTTAATGAAAAAGAATGCCAAACCCCGGTTCCGTCGTATTTTGCTCAAACTCAGTGGCGAAGCTTTGGGAGGGGAAGCTGGCGTGGGGATCAGCCCGGAGGTTGTGCATGACATGGCGCAGCAGATCAAGGAAGTGCGGGCGCTCGGAGTTCAGGTGGTGATTGTGGTGGGAGGCGGTAATATTTTTCGTGGAGCTTCCGGCAGTGAGCGTGGGATTGAGCGCGCCACCGGTGATTACATGGGCATGCTGGCCACGGTGATTAATGCGCTGGCCTTGCAGGACGCGTTGGAAAAGGCCGGAGTCGGCACGCGTGTGCAAAGCGCCATTTCCATGTCTCAGGTGGCCGAGCCGTTCATCCGCCGCCGCGCCGTGCGGCATTTGGAAAAAGGCCGCGTGGTCATCTTTGGCGGTGGCACGGGCAACCCTTACTTTTCAACAGATACGGCAG
This sequence comes from Verrucomicrobiota bacterium, assembly GCA_048497895.1. Lineage (GTDB taxonomy): Bacteria > Verrucomicrobiota > Verrucomicrobiia > Limisphaerales > JBEHZA01 > JBEHZA01. The sequence goes on from JBEHZA010000148.1 coordinate 3,450, forward strand.
CCGCCTTGCGCGCGAATGAAATCGGCGCGGATGTCATTCTCAAGGCGACCAAGGTGGATGGCATTTACGACAGTGATCCCAAGAAGAACCCGAAAGCCAAGCGGTTCTCGGAGATTACCTATATCGACGCCTTGCAGAAACAGTTGAAGGTGATGGATTCTACGGCCTTCTCCCTGTGCATGGATAATAAGATGCCGATTATTGTGTTCGATTTGTTCAAACCGCATAATATCAAACGCGTGGTGTTGGGTGAGAAAGTCGGCACCCTGGTCCAATAAACGGATTTTTGTTCAACCGTCAGTTCAGAACCAACTTTCATTATGGCAATTGAAGATATTTTGCTCGAAGCGGAAGAGAAGATGATCAAGACCGAAGAGGTCGTGCAAAAGGAATTTACCGGAGTCCGCACCGGCAAGGCCTCTCCTTCCCTGGTGGAAAACGTTTTAGTGGAAGTGTACGGCTCCCAGATGCGCATTCGCGAACTGGCCGGTATTACCACGCCGGAACCGCGCATGTTGCTCATCCAGCCCTGGGATGCCGGCACGGTGCATCCCATTGAGAAGGCCATCCAGAAATCCAACCTCGGCCTTAATCCGATGGTGGACAAAAAATTTATCCGTATTGTGCTGCCGGAATTGAGCCAGGAACGCCGTCAGGAATTCGTCAAAATGGTGAAGAAAATGGCGGAAGACGGCCGCGTGGCCGTGCGTCACGTGCGCCGGGATGCCATGGAGGAATTGAAGAAAGATTTGAAAGCCGGCGGTGTCACGGAAGATGAAATTGAACACGCCGAAAAAGAAATTCAGAAGCTGACCGATGATTATATCGGCAAGATTGACGGCCATCTCTCCCATAAGGAAAAAGAAATCCTCACGATTTGAGGTGGCTGGTTCAGACGAACGGCTGAGTGCTTTCTCCCTCTACCCCATGGTGGGAGAGGGCAGGGTGAAGAGGTTGGACTTCGTCAAATAACCGGTAATTTCCCGCTCACGCCCGATCCGTTAGTGGCGTGCCATACCCCTGTTTTACTGCGAGGCCGTATTGGTCAGCGGCGCTGGTGCGGGTTCCTGAAAACGGATCACGGTTTCTCCCGGTTTCGCATAGCCCAGCTTCTCACGGGCCAATCGCTCCACCGCTTTGGGCGCCGTGCCGGGATCGCGGAGATTATCGATGGCGGCCTTTAATTGGCGGGAGTTTTCTTCTTCCTGTTTGATCTGATTATCCAGCCGGAGAATTTCTTTGCGCATCCGTTCATTCTGCTGAATGAGCGGCAAATACCAGACGACTATTCCCATAATGACCGCCGCCAGCAGCAGAAAAAGCACCACTTGCGTGAGCTTGTCCCAAATGCTGAGGTTGACGTTCATTTCAGGCGATTAAATCACAAACTCCGGCGATGCCAAGTCCGGAAAGTCATTTTACTTAAAGAGCTTTTTCCAGGCCGTTAATTTGTTGTCTTTGTCGAACGTCAGGCGGAGATAGTAGTCCGGTGCGGGGGGAGCATCAATGGGGAGCAGCCAATAACCGTAGCCGCTTTGATAACTGGCCCGTGGTCCGCCCCGGTCCAATAACCAGTCGGCAATCGTGGTTTTATCGGTCAACTGGGCGGATTTATCGGGCGGCCCCAGTTCCTTGATGGCGTCGTCATAGGTATAGGTGCCGACGCGTGAGTTCCAATTGACCTTGGGAGCGGTCGAGCAACCGGCTATACCCAGAGTCAGCAGCGCGAGTAACACCAGACCCGCAATCCCATGACGATGCAAATTCCCCGGAAGTTTCACGCGGGAAAAGTAACACAGCCTGCGTGTTCTGCCTACCCGTAACTGCTGCGGAGGTTTTGCCGGCAGGGTTTTACTTACTGGTGACGCGGCAGGGTAAAGTAAAAGGTTGCTCCCTTGCCGGGTTCCGCTTCGGCCCACGTCTCACCGCCATGCCGGTGGATGATGCGTTTTACCGTGACCAATCCCAGGCCGTTGCCCTCAAAGCCCGACGCATTCGGCAGCCGGTAAAACGGGGTAAATAATTTTTCCGCCTTGCCGGCGTCAAATCCCGGCCCGTTGTCGCGAACGTAATAAACGGTATTTTTCTCCGTGGCCAATGTGCCAAAATACAATTGTGCTTCCGCGATCTGGCTGGTGAATTTCCACGCGTTTCCCAACAGGCATTCCAGCACCACCCGCATCAGCCGTTTGTCGGCGAAAGCAATAATATCCGGTTCCACCTGCCAAACCACGTGGCGTTGCGGTTGCGCTTCTTTAAGCTGGGTGAAAGCCGATTGCGCCATGCTGGAGAGGTCCAGCATTTCGATTTCCGGATCATTTCTCGTGAGGCGGGAGAGATGATTCAGTTCCTTGATCAAGTCCGCCATTTTTTCACTGCCGGTGCGAATCCGGTTCACGTAACGTTTGGCTTCCTCGGGCAAGGCTTCACCAAAATCCTCCAGCAACAAATGGCTGTAGCCGTTAATGCCGCTGAGCAAGGCGCGCAAATCATGGGACACTGAATAAATGAAGGACTCCATTTCCCGGTTTACCGTGGCGAGTTCGGCCGTGCGCCGTTTTAACAATTCCTCCGCATGAATGCGTTCCGTGATGTGCCGCCACTCCCGAATGGCCCGGCCCGCTGTGCGTGGAATATCGATCATGGAATCACCCGATTTAACCACGTAATCCAGGGCGCCCGCTCGCATTGCATCCACCGCCGCCTGTTCATCGCCGTGACCGGTCAGGATAATGGTGGGATAAGCAGCCGATTCCTTTTCCCCGGCCAATAATTCCGTGCCTTTGCCATCCGGCAGCAACAGGTCCGCAATAACCAGGTCCGGGCTGAAATGCGCCAGCAAATGCCGGGCTTGTTCCAGATTACGGTCCACCGTCACCTGAACGCCCTCGTCGGCGTTCTCCAGGATCTGGCTGATCATCTGCGCGGTATCAGCCGCATCTTCCACTAATAGAATGTGAACGGAATTCGCACTCATGAAAGTCATCTTCTGGCTGTCACCTATACGCCCTACACACAAGGGGTTAGGTGAGACGTTTCTCCCGCCATTACCAGTTACCTGCTAATAAGCAGTTCCTATGCCCGCGGATGGGCGTGATCATAGGCCCGTTTCAGCCGTTCGGTGGTCAAATGCGTGTACACCTGGGTAGTTACCAGATGCGCATGCCCCAACAACTCCTGAACGCTCCGCAAATCCGCTCCTGCATCCAACATATGCGTGGCGTAACTATGCCGTAACTTGTGCGGGGTCAGGTGCGGGTCCAGACCTGCTGCCGCCAGATAACGTTTCAGGCGTAATTGAATCAAACGGGGATACATGGCCGTTCCCGTTTCAGCCCGGGCAAAGAACACCGGTCCATCTCCGGCGGGAGCTTGCGGGAGGGATTGCCAGTAGCCCTTAATCGCTTTGAGCGCGGGCTCGCCGATGGGCACCTGACGTTCCTTTTTGCCTTTGCCCCGCACGCGTACCAGTTGTTCGCCCCAGTCAATATCGTCACCGTTCATCCCGCACAATTCACTGATACGCAGACCGCACGAGTAAATGGTTTCCAGAATGGCCACGTCCCGCAGGTAATCACAAGCGTCCACCGGCTTTTCCGCGTGCTCTCGCGCCGCGGTCAATTCCTGAATGGGCGCATCCAGCAAGTCGAGCATCTGTTGCGCGGTGAGGAAACGGGGTAAACGCTTCTCACTTTTCGGCAGCGCAATATTTTTGATCGGTGAACTTTCCAGATGTCCGCGCCGCACCATGAATTTGTAAAATGTCCGCAATGCGGAGAAGCGCAATTGAATCGCCGCACGGCTGAGCTGGTGACGCCCGAGATAGCGCAGGTAATGGCGGAAATCGTCGCGTTGCAGGGAAGTCCACGGCGGAGGCTTTTGGCGTTCCTCGACGTGCCAGCGGTAGAACTCCGCCAGCGTTTGCCGATAATTGCGCTGCGTATAAGTCGAAGCCCCGCGATCCACCTCCAGGTGTTGCAGGAAGTTCCTCAACCACTCATCGGTGGCCGTGGGATCTACCGGGGCATTCTCAGGCATGGCAACAGTCTAATCGCATACGGCAAAAAAACCAAGCTCGCGCTGAAGATTGTGAGACACCCTCAGTAAATGTTGTCTCATACAAATGATGACCGGTGCGGTGTCTATTGGTTGAATGAATAATCGGCCCCGCGTTTTCGTCGGCGTTAGCTTGCTCTTAATTGTCCTTGGCGTCGTGTTGGACCGGTGCGTCTTTGCTCCCGCTGATTTCGATCAGATTTATCGACTTACGCTGGCTCGGGCAGTCAAGTCCGTTGGACAAGGGGCAACCTCGGTGGCGTTAATATGTGATCGAAACCAAAAATTCACGCCACTTCCTGCGACTATGCTTGAGCGGTTACAAAAGGATTGGAGACGGAACGGTATCGATGTGGAGGCAATGATTCCTCCTGATCGAGTTGAAACGCTCTCTGAGGAGGTCGTCAGATCTGGAGTGAAGGGTTCCGAGTTCAGGTATTATATTGATTCAAAAACACACCAGACGGTTCGGGTTTTTGTGATTGATTCGATTTGCTGGCTTGGGAAGGACGAGATTCTTGTCACGTGGTCCGCAACGCACGCTTGTCTCGACGCGGTTAGGGCGACGTTTCGTTTGAAGCGCATTTTCGGAATCTGGAAATTTATAGAGGAAACCGAGCGCTGGATCGCTTAAAAAACTCATCGAGCTTGCATTGGATTCCCGTCCCACGTGCTTACGGCTTCCGTTTTTCGTCTACTTCAAAATATTCAAAAATCGTATCGAGGTCGTCGCGGTGAGATAAACCGCTGTCCTTTTTGAATTGTACGAGTGCTTCGCTCGCTTCATCCCGTAGTCCGCGTTTGACCGAGTAACCATTCCAGATCAGGATTTCAACGTCGTTGAGGCGACGGCCATTCTGGTAGGCCCACTCCAGAATTTCCTCATCCGTGCCGCCTTGCAGCACGCGTTCCACCAGCTTCGGGTAATCGATATGCAGATACGTGCAGAGGCGCAGATTGCCGCCTTTGGTCATGAAGGGCACATACTCCGGTGGCAACTCGTTGGCCGCTTGCAGCCGGATTTTATCCAGCATGCGGGCAAAAAAGACGATACCGCCGACTTTAATAAACGGGCTGCAAGGATATTTCATGAGCATAAGGGGTTGCGCGGATGATAAAAGAATCTCGGCTTACAAGTTACCATCCACATTTGTCGGAGAAGAGTTCACCTGACTGCGGTCCTTGTCAAATACTTCGGAAGCGAATTAAAAACGAAACTCGTTCCGAATGAGAATTTCACGCACGAAGGCCGGTAGATTCCCCGGACAGCGACCGTCCCCGGTCGCAGATTCCAACGAAAAAAGAACTTTCGTTTTGGTTGCCAAGGAACTTAGGTTTTGAGTGCTCGGTTAGCCCAGGCAGTGTAGCAGGCATGTGCTTGATGTTTCGTACTCGTGTCGCAGACTTGCTCCGGCTGCTGCAGTTTATGTGTTTGGTGAGCTGTGGTCGGCTGATGAAGCTGGCCCCAGTCTTCCCGTTTGGCAGCATCCGCTTCCCCCTGCCAGCCGGGCCTGGTCTTCCGGGTTTTTGAGCCTATGACCAAAAAAGTAGCGGCCATCGACGTGGGCAGTGAAAAAATGCACGTTGGCATCCCGGACCAGCCCCCCAAAGTATTCGAGTGTTTCACGGACACTTTGCAGCAGTTACGGGATTACTTGCTGGCCCAGCAGGTGCAGAGTGTGGCCATGGAGGCCACGGGAGTGTATTGGCTGCCGGTTTACACGTTGCTGGAAGAAGCCGGGTTGGAGGTGGTGGTCGTCAACGGCGCGCACGTGAAAAATGTGCCGGGTCGCAAAACCGACCTGCAGGACTGCCAATGGCTGGCGCAATTACATGCGCAAGGTCTGCTGCGCGGGGGCTTCGTGCCCCCGGCGCAGATTCGCCAGCTCCGGCAGTACGTGCGCCTGCGGCAGGACCACGTGGCCAGCGCCGCCCAACACATCCTGCACATGCAAAAAGCCCTGGATTTGATGAATGTCAAAATTCATGATGTGCTCAGCGAGACGATGGGGGTGAGCAGTCTGCGCATGATCCGCGCCCTCGTCGCCGGGGAGCGCCATCCGCGCGTGTTGCTGGGGCTGTGCGAACCGGACGTGGTGCGGCGCAAAACCGAACCGCTGCTGCGGGCGTTGCGTGGCACGTGGAACCCGGAGCATCTCTTTGGCCTGAAGCAGGCGCTGGAAGCCTGGGACTTTTATCAGGGGCAAATCACCGCCTGTGACCAGGAAGTGGCCCGGATGCTCCAGGAACTGGCCCGCCAGCAAACGGAGCCGCCGCCAGGAACTGGCCCCACCCTCAAGAAGCGCAAGCACAATGCGCCGGAGATTCCGGAACTGGAACAGTGGCTGCACCGGTTAACCGGCGCGGACTTAAGCGCTTTGCCGTGTCTGACCGCCTACAGTCAGATGTTGATTATCTCGGAAGTGGGCACGGATATGCGTCCCTGGCCGACCGCCAAGCACTTTGTCTCCTGGCTCGGTCTGGCCCCAGGCAGCCGGCACAGTGGCAAACGCCGCCGGAATCAAAAGCGTTTTCGCGGGACAGCGGGCAAAATCTTCTGCGTCATCGCGCGCAGCCTGGGCCGCTCCAAATATCTGGCGCTGGCCGGATTTTATCGCCGCCTGCGCAGCACCCGCGGCGGGCAAGTCGCCAATATTGCTTGCGCCCGCAAGATCGCCACTTTCTTTTACAACGCCCTCAAACACGGCCTCCATTACGTCGAGCAAGGATTGGTTGATTACGAAAGAAAATATCATGAACAAACGGTCCGCCGCATGAAAAAAGCGGCCGCACGCTTCGGCCTAACCCTCGTTGAACCTCAGCCTCTTGCGTGATCGGTTCCTTGGCAGCAA
>JBEHZA010000149.1:0-10342 GCA_048497895.1 Verrucomicrobiota bacterium
TCGGTCACGGGCAAGCCTGCCAGTTTCAGGGCGAGATAGGCCTTGATCGTGGCGTTTACTTCGGCCGGTCCGTTCGGATAAATGTTCCAGCCGCCATCCGGCAACTGCATGGAGAGAATCTGATTAACCCCTTTGCGTTCCCAATTCTTATCGACTTTGCCCCACCAGTGGTAGAAGGCAATCATGTCGGAAACGAGCGTGGAATCGACGATCAATTCCCCGACCCAATATCCTTCAGGTTTTTGTTCACTCAACAGGTAGTCCTGTGAACGCTTGATAGCGGCTTCAAAATCCGGCTTTTGACCAGAAATAGAACTCGGCGTTGCAGGTGTTTCGCCTGTGCGATTTGATTCAGGTAAACTTACAGACACGTTACACAATTTGCGGACTGGCCAACGGGGTGTAAAGCACAAATCCAAGCCGGATCGGGCAGGTTGTGGTTAAAAATAAGCCTGTATGATTGCTGTAATAATCCTGCCTTCAATGAGTTATGCTTTGGTGCTAAAAGTGGTCGGGATGGAAGCCTTCCCTCGGAGTAGGGCCGGTTTTGGATGTTGGAATAATCCGGACGAATGTAATTGGCCGAGTCTGAGAGTTAAAGGACTTGGCTGATTCGGGAAGCATTCCCTCGCAGGATAATACATATCTTCCGGCAGGTTTATCCATTGTCCCCTCAGGCCATCGTGCTACACTGAAAGCATAAGCCGGAATGGGATCACTGTACTGACTGCGAATAATATGTTTGGCCGACTGTTTTTGCCTCAATCAAGCGCGGGAATTCTCACCTTGCTGTGGCTGACCTCCACCCTCATGGCGGCAACCCCCAAGGCAGGCGATAAGCTGGATTTTAACCGGGACATTCGGCCCATTTTATCTACCAAATGTTACCATTGTCATGGAGCAGATGAAGGCAGCCGTAAAGCTAAACTCCGTTTGGATATTCGCACTGAAGCATTGAAAGAACGGAAAGGCAGTATCGCTATTGTGCCGGGCAAGTTGGACCAAAGCGACCTGTACGCGCGGATCACAACCAAAGATCCCGATGAGATCATGCCGCCGCCGAAAGAAGCGCATCCGCTGACGGGCGCTGAAGTGAACACTCTCAAGCGCTGGATTGAACAAGGCGCACCTTACGCTCAACATTGGGCTTTTGAAAAGCCGGTTAAGCCCGCATTGCCTTCCGTAAAGCAAAAAGCCTGGCCCAGGAACGGAGTGGATAATTTCATTTTGGCGAAACTGGAGCAGGCCGGTATCAAACCTTCGCCTTTGGCAGATCGTCATCTGCTGATTCGCCGGGTGACTTTGGATTTGACGGGCTTGCCGCCCACGCCCGAGGAAGTGGATGCCTTCGTGAAGGACAAAAGCCCTCATGCGTATGAGCAACTGGTGGATCGTCTGTTGCAGTCGCCCGCTTATGGCGAGCGTTGGGCGCGGATGTGGCTGGATTTAGCGCGCTATGCGGATTCCGCAGGTTACGGTTCTGATCCGTTACGGCTTAATATCTGGCCTTATCGGGATTGGGTGATTAAGGCGTTCAATCAGAATATTCCTTACGATCAATTTACGATTGAGCAGATCGCCGGAGATTTGTTGAAAAACCCGACCGAGGAACAATTGGTCGCCACCGCTTTTCATCGCAATACGATGACCAATACTGAAGGTGGCACAGACGATGAAGAGTTTCGCGTAGCGGCGGTGAAAGATCGAATTAGCACCACCATGGAAGTCTGGATGGGCCTGACGATGGGATGCGCTCAATGTCATTCGCACAAATTCGATCCTATTTCACAGCAGGAATATTATCGGTTCTTCGCCATTTTCAATCAGACCGAAGATAATGATCAACCGGATGAACGCCCCACGATGCCGTTGCCGACCAAAGCCGAGCAGGAGAAAATGGCTCGCATTAAATCGGAAATTGCCGGGCTAAAAAAACAGTTGGATCAAGCGACTCCGGAATTAACTGCGGAACAGCTTAAATGGGAAAAAGAGCAAGCTCAGACGGTGGATTGGGTAACGCTGGAGCCCAGTGAATTCACTTCCTCCGGCGGTGCGTTGTTGACCAGGCAGGCCGATCAATCGCTGTTGGTTAGTGGGAAACTGGCTGACAAAGAAATTTACACCGTCAAAGCCAAAACCGATTTAAAAGGTATTACCGCCGTGCGTCTGGAACTGCTGCCAGACGAAAGCCTGCCGCAAAAAGGACCGGGACGGAATGCGGACGGCAATGCCGTGCTCACGCAAATTCAATTGTCCGTGCAACCGGTGCAGCAGGAAGTAAAGAGAGCCCGGTTTGTGCGCCTCGAGATTCCTGGTAAAGAACGCATTCTTTCCCTGGCCGAAGTGGAAGTGTTCAGCGGTGGCAGGAACGTCGCTCTCCAGGGCAAAGCGAGCCAGTCCAGCACTTCCAATGATGCGCCTGCCAGTTTGGCGATCGATGGCAAAACGGACGGAAATTTTTATACCGGCCATTCAGTGACGCATACGGCGACGGAAGAAAATCCATGGTGGGAACTGGACCTGGGTTCTGAGCAGCCTGTGGATGAAATCGTAATTTGGAATCGCACCGATGGCGGCGTTGGAACGAGGCTGGCCAATTTTAATCTGATTGCCATCAACTCGGACCATAAACTGGTCTGGCAAACGAAAGTAAAGTCGCCGCCCAGCCCGAATGCAAAGTTCAACTTACATGCGGATCAGGCCGTCGTTTTGCAGAATGCGTCCGCCGATTATCAGCAAGGCGGGTTTGAAGTGGATAAAGCGATTGATGCCGATAAGAAGACTGGTTGGGGCTTGGGTGGACAAATCGGCAAAGCCCATCAAGCCATATTTGAGACAGTAGGGCAGGTAGGCGGTGACGGTGGCTCTCTGCTTACTTTTAAATTGGCGCACGAATATGGCAAAGAATATGTGAGTGGGCATTTCCGGTTGTCGGTGACGACACACGCTAAACCGGTTCGGGTGTTGCCTGCCGATGTCAGTGCGATCCTCGCGGTCGATGCTGCGATGCGAACCCATCAGCAGCAGGATACACTGGCCGCTTATTTCCGTACGCAAGCCCCGGCGCTGGCGAAGACGCGGCAAGAACTGGCGAAATTTGAAAAAGAACTCGCCACGATCAAGCCGGTCGATTTACCGGTGATGCGGGAATTGCCCGGAGATAAGCAGCGGATCAGCCACATTCTTGTAAAAGGTAATTTTCTGATTCCGGGTGACGAAGTGAAACCCGGCCTGCCGGAAGCCTTTAATCCGGAGCATTTGAATGGCTCACTTTCCCGTCTTGACGTCGCCAACTGGCTGTTGAGCCGTGATAATCCACTTACGGCACGCGTGGCGGTTAACCGCTTCTGGGCGCAACTATTCGGCGTTGGTATTGTGGAAACGGAAGAGGACTTTGGCACACAAGGCGCGTTGCCGACGCATCCCGAGTTGCTTGATTGGCTGGCGACGGAATTTATGGATCACGGTTGGAACGTGAAAGGCATGATCAAAACACTCGTCATGTCAGCCACGTATCAACAGTCGTCACAAGTGACGCCGAAGTTGTTGGAGAAAGACCCGCGCGACCGTTTGCTCTCGCGTTATCCCCGTCGCCGTTTGGATGCCGATGGCGTGCGCGATCAGGCGTTGGCTTTGAGTGGTCTGTTAAGTCACAAATTGGGTGGACCTTCCGTTTATCCGCCGCAACCGGATGGCCTCTGGCGCGCCGCCTTTAATGGCCAGCGGAGTTGGGCTACCAGTATGGGTGAAGACCGGTATCGTCGTGGGCTCTATACCTTCTGGCGTCGCACGGTGCCTTATCCCAGCATGTCCACCTTCGATGCGCCCAGTCGGGAGAATTGTACGCTCCGGCGTTTGCCGACGAATACGCCTTTGCAGGCATTTGTGACCTTGAACGACCCTGCATACGTAGAGATGTCGCAGGCTTTGGGCCGGCGCATCGTGCGTGAAGGCGGGCTCACGGTGGAGGATCGCTTACGGTATGGATTGAAATTGTGCCTCGGCCGTCCGCCGACCAAAGAACAAGTAAAGGCTTTGGTAAGTTTGTACGATCAGGAGTTGGCGAATTACCGGACGGATGCAAATGCCGCCAAACAAATGGCTACGGAACCGTTGGGCGCTTTGCCGGCTGGCGCGGATGCTGCCGAATCCGCAGCGTGGACCGTGATTGCGAATGTGTTGTTGAATTTGGATGGCGTGCTGACGAAAGGCTGATTTATGAATCTCCGACTGGAACAAACACGTGCGATTACGAGACGCACCTTTTTCGGTAAAGCAGGTGGCGGCCTCGGTGCGATGGCGCTGGGCTCTTTGCTTAAACCAAATGTTTTCGGCGCCGGTTTGAAAGAGGCGGCGGATAATCCGTTGGCCCTGAAATCGTCGCCGCTTCCTGCCACCGCAAAGTCGATTATTTATCTCGATATGTCGGGTGCGCCGCCGTCATTGGATATGTTTGATTGGAAGCCGAAGCTGGTTGAATTGAACATGCAGCCTTGCCCGGAATCGCTGATCAAAGGGCAGCGTTTCGCCTTTATCAAAGGTGTGCCCAAGATGTTGGGAACTCCGCACAAGTTTAAGCAATATGGCAAAGCGGGCACCTGGGTAAGTGAGTTGCTGCCGCACTTCACGGAAATTGTGGATGACGTCACCGTGATCAAATCTTTGAACACGGATCAATTCAACCATGCACCGGCAGAGTTGTTTCTCTATACTGGTTCGGCGCGAGCGGGCGCAGCTTCGCTGGGTTCGTGGTTGACGTATGGATTAGGCACCGAGAATCAGGATTTGCCGGGCTTTGTGGTGTTGCTTTCCGGTGGCACTGATCCCACGGGTGGCAAGAGCCTGTGGAGCAGCGGCTTTTTGCCTTCGGTCTATCAAGGGGTGCAATGCCGCTCAGCGGGAGAACCGATTTTGTTTTCCAACAATCCTCCCGGCATGTCGCGTGAGACACGTCGCCGCACACTGGACGCACTGGATAAAATCAATGCTGCGGAAGCAAAACAATTTGGTGATCCGGAAACACTCACGCGCATCTCGCAATACGAACTGGCGTATCGCATGCAGATTTCCGTGCCGGAAGTGATGAGCATCAACAAGGAACCGCAGAGCGTGCTGGATATGTATGGGGCGAAACCAGGCGAGGCTTCCTTCGCGAATAATTGTTTGCTCGCGCGCCGGCTGGTGGAGAAAGGGGTACGCTACGTGCAACTTTACGACTGGGGCTGGGACATGCACGGCACGGGTGCGGATAACGATCTGGTCACCGGTCTGCCGAAAAAATGCCGCGACGTGGATCAAGCCGCGGCGGCGCTCATCAAAGATTTGAAGCAGCGCGGGCTGCTCGATTCCACGCTCGTGATCTGGGGCGGTGAATTTGGCCGCACGCCGATGAATGAGGAGCGCAATGGCAGTAAATTCCTTGGGCGTGATCACCATCCCAATTGCTTCTCGATCTGGATGGCGGGCGGCGGCATCAAGCGCGGCTTTAGTTTCGGTGAAACGGACGATTTCGGTTATAATGTCGCGCAGGACAAAGTAACTATTCGTGATCTGCAAGCGACGGTGCTCCACACTATGGGCTTTGATCCCTACAAATACTCATTCCGTTATCAGGGGCTGAATCAGCGCCTCATCGGGCCGACCGATGAGGGGCAAATTCAGAAAGCATTATTAGCTTAATGAGGTTTCAGAAGTCTTCTCGGACTCAGCTTCGCTAAATTATTTAGCCGAAACTTTAGGCAATCCGAGTTGCCGCATGCGTTGAATTTCGTCCCAACGATTGAAGTGAGGGGAAAGGAAGCGCAGCATCCACCAATCAGTTCGGCGGCGCATTGGGGCCAGGCGTTTACGTTCGGCGGCTACGTGAGACCGCAAACGCCAGCAATCTTTCAACGCCCCGAAGTAAGCGTGTTTGATGAAAGACCACCGGCGGATGAGAATCAATCCCACGACGGCTTCCAACAGCAGCAGCAAGACCTGAAACACCGCGAGCAGCAACAGCACGTGTTGCGTGTTCTTGAGGATGACCAACAACCCATTGCGATTCGCGTAGAATCGTTTGGTATCGCTGGTGCGAAATTCTGAGATTGTGCCGCCACCGGCCGGGTTGACATTAACTGCACCGCGGTGATGCAAGCGCGCCGCTGGCACGGCTACCGCACGGCCACCTGCCACCCAGACGCGCCAGGAAAGATCGAGTTCATCGGAATACATGAACAGTACGGAATCGAAACGTCCGAGGCGTTCGAACCATTGACGGTCGATTAAATAAGAGCAGCCTTCCGGCATGAGCACATCGCGCGTATCGGTATGCTGATGACGCGTGCTGCCGAGGCCAAAAATGTCGTAACCGATAATTCCCAGCGATTGGAACGTGTCGTCATCGTAATTTAATACGAGTGGCGTGGCGGCCTGAGCGGACGCTGCCTTGGTTTCGCGTAGAAGTATTTCCAGACAATCGGGCTCCAGCCAGGCGTCGTTATTGAGAAAGAGCAGGAATTCGCCGGTCGCTGTGAGAGCAGCGCGATTGTTCCCTTCGCAGTAACCCAGGTTGGCGCCGTGCTGAATGAAACGACCGTTTTTCCAATTCGCAATCAATTGCTCCGCTTGTAAATCGGAACCATCGGAGGATTGATTGTCCGCGACAATAATTTCGATCTCCGGGAAAATTGTTTGCTGCTGCAACGACTCCAAACAACGCGCAATCCATTTGGCTCCGTTATAATTCAGAATAATAACGCTCGCCACCGGAGTTGGCTTCAAATCGTTCATTTGACAAGCGGGCGGCGGACGGCCTGTTGTTCAAACCACTGACAGGCTAATGGCAGCACCTGATTCCAATGATATGTCTTGGCCCGTTCCCACGCGCGGTGACGCCAGTGTTGATAATCTTCCAATCGTTGACAACTTGCCGCCAACGCCGTTGCGAGGGAATCAGGAGTTTCGTCAGCAGCCACGAGTCCAGTTTGCTCATGCAGGGTGGATTCAATCAAGCCGGGGACTGGATAAACTGCTGCCGGTGTGCCCATGGCATTGGCTTCAATGACGTTTAGGCCCCAGCCTTCGCGTTGCGACGTGTGCAGGAGGAAATGAGCTTTCCGCAAGGTGCGATCTTTTTCTTCCTCTGATAACGCGCCAGTAAAGGTCACTTGCTGCGTCAAATTGGTTTCCTCAACGAGCTGCCGCAGTTTTGATTCCTCGGCTCCACTGCCGACAATAGTCAGTTCGGCGGACACGTTGAGTGCCGTCAGCTTTTTGAGCGTAAGGATAGCATGATCAATGCGCTTGTTGGGTGCCAGGCGGGACACAACGATTAACCTCAAGGGAGAGGATAGTGGCTTTTCGTCCAGTTGCGGAAGCGCGACAGTGTTCACTCCGTAGGGAATAATATTCACGCTCCGAACCCCATGCTCCAACAACGTATCGCGCGTGCATTCGGACGCGGTAAAGAAAGGGACATCCCGATAGAGCCGGTGCGTCCAGCGTTCCTGCCAGCGGCCAATCGCGCTCACTGGCCAGGGATAGAAGGCGTTCCAGATCGGCCCCAACACTTCGTGAATATAAGCGATGTGATTCGTTTTACACCACCAGGGCGTATACCACGGAATTCCATGATGTTGATCAATCACCAGATCGAAAGGCTTTTGGTTGCGATACCACTGAATGGCCTTGCGAACGGAAGATCCAATACCACCTCCGCGGATGATGTGCACTTGGTCAATGATCTCTTCCGGCAGAGCGCCGGGAAAGTCATTGGCGAACCAGTACGCTTCGTGGCCGCGCTGCACGAGAGCACGGAGATAAGCGAGCGTTACCCGCTCGGCGCCGCCTGCCTTCGGGTTCTTCGGGTCTCGCCAATTTAACATCAAAAAGCGCATGGCCGGAAAAGGTGCGGTTGTTATGTCGTTAGAACCGCCCAATGACAACCCGAAAATGACCTGACTTGAACCGGTTGTAACATTAAATCATTTGACTGGATTGACGCGGGAGGAGCATAAAAGAACGAGTTGTGCCCCTAAAAAGGAGGGGTTACACAAGGAAATATACTCAAATTTATGTCGTTCCGGGGATACAAGCAGCATTTAGCGCCGTGGTTACCGATTGGTATGGTGAACAGCATTTTATTGCTGGCCATTCTTTTCATGATGACTTCCAGGGCAACGGCGCAATCATTAGAAACTTACTCCGATGTGCAAATGGTTTCGCTGGAACAGATGTTACTCGGAAAATACCTTCTCCCTCTCAATTACTTGAATCCCAATTCCGGGTTGCAGAATAGGGTTCCATTAGATCGTGACCAGATTGTCATCTCACTTCCAATTAGAACCATTCCTCCCCATTCATTAGTGCCTCCATTGATACTGTCCCTCGACCACTCAATTGATTCGAATAACTCGATAGTGTCTAATCTTACTCCTGTGGACGGGGCCGGTTCCTGGACTCAGGGGGCGTCGGATGCTGATTTGAGTGCACGCCAAATGGCGACGACAGTTTGGACTGGCTCTGAAATGTTGGTATGGGGCGGGGAAAGCTCCAATGGTTACGCCAGTTCAGGCGCGCGGTATTCCCCGACGCAGGACAAATGGACTGCGATCAGCAGCAGCGGAGCGCCTTTGTATCGTTCCAAACATACGGCAGTTTGGACCGGCACAGAAATGATCATTTGGGGTGGGTATAATGGCGTTTCTTTCAGCAACGGCGGACGTTACAATCCCACTTCAAATACCTGGATACCCATTGCGCAGGCGAATCTCATTCAACCACGCTATGGCCATGTGGCCGTCTGGACAGGCAAGGAAATGATCGTTTGGGGCGGTTACAATACCTCCTATTTCAGTGATGGGGCTCTGTATAATCCGCAAACTTTTTCCTGGCGGGCGATGAATGCCAAAGGAGCCCCGGTGAACTATCAAGGGGGCTTCAATGCGGTCTGGACCGGCACAGAAATGATCATCTGGGGAGGGTATAATCCTTCGTCACCATCGCAGGTGACATCGGGGATATATAACCCTACTACCGATACCTGGCGTGCTGTTTCTAAAGTGAATGCACCCTCAGGTCGAGTGGGAGCGGCAACCGTTTGGACCGGCACGGAAATGATTGTTTGGGGCGGCAGTTCGGCCGACTTCTCGGTCAGCTATAATGACGGAGCCCGCTACAATCCCGTGACGGATGCCTGGACTTCAATGACGACTTCCAGTGCGCCGACTGCCCGCAATCGTTCGGCGGCAGTGTGGAATGGCAATCAAATGATCGTTTGGGGTGGAATTGGCAATAGCGCAGCGTATGCGCAGAGCGGAGGAATCTATTATCCGGCAACGAATACCTGGGCAGCCATGGCCGTGAGTAATTCGCCTTCCGCGCGGATTGGCGTATCTACTGTGGCCGCCAACGGGGCCATGCTCGTGTTCGGTGGTTATAATGGATCTTACAGTAATGATATCTTTGCCTTTTTTCCGCCAGTTCACTTTTCGTTTAACGACGGAATATCGGATAGTTGGCGCTTGAAGTATTTCGGCTTGCAAGCGGACAGCAACCCGCTGGCCGCAGCCAATGCTGATCCCGATGGTGATGGCTTCGATAATTATCAGGAATACCTTGCTGGCACAGATCCGAATTCAGTCAGTTCTTACAGTAGCGTGCCGCTAACTGTGAGCACCTATGCTGGATCAATTGATGGAAGTCAGGATGGCAGCAGTGCGACCGCGTTGCTCAGTTTTCCTGCCGGCATCACTTTTGCACCGGACGGCAAAATGTGGATTTCCGAAGCGGGTGATCAGGGGCAACGGATTCGAATCATCGACCACAATAATGTGTTCACTACGTTCGTGGGAACAAACTCTGCGGGGGCTGAGGATGGGCAGGGAGCTGCGGCACGATTTAACGGCCCTTCGGCAGTGGTTTTTGATCATGCTGGCAATGCCTTTTTGGCAGAATCAGGCAATCATCGAATCCGGAAAATCACTCCCCAGGGTGTGGTTTCCACCTTTGCCGGATCAACACAAGGTTTTGCCGAAGGCGTAGGCACGGCGGCAAAGTTTGATACCCCCTATAACGTCTGTATCGATGCCAACGATAACCTTTATGTTTCCGATTTTGGAAATTACCGGGTTCGTCAGATTAAGCCTGACGGAACCGTCTCTACGTACGCTGGCAGTGGTGATTATGGCCTCGCGAATGGAGACCGGTTGAGCGCTCTTTTCCATAATCCTAACTGGGTCACTATGACCCCGGATGGCACGATGTTCGTGTCGGATTGGGTTAATGGACAAATTCGAAAAATCACTCCCAGTGGTGTGGTTAGCACGTTTGTTTCCGGTCTTACTTACGTGGAATCGGTCAA
>JBEHZA010000150.1:0-10294 GCA_048497895.1 Verrucomicrobiota bacterium
GGAAGACGACGCGGCGGGAACTTGCACTTGAGCGCTGAGCGCGCAGGTGGAGACCAGCCAGAGCAACATGAAGGGCATTAACATGCCGGGAAAGAAGGCACGGCCATCAAAACCGAGATCGAAGACAATGTAGTTGAACAGCAACCAGGGCAGCAGCCAGGCACAGATATAGAAAGCCCATTGCAGACGGCCAAACCCGGCGAGGCCGAATTCATTTTTAACCAGCGCGAGAAAAGGTTTGCTGAGCGTCATAATACCTCCTGATCGGCGAAGCAGCGTTCGCAGTACCATTGCACCGGCAAAGCCAACGCGAACAGCAACGCTGTAAGTGGCAACCAATGCGCCACAAAAAAACGCGCCAGACTCAGAATAAACTCATCGTTCATGATCATCCGTGGAATGGACAACGTCATCAGCACCACGGGCAAGCCAACCGCTAAAATGATCCCCGGTTTGCTCTGCCCAACCAGCCGCGCCGTGAGCGCGCTGTAACCTTGCGCCAGGACAATGACGGCCGCGCTGGCCCAGAAGACACCGTAGGCGAAGGCGGCTGTCGCCTCGGTATTCGAGACGACGAGCGAATTCACTGAGGTCGCTTGCGCGATCCCGTGGGCCGAAGCCGGAAATTGACCGCTGATCAGACAAACGAGCGCGACATTGAATGCGTGCGGCAGGACCAACACCAGCGCGAACATCACGGTTTTGGCCCGAAAGTGCAGGCGACGGTCAATGGCGCGGCTGGAGACGAATTCATCCCAATTGTAATTGGGGACAACAGTTCCCGGCAGCACGCCCCACATCTGCCGCGCCAGAGCGACGGGGCACTCAACACTCAGCAGGATCAGCGAACACAGCGTCATCAACATGGCCCAGATCGTGAGGACCACGAGCGTATCGGCGCGTTGTGGTTGCAGCCAAAGTTGCAGCGCCGGCGTTACGCAGACGATGAACAGAATCAACGGCACCAGCAGATAAAACGGGTGTTGCCCCGCCATGGAACTGCGCAAGAATTCCATTTTCAACAACGCGAGAAAGGGATGGCGCGTTTTCATAGTTCAACCCTGGTTTTCACGGACGATTTCAACGAAGATATCTTCCAGCCCCAAATCGCGAATCTCGTATTGGCAGGCGTGGGCCGTGGCAATTTTTTGCAGTGCAGTTTCCGTCTCCACACGGAGCGTAGCCAACGCTTCGTGGCCGGATTTTTTGAACTGAAAGGCGTCAGGCAATTGAAAGCCGTTAATGCCGTGCTGGAAACTGTGAAAGCGGACTTGCTTCACGGTTTCCTTGAGGCGATCCAAGGGCTCACTCACCTTCAACGTGCCCTGTGCCATAATGCCGATTTCGTCCGCGATGCGTTCCACATCGCTAAGAATATGGGAGGAAAACAAAACGGTTTTACCTTCCTCCCGCAAGAGTTGGAGCACTTCGTCCAGAAAATCACGGCGGGCCACGACATCCAGGGTTGCAGCCGGTTCATCGAGAATCAGCAAGTCGGGCTTCTGTGCAATGGCGAGGAGGAAGCCGACCTGACGAGCCGCCCCTTGAGACAATTCTTTGATGCGTTTAGTGGGATCAAGCTGAAAGCGTTTCAGAATACGGTCGCACAACGCGAAATCCCAGTTCGGATAAAAATTGGCGGTAAACTCGATCAGCCCATCAATGCGCATGGTAGGCATGAGGGTTTGCTTCTCAGACAGGTAGCCAATCTTCTGCCGATCGGCGATGGTAAACTGCCACGGGTCCACGCCATTGACGCGGATTTCACCACTGTCCGACCTGAGCAGGCCGACGAGCATTTTGATGGCGGTGGTTTTCCCCGCGCCATTGCGCCCAAGGAAACCGTAAATGCTGCCGCGCCGCACGCGCAGGTTCAAATCCTGCACCGCTTTGTAGCTGCCGAACGACCGGCACGTGTGGTTCGTCTCGATGACAAAAGAGTTCATACGTTTAAGAGCGGTTATTTTCCCGCGGTTCAGAGTGAGCAAAGCGCTGGCGGATGAGTTGAACCAATTCCTCCTCGCTCAATTTCAGGTGTTGCGCTTCCGTGACCACTTGTTCGACGGCGGAAGCGATTGATTTCTTTTTCTCAACCATCGAACGCGAGAGCTGGCCATCGGCCACGAAGGTGCCCAACCCGCGGCGCGTTTCCACCAGTCCTTCGCTTTCGAGCAATTGATACACCTTGGCGGCGGTGAGGAGATTAATCTTCACCTGCTCGGAAAGATCGCGCACCGAAGGGAGTTGCTCCCCGGCCCCAAGCTGCCCGCTGACGATGCGCTGGCGCAACTGCTGAAACAACTGCCGGTAGATCGGCACACCGTTATTAGGATTTAAGTGAAGAAACATCAGTGTTGTATAACACTAATACACTAAAGAAAAATTTAAGCAAGGAGGATTTTTGGGGAAGGAATTTTAGGAGACTTCTTCGTGGTGTTTGCGGACCGCGGCTGTGTTCCGTCTGCGGAACCAGCCGCAGCATTTCCAAAGATCAAAAGCGCCCGATTAGTTCAAAACCGCGATTCAATTACGGCCTTGCTGCGGCTGGTCTGCGACACAGCCGCGGTCCAAGGAATCGCTGGTCACGCAATGGATTTTAGGGACGAGAAAACAACACGGTCATACCCGGAACTTCCTGGCAGACAACGATGGCATCGGGTAATTTACCTCACTTATTCGTTTGAGGCGGAAACGCGTTCCATCCATTCGTATCGCCAGTTCTCAAGATTACCGGGTGCAATGCGTCATTCGCACCGCCCGGATATTGGCCTGGGCCTTGCAGAGGCGTATTGGCCACGGTTGAATCCTGCTCTAACGCATCGAGAATACGTTGAACGGCTGTCCGGCTATCCATTTTATGACCCATGACTTCGTTAATGAGTTTTTGCAGATAAGGACCATGCCAGAGACGCTCATCGCGGCCCTGGTCCCGGATCACACCGTTGCCATGCCAGAGGTAGGTTGCTGTTCCGACAGTGAAAGTGCCCATCGGCAAAGCCGGCATTTGGCTGACCTCACTGCGAACGGGTTGGTTCGTAAGCATGTCGAGAAAAAGCTGAGCCGACTTCGGGCCAAGCTGAAACTGTTCCATCGAGGATGCCTTTGGCGAGGACACACGCAGGGTTAAACTCACAGAAGTGCCCGTTGGATAATGATCCGGCGCGGGAGAGCGGGAACAAGCGGGAAGCAACAACGCGAGGCAGAAGCTCAGTAGCCACCTCGCGTATGGATTAATCATAATATCGTCATTTTTCACACCTTATGAGACACGATTCCTTTCCCGTTTGGTCGGAATTCTTTAGCCATTTGGTGAAAGAATGTTTAATGCTCGCCGTTTTTATCAATGTTCCATGGGGCGCGGGTGGACAGCCGCCAACCGCTCTGGGGGCCGGGTTCTTTTTCACCGATTTGCGTCATGACGCCTTCGGAATGGTTGGCTTCGGTTTTTATGATGCGAATAGGATCCCAACTCTGATTCCTGATTTCGTAGAGTTCCATTCCCGGCCTAACACCCTTGTTCCGTCCGGCGTTAATGGTTACGGACGTGTATTTGATTTTGAGATCGTCCGAACGTGGTTGCAGTTTATTTGGGCCGACGCTGGTAATGGTCGCCTCAATCGGCTTCACTAATAGAAGCTCTTGAAATTCCGATGGGATTTTCGGCAATCCAACAACCTCCAGCTTCTCATCTCCCTGACGCAACAGGTGGGAACCGAATGGAAATTTTCGGCGCCCACTGCCTGCATTTACACTGTTACAGAACTCAATCATTTCGTTCGGAGAAATGAGGTAATGGCGCGATCCCCAGGAAACAGGAATGAATTCGGGCGGAATTCCATGAGCAGGAAGGTCATCGTGCGGCAGGGTGAAGGAAAGTCTAATCCTGCCAGTGGCAGTCTGCGTTACCGTTCCATAGTTACGTTCATATAATCCCCCACAACCATGGCCTTCAAATACATAACCGGTATGCGGAGCAATCATGAATGAAGTGTTTTCACTAGTGCCATTCCCGGAAGAATAAACACCGGCCCAATCGTGTTTTCCGAGCTGCTTGATTTCTTCGAGGATTTTTTCCTGCCGGGTATGCGCAGCGTTTTCAACCGCTGGCGAACGTATGAACGCGAAGGAGTTTGAGTAACCTTTATCCGTTGGAAACGCGACGGCAGTTTGACCGGTGCCGGTATCCCCGCTGGAACTTTTACGGGAGATACAACCGGCGAGCAGAACGATAAATGTGGTGAGAACGATCACTCGATTCATGAGCAGGTTAATTCTCAAGCTGCAAATCTGGAGGTACGAAGGAAAATCAGGCATTAAAATTTCTCCTGTAATTACCATTCTCCGAACGACAGAGGAATCTACTCCTCTCCTTGCGGATTGGAAAGCGGAAACCCATTCACCACCCGGCGGCGAGTTTGGATAATTAATTAGGGTAGGATACCCGACTCGAAAATTCCACCGTAGCGCAGGCTTTCCAGCCATGCGGGTTCATGGAGCTTTCCAACTCTGTGAAACTTTGATTGCTCACCGGGACAGGAATGTCCCGGAACCGGCAGGTTGGAAAACCTGCCCTACTTGGGCGCTTCTGTTTTGGAAGGTTCGGGTTTGGGTTCCGTTTTCGGCGGCGCGTCTTTTACTTCGTTGAGTTTGACGGTAACAATGAGATGCGATTGCACGCTGGAGGTGGCGATGTGCAGATTGAGATTGTGATCGGTGACTGATTCGACAATCGCGCCTTGATCAGGGTCATACCACGCTTTGCCGGTGAGAGTGCCGATCTGGCCGGGGACCGCCGCTGCCGAAGCAGGCGCGGAACCGGGAGCGGGTGAACCGCTGGTCGCCGGGATTGGCGCGGCTGCTCCACCGGGTGCCGCAGGCGTTGCCGCCAGCGCGGGGCTAACGACCACGCCAGTAATATCGAGCAAGGCGACCTTATGGCCATCACGTTGTTCCCAGGCTTTGAAGGTGGTGGTTTGCGACAGCTTAAATGCGCCAAGCGGACTCGTGAAATCGCTGTCGGATTTCCAGTTCTCGCCAATCTTCACGGTTTTGCCGGTGAGCAGGTGGGAAAAGACGGGGATTTTTTTCAGGTTATCGGCCGAGAGATACGCCTTGAGCATGGTCTGCGCCTGGCGGCTGCCGCCGGACGTGATCTTTTTGATGAAATCATCGTAGCCTTCGATCTTGTCCGGCTGACCGCTGGCGTCCGTAATGAGTTTGTAAGGGTGATTCAACATTTTGCGTTGAATGCTGCCGATTTGATTCGTGCGATCGGTCTTGGGATCGGAGGTGGAATCAAAACTCATCAACGTGCGCGTGGCCATGCGCGTTTCCGTTTTGATGGCGGTATATTCCACTTCCATCGCGTAACCAGCGTCCTGCTGTCCCAGCACGGTGACGGCGATGTCGTGGCTTTGATTCATTTCCTGTTGCACCGGCTGCGGTGAAGTCGCGGCGGTGATTTGGTTGGATGCTACGGTATCCGCGCGGAACAGGTAGCGCTTGCCGACCTGCCACTTGGCTTTCAATTCGACGGGCGGCTCCACCGGCTTGGGCGGCTCGGCTTTTTTCACTTCCGCTTTAGGTTCCGGCGGCTTCTCCTTCGAGCAGGCGACAAAGGCCAGAGCGGCGGCGGCAAAATAACAGGCAATGGTGGAAAATCTCTTCATGGCAAGCGCGCTTCGGTTCAAGGTGTTTGGGTCGGCTCCAGTAGTAACAAACGGGCGGTGGGGGCACAATTGCAAAATCAATCGCCCTTTCTCCGTGACAGCAAACACTGGCAAAATGAGCGGCTTTTGTTTAACCTGCCGGTTGATGAGTACCCATGCCGAGGCTGAGCTGTTAGCCCGTTGCCGCCAGGGTGAAGCCCAGGCGTGGGATGAATTATTTGATCTGCATTACGCGGCGACCGGCCGGTTTGTGTTCCAATTGGCCTCCGATTTCACGCTCGAAGACACGGAAGAAATTTGTCAGGAAACCTTTCTCACGGTCATCAAGAGTTTGAACACGTTCAAGGGCAACAGCCAGTTTCAAACCTGGCTGTTCCGCATCGCAGCAAATAAAGCGCGGGATTATCGTGAGCGCCAGCGCGCGGCTAAACGCGGCGGCGGCCAAGTAACGCTTTCTTTGCAAGCGGAAGACCCGGAAACCGGCCTGACGCTTGATCCACCGATGGCCGCTCCGTCACCGGATGCAGCGCTGGTCAACGCGGAAAAGCAGGCGCAAGTCGTGCTTGCTTTGGAGCAGTTGGGCGATCCCTGCCGTGAAATCATTGAACTGCGCTACTTCGGCGATCTCAGTTACGAAGAAATCGCCAACACGTTGGAGTTGAACGAGAAGACGGTCAGTTCGCGGCTCAGCAAATGTCTCGATAAACTGGAGACCATTGCCCGTGGAATTTTTTCTGGCGGGAAAACCCCGGTTTTCCCGTCCAATCCTTAGGCCAGTATGTCAACTGAACCGGAAAAGAACATCGAACGCGAACTGCAAGCGCACGCGCAAAAGCGCCGTGACGAAGCGGGCGCGCCGATGGAGTTGCACCCCGCCACGCGCAAGCTGTTGCAGGCGGAAGTGGCGCAGACCTATGGCCAGCCAGCACCGGCAACCCGCGCGCAATCCTCGCCCTGGGCAGAACTCTGGCGGCGCTTGACGTTGGCAGCTTCCTTCGCGGCATTGCTCTTGGTGGTGACATTGGTGTGGATGGAAAATCATCGTCCACCCGCCAAAACTATTCTCCACGATTATGAGCCCGCTGCTCAATTAACACTGCCCTCACTTTCAACCGCGTCCGCACCGGCGCCAGCGAATCAGCCTGAGCCCGGCAGCAAAGCCAAATTTGCCGAGCACGTGAATGAGAATGCTTTCACGCTGAATCAAGGCTCATTAAAACCCACTGCGGATGCAAAATCCGCCAACGCCTCGACCGATGGCGTCGAACTGAAATTGAAAGCTCCGGCTGACCAACTCACCGCCGATTTCAGCACGAGCGACGCGGAAAGCCGCAAACGAGGAGTAACTGAAAAAACCCTCGTTGAGAAACCGGCTGAAGCTGCCCGCATGAACCGGTCCGATCGGGATGCTTCCGCCACCAGCACACTCAAACCTGGGCGATCCATGGCCATCGTAGAGGAACAAAAAGCGCTGCCCGCTACACCTCCTCCCGCGCGTCCTGAAATGACCGCTGGCGGCGGCACTAAATCCGAAATCCATCCAACCGCCGCGCCGCTGGCAAAAGATGCTCTCGTGGATGCACCAATTAATCCGACTACCCCCGCCGCCACGCCTGCGCCCATGCCTCGCTCCCCATCATCCACTCGCGCGATTGATGAAACACTGTCCGGCAACCGCGCCTTAAAGCAAAACGCCTTAGTAACCGTCGAGTCGAAAAATAAAAAACAACCGATGGGCTTCGTCAGCACGAGCGACGTGGCGGTAATCGCAACGAATGCTTCGGTAACTACCGTTACTTTTTCTACCGCTCCCTCCACCCAACTCCGTGAGGGCGGAATGTTGCCCCAAACCTTGAACTACGCTCTCGGCGATCTTACCGGCACCGTAGCCGTGCCTGGCCAACACTTTGTGCAAGCGCTCGGCAACGAACCCTTGCGCCGCAACTTCAATTCCCCGCCCATGCCTCAAGTCTTGCAATCCTTCACCGTGCAGACGAATGGCGCCACCCTCAATTTCATTGATGCTGATGGCTCCGTCTATACTGGCAGTACCGTCGCTCAAGTTGTCCACGCGGATTGGGCGTTTGGAGTTCAAGTCACACCGAAAGATTACCTGACAACCAAAGAATTAACTCAGGACAAAGCCAAAGTGGAAACTGAATCCGACCGCAAATATTCTTCGTACCGAAGGGCAGGTACTGCCGGAGAAAACCAGCCGGAATCCAACCTCTTCTTCCGCGTCACCGGCACTAATCGCACGCTCAATCAAGCCATCTCCTTTGAAGGCATTCTGTCGAATCCCGCGCTGCTGTCGCTGACCATCACCAACACCACCGCGCTCGGGATAACCACTTATTTCGATGACTCCGCGAGCCAGACGTTTGCCCGCACAAACAGTCTCCTCATTCGCGGCCGCGTCCTGATCGGCACGAATACCGAGTTGCAGATTAACGCCGTGCCCGCGCGTCCGTAAGCCCACGCCAGTTTCGTCACGCAAAATTAAATCGCGCGCTCCTCAACCCGGCGGCCAATCCATGTGCCGTCCTCCGAGAATGTGGCAATGCAAATGCGGCACGGCTTCTCCCCCATCGCGACCATTATTAATCACCAGCCGGTAACCCCCTTCCCGCAAGCCCACCTTCGCGGCCACCTCCGCTGCCTTCAGCAACAAATGCCCCAGCAACGCGTGATCTTCCGGTTTCGCCTCTGCAATCCGCGGCACCGGTTTCTTCGGCACGATCAAAATATGCGTCGGTGCCTGTGGATTAATATCACGAAACGCCAGCACCAATTCATCCTCGTACACCACATCTGCCGGAATCTCACGGGCGATGATCTTCTCGAAAATAGTTTTGCTCATAGGGGTAGAAATTACATTGCTCAGAAGCGAGCATTGGCTCAGACAAACTCACCGGCGCTGATCGTTATTGCACGACCAACGCGCATTGACGGCCCGCCGTATGATCCAGGCAATTGCGGAGGAACTCCACAATCTGATCACTCAACTGCTGACACCGGCCCGTCCACCGCTGCGCGCCCACCAACTGCTTCACGCAACTCCGCAGCCCCGTGAACCGCAGCACCTGTGGCGCCTTGTCCATCTGCGTGTCGAACTCGTGCCGCAACCGGGAAAAGAACACCAGTTCAAACCCCTTGCCGGATTCACAAGCCAACTGCCGCAAGTCGGACTCCGCCACATTCGCCGGCGCCTTCGCCGCCACCTCTGACTTCACCTCCAGGCCGAACGCCATCAACACCCGTTCCAGCGCCAGCGAAAATTCGCCCACTGAAACATACTCCCGCCCCTGCTCTTCCTTGAAGTAGTGCAACACCGCCGCCGCCGCATTCCGGATCAATTCAGGATCAACGATGGACGCGGCGTCGCCCATCATCTCAATGGCTACCATTTCCGCAGAACACGGAATGGCCTCGCCCGTGGATAGTTCAAATACCAGGCAATCGGAACGTAGTTGTATCATTTCGTACCTCCAGTTTTTTAACCGCCTGTACAAAATCGCCGGCTTCCTGAAACCGGCGATACACACTGGCAAACCGGACATAAGCCACTTCATCCAGTTCACGCAGCCCTTCCATCACGCGTTCGCCCACCGCCATCCCCGGCACCTCATGCTCATACTTGTCCGTAATCTCGTCCACGATCCGTTCCACAATATTCTCGATCGCCTCCGGGCTTACCGGCCGTTTCTGACACGCCTTTTTGATCCCGGAGAGCAACTTTTCCTTGGAGAACTCCTCACGTCGGCCATCCCGCTTGATTACCATCAAGCCGGCATGCTCAATTTCCTCGTAAGTGGTGAACCGGTGCCCGCACTTCAGGCACTCGCGACGTCTGCGGATAGTGGAGCCTTCACGGGAACTCCGTGAATCAATCACCTTATCATCCTGGCATGCACACTTGGGGCAACGCATATAAAACCCAGCCCACTACCTTATAATGTGGCTGTATTCTACTAGCACACCGTATAAAGGGGAGTCAAGCGAAGTTACTCAAAATCAAGTCCATCCAGTGCCCTCCGTTGGCATATTTTCCCACTATTTTCCCCCGCCAAACGGCTCTACCCCAGGAGTTCACGCCCCCAGAACCACCTCCAGGCAACTCCCGCCCCCGCCCATTAAAGCTTCCTCATTGGGATTTCTTTCGGGTTTAAACATTCGGTTTTCGTCATTTTAGGCCCTCCCCATCCTTCAACCCTCATTTTACCCACACACACCGTTGATAGGTCCGGTCCCCAATCGGGCCCTGTGTCCCCTTGGATTCTGTGCATTTTGTTCATTCTGTCAAAACCCAGAAATCCCTCTCCGTTTTCTCCGTTGGCTCCTGTTAAACCCCGCCTTCCTCCGCCACCCAAAAAAGTGGTCAAACCATCGCTCCTATTGTATTTTCCCTCACCACCAAACCGAGTTTATGCACGGCCAACTCTGGTAGAACTCGTCGACGACCTCATCATCGCCCGCTTCCGTGGACAGTCCATGGAAGCGCTCCTCCGGGAATGCCAGGACCAGATAGTTCTCCTCGTCAAGGATACTGGCCGGGGCAAAGTTCTTTACGATACACTCGAAATGGAAGCCCCCTCTGTTGAAGTCCCGCTCGTCCAATGGAAACT
>JBEHZA010000151.1:0-10237 GCA_048497895.1 Verrucomicrobiota bacterium
GCGCTTCGGCTTGACAGTGACGGCTGAACCTGCTGCCGCGGTAACCAACGCGGTTTCGATTCTCTCTGCAAATTATACCGGCACTGTGCGGGAACGGGTGGCGCAATTCGAGACTACCATTGAGCTCTTCTCCACCAGCACCAACCAGACCGTTACGTTGTTTACCGATGACGTGGCGCTGGAACAATTCACCGTGAAAACCGGTGAAGCGAAATTATCGCGGGAAGGCAAGTCCGTGGGCGTAGTCCTGCCGGCTCAAGGCCGCGTTACTTTGCAGATGAAGTTGCTGGCGAAACTGGGCGGTGACATCACGCGCCGGCAACTCGCGTTTGGCATTCCGCCCGCGTTGGCCAGTCAATTTACTGTGAACATTGATGAGGCGGAAGCGGACGTTGAATTTCCCACCGCTGTTGCTTTCAAACGCGCTGGTGAAAATCAACAAACCCGCGTTGAAGCTGTCATCGGGTCTGCGGACCGGGTGGAAATGAATTGGACCCCGCGCGTGAAACGGGCCGCGGAGATTGCCGCCACTGTATTCTGCCAGAATGACACCCTGGTGAATATTGGCAGTGGCGTGATTAATTCCCGTGCCACGTTGAATTATCACATCACTCAAGGAGAGCTGCGTCAGGCGCGCGTTCGTTTGCCTGCGGGTCATCGTTTGTTGCGCGTGGATGGCGAGGCGATTCGCACGTGGCAATTGCAGGACGGCGCCGGTGAAGACGTGCTCGCCGTCGAATTGTTGAAGGGCGTTTCTCCGGATTACCGGCTCGTGGTGGAAACAGAAAAAGTGCTCGAGAAACTGCCCGCGCAAGCGAAGCTCGAAATTCCCCATGCGCTCGATGTGAAACGGGAAACCGGCACGGTTGCGGTGCGTGGCAGCGAAGAATTGACGTTGTCTCTGGAAGCCGGCGTTGATCTGCAACGGATTGATACCGCCGAGTTCGCCCGTGCAAGTCAGGAAAAGGCCGAAGGCATTCTCAGTGCCTACCGCTTTCTCAAAACCGACTTCTCGCTGACAGTGAAAGCCGAAGCGGTGCAACCGCAGGTCGAAGCCGTGGTGCGGAACAGCACTCGTATTAATTTTGATCAAATCACTCTTTCCGCCCAGCTTGATTACACAATCAAGCGGGCCGGCGTCTTCAATCTGCGGGTTATCCTGCCGGCGGGATACCGGCTCGAAAATGTCGTTGGTCAACAAATTCAGCAATGGAACGAACGCACGGAGAATAACGAACGAATCCTCGAAATTGCGCTCAAAGAACGCACGCAAGGCGCATATTCGCTGCGCATTGAATTGCGGCAGGCCATCAAGGATTTACCGAACCCCTTCACCGTGGCGGGCGTCCATCCGCTCGGCACAGAAAAATTAACCGGCTTTGTCTCCGTGCTTTCCGAACCCGGGATTTCGGTGAAGACCGCCACCTTTGATGGTCTCACGGAAATTCCTGCTGCTACTCTGAACGAAGGCAAGCCGGCTAACGGCGGCGTGCTCGCTTACAAGTTCCTCGCCAGTCACCCGGAAAAGGCAGAGGACTGGATACTTTCCGTAAATACGGAAATGGTGGAATCGTGGGTGCGCGCGGAAATCGTTAACCTGGTCACCGTCAGTGAAACGCTCGTGAGCGGCAAGGCGCTCGTGCGTTATGATATTCAGAACGCGCCATTGAAAGAATTCAAACTGCACATTCCCGCCGCGTATAAGAATGTCGAAATTCTGGGGTCAAACATTCGTCGTCGCGATCAGAACGGTGAGGAGTGGCGCGTGGAATTGCAGAACAAGGTGCGCAACCAATTCACGTTGACCGTAACGTGGGAACAACCGCGCACCAGCAGCACCAATGCCGTCGCTTTCACCGGTGTGCAAGCCGTGAATGTGGAACGCGAAACCGGTTCACTCGCCATTCTCGCCAAGTCGCCACTGCAAGTGAGCGAGAAAACCAGCAGTGGTGAGCTGGTTAAGATCGACGTGCGTGAATTGCCCGAATGGGCCGGGTTGGGCAGAGATAATAATTCCGGCGGTGACACCGTGCTGTTGTCCTACCGCTATTTGCGTCCCGGTTACCGCCTCGCGCTGGACGTGCGGCGCTTTGATGAGGCCGCCGTGTTGCAAGCCCTCGTGGACCATGCTCACCTCACCACGGTGGTAGCCGATGACGGCCAAATGATGACCGCGATGACCCTCGCCGTGCGGAATAATGGACGCCAATATCTGGAACTCGAATTGCCTGCCGGCTCGACCGTGTGGTCGGCCTTTGTCGCCGGCCAACCCGTGCGGCCCAGCAAACGCGCCGGGAAATTACTCCTGCCACTGGAACGCTCCAATGCCGATGACGCTGCTGTCACCGTGGAGTTGACCTATCTCAGCGCGGAAAAATTTCCGAAGAACAAAGGCGAAGTCAATCTCACCTCCCCCCGTTTGGACGTGCCGTTGAAAAATGCGCGTTGGGATCTCTATCTGCCGCCCGACTTTGATTACGGCGCGTTCGGCGGCAGCATGAGCCATGAAGCCGAAGTTGCTACCGTAAGCCAGAATTACACGCTGTTCGACTACAGCTTGCAGGAGGTCCGCCAACGGAAAAACCGTCAGGATGAAACGTCCAGTTCTCTGTCACGTGCGCGCCGGGAATTGGCGAACGGCAACGTCAAGGAACTCACCTGGGCCTATAATCAAGCCAAAGATAATTCGTATTACGATCAATCCGCCGAGCAGGATTTGAAAGCCTTGCAAAAAGACCTTGGTCGCGCGCAAGGCAGCAATCTGATCAACGCCCAACGCGCTTACACGTTGCAAAATAACGAAAAGTTCGGCGTTCAACTTCAGGTGGAAAGTCCACGGGGGGCAGGGGACCGCCAAGCGGCGTCCGTCGCGCAAATTGTGGAATACGACGAAAATGTGGCCGAGCAACAATGGAGCAAGCTCCAGCAGGCACAGGAATTAGCCGTGACCAAAGTGCAGCCGCTCCGCGTCAACCTACCCACGCGCGGACGGTTGCACTCCTTCACGCAAGTCCTGCAAACCGAAGTGCAAAAACCAATGACCATCCAACTGCAGGCCGCCAGCACCCGCGAAGGCGGTTGGTTCAGCCGCATTCTTACCAGCGTTACCGTTTTCCTCCTGCTCTGGATGTGGATCAGCTTGCGGTTTGAACGGGCGGAAGCTCACATTTCAAAACTTCGTCAGACTTAAGCCATGATTGAAGTTAATCTTCTTCCCGAAGAGGAGCGATTAAAGCTCGAAAATCGAAATGCGGAAGCAGTGACGAATCGTCGTTATAATTCTTCTGATCTTCGGCCACATTTACCACATCGCCGGCCAGCAGGTAATGCGTAACGCCTTGGGAAATCACCCGGAACGTTGACATGAAATGCGCCTCTTCTTTTATTTTGGACGTAAGTGGCAGTGGAATTTCTGAAAGTTCACCCCTTTCAATCCGGATGCCATCAAGCCATGCCGGCAATGCTATCCAGCGTACATCACAAAACAGAATATCAATGCGCGTGGGATGTTGGTTGGTCTTGCCGCTTCGTAATAGGAGCAGCCCATGGCCCACCCAATAAAACTGTAGAGAAAAATTGCGGTTATACTCGATCGGGAGCGTAGCAGTGTTGGACATGGTTTTAGGATCAAATGAAATGGGTTTTACCGTTTGCCGGAACGAGTATTGTTATTTCGCTTTTCCATAAGCCTTGGCATACGGCTCGTCGAAATGGGCGATGAGTGAATCGACAATGGGTAGGTTACCGTCATCAGGCTTCTGGGTGGCCATGCGTTTCCGGACAGCCAACAGCTTCGGTCGATCACGTTTCAAAAAAGCCTCGGTGGCCTCCAGGTAATCGTTCCAACAGATAGGGCTCTCCGGCGGCTCAGGATCAAGGCGCGACGCGGGTAAATGTTTGAGTGCCTCTGCGTTGTCTCCGGCCATTGCCAAACATTGGAGTGCGTGAAAATTAAGATTTGCCCGGTCGAAGCGGTTCAGTTCCGAATGCTTTGCGAGATACGCATCAATCAGCGTTGCCGCTTCCCGATGCCGCTTCTCATCCTGCGCCAATACGCGCCAGCCCGAATGCTGCGTTTGATCGAATGCTTTGTAATCCAGCGCCAACGCCTTCGTGGTCGCGTCCTCTGCCGGTGCCGACTGGAGAAACAATGTCAAAATGAAGGTTGTTAAAAATGTTTTCACTTCGGGTTTGAAAGTTGTTTAGAGTTTTTAACAGATTTTATTTTTTGAAACTCTCCAATCCGTGTGCGCCGTCCTCCATCGGTGGAAACGCCCACATGGGAAACCAGTCTGCAAGGATCGCATTTGAAGTCGAAGTTCGGGGATTGATGAAGTTCTGTTGCTTTTTTCAAGTCCCAGATTTTGCCGCATCCCGGACAAAGTCGTTTCTCTTCTCCTTTGGCTCTGCCCCAATAACGCATCAAATAATATTACGTTGGCACTCTTGTTGCCGTCTCAATCCCACGGCACAAATCGCGTCCACATTTGGCCAATTCGCTGCTTGGGTCGGCTAACTGGCGATAGACTGCCAGTTCTAAAAAGCCGCAACTCAACCAAATTCTGTCGTAATGAAAATAGTCATTCTGCCACGAATACAACCCCGACTTTTGTTCAAACGACAGCGGCAGCATAAACAAGGGCACGGGCGTCTTTTTATCCCCTCGACACACCGGTGATGCCTTATCAAAGGCATGCGTAAAAAGATACAGAAATGGAGTTCCTTTCCATGACGATGGTGCCTTGCGTGACTCATCATCCAACATTCTCCAGAGTGGCTTTCTTCCGAAGAACTGAGTGACCCTCTTTAACTCCTGCTTACCCCATTTGGAATGGTAGCGTAGCTCCGATGCTCCACGTCCCGCCAATAAAACGTGTGCGTTGAGCAGACCCTTCGTCCAGGCAAGAAAGTAATCGCCACAGAGTTGGCCCGCTTGGAGCAAAGCGCCTAAATACCTCTCCACCGCATCTTCGAGTTGGTCAATTTCCCCCTTTTTACGTGGGCCAAAAATAACATTCGCGAGGATCATATAAACCGAATCCGTCCGGTTAAAGCGCGAGTTTTTGTCGCCTCGCAAATGGTCGTCGGTGATTCATATGGATTATTCCTCCCGTGGCCATGAGCCACGCAACACCGACAATCAATACGCGCGCTCCTGTCTCCGCGACGGACCAATTGATGAGTATGTCGGGTGAACTGCTTACCCATTCGGGCTGAACGATTCGATGGGGCCAATATTGTTGGATGATATCCGACTCAGTCGCACCAAAGGACGTCAGATAAGAAGCGAAGCCGAGTGGCCGAAGCGCCCAATACCAAAACGCAATGGCAGCAAATACTGTCACAATGGCTACGATTGACCTTGGAATGATGCGTGACATTGAATGGGTAATTAACTTTTGGCCTCCACTCCGTCCTTCTTCATAATGAGACGGTAATTCAGGCGTTCCTCCTTGTCGAACCTGAAAACGTCCATTCCATTACTCGAACGCTCCTCTCCAAAAAGCTGAGAGCGGTTCCGACTTCGGAACCGCTCTCGCTTGAATCTAACTTCCGCGCTGTTTCCCGGCTGGCCGGGAGCGCTGGTTATGGGATGCCAGCAAATACCGCCCGATAGAATTGCGTATCGGCCGCAGGTGAATCTTCCAGGACGAGAATCCCATCTCCGTCTGTCACGTCGAAGTCGATTTCCTGCCAATCCGGATTCGTCAGATCCGATGTGGCTTGAATGGAATAGTACGTGTTCGGCGCGCCATACAGGGTGATCCGGAACGTTCCACCGCCCAGAACTTCCACACCCAGATAAGCGCCGGCATCGACCGAGAAGGTGGTGCCGGTTTTGCTCACGGATTGGTTTCCGGCGAAATCCGACGCGGTGCCGGCACCGATCGTGATTCCCAGGCTGCCCGTGCCGCGAACGTTGGTGATCGTGACCGTCCACGTCTTGCCATCGCCAGTGACCGTTACGGTTCCGGTGGCGGTTCCAGTGCTGTTCAACGTGATGTCGCCCGCGCTCAGAGTGCTCTGGCGGAAGTTCGGGTCTTTATAGGTCACCGTGTAGCTGATGTCGTCACCCTGAGTGGAGGACGATGACGGATCGCTGACGAATACCGCCGGGCCAGCGTTATCCTGTGAGGTGATCCGGAAGACCACACCTGGACCAGCGCCACCGCAATAGGTCGTTCCATAGAAGGCGCCGTCCTTGCCAACCACCAGACCTGCGCGCGGACTGGTTCCATCCGCCTGGTCCAGGGCTTTCAACACGCGGTAACCGGTGCCGTCCTTGCCGACTTCAAAGATGACGCCGTTGCAGTTGGGGCCGCCGCTGGAGGCTGAGCCGTAGAGATAGCCATCTTCACCTTCCAACAGGCCCGCGCGGACATTAGAGCCATCGTTATCGCCATCCAGTGAGTATAACGTGACGAAACAATTTCCATGCTGGTTCAGCTTGAAGATCGTGCCGTTGCCATAGTCGCCGCCCGACCGGGTGGTGCCATACAACAGGCCGTCGCTTCCGAGCAACAGCGGCGCGAGCGGGTTGGCCCCGTCATTATTGCAGAACTCATGCAGTGTGTTGTAGCACGTTCCGTCCGATTTGATTTTGAAGATGACCCCATTGCCATCAAAACCACCTTCAGCCGCGGTGCCGAAGAGATCACCGTGGGAACCAATGATCAGACTCGCTTGTGGAGCGGATCCGGAGTTGTAATCAAACGAATAGAGCGTCGAGTAGCAGGTGCCGTCCGTTTTGATTTTGAAGATCACCCCGTAGCCATTATCACCTCCACACTTGGTGGTGCCGAAGAGGTTGTTGCAATTGTCAGTCACGAGGCCCGCCGACGGCTTCGCCCCGTCATTCGAGCAAAACGCGTGCAACACGGTGTAACAGGTGCCGTCCGTCTTGATCTTGAAGATCACGCCGTGACCATTGCCACCCTTGGAAGCGGTGCCGAACAAGGTGCAGTTTTCGCCTTCCACCAGGCTGCCCAGCGGATCACCGCCGCTCTGGCAACCGTCGAAGGAATACAGAATCTTGAAGCAGGTTCCGTCCGGACGGATCTTGAAGATCGTGCCCTTGTCAAAGGCGCCACCGCGAGTGGTCGTGCCATAGAGGGTTCCATCTTTCGCCGCCAGAAGCGGGGCGGACGGCTTGGTCCCATCGGTCGCACCGAATTCATTGATGAGCGCGTAGCCGCTGCCGTCTTCGTTAAGCTTGAAGAGAGTGCCGCCATTCGAGCCACCGCCATCGCCCGTTGTGCCGTAGAGAATGCCATCGCTATCGACGACTAATCCGCTGTAGGGGTAAACCCCATCCCGTCCACCGGACACGTTCTGGCCAAAGGAACGGAGCACACTGAAAGAATCCGCATTTTGCGTGATCCGGAAAACGACGCCATATCCATTATCACCACCGTTGCCGGTAGTGCCATAGAACGCTCCATCCAGTCCGACAACCAGACTGCTGGGGCTCTCCCCGTCGTTATAATTGAAGGAATGCAGCACCGAGTAACAAGTGCCATCCGTTTTAATCCGGAATAGCACACCGTCCCCTTCGTCGCCGCCGCTTTGGGCTGCGCCATAGAGCGCTCCATCCGTGCCGATCGTCAATTCAGCGCCGGGGTTTGATCCATCATCTCCGGTGAACGAATGCAGCACCATGAAACTGCTGCCATCGGTCTGGAGGCTGAAGAGAGATCCATAGCCGTTATCCCCGCCGTAATAAGTGCTGCCATACAGCACGCCGTTGGAATCAATGATGACTTTGGCGTAAGAATTTGCTCCATCCGATCCGTTGAACGCATGCAGGACCGAGTAACAGGTGCCATCGGTCTTGATCCGGTATACAACTCCGGCTCCATCTCCCCCGCCCTCTGACGTTGTCCCGTAAAGCGCTCCATCCTGGCCGAGTGTTACCCCATCCCCCGGATAGGCGCCGTCATCGTAGTTAAAGGAGTGTAAAATGGTGAAACAAGTCCCGTCCTTCTTCAATTTGAAGATCAACCCGTTACTGGAACCGCCCGTCCCAAAAATCGTTCCGTAAAGGAACCCGTCAGCATCTTCAATTAATCCGGAGACATTGCTCTTTCCCCCGGTTGGCAGGGATTTTAATACTTTATATCCACGGCCGTCTTTCCCGATTTGGTAAACCACGCCGCCGCTAAAATCGCCGCCGCTGGACGTGGTTCCATAGATCATTCCATCGGTGCTTAACAGCGGTTTGCTGTACGGATTCAGCGCTTCAGAACTCGGGGAGAAGGCCAACAAAGTCCGGAAGTTATCTCCGGTTTGGCTCATGGAGAAGAGCGTGCCACTCAGCTCTTCATCACGCCCGCCATAAGCAGTCGTTCCAAAAAGCACGTCATCGCTGCCCAGGACCAGCGCGGCTTGCGGACTGGCACCCGAACCCCGATCACCAAAGGTAGTTAACAGTCCGTAGCAAGTGCCGTCCTGATTCAGCTTGAACGCTACGCCTGAACCTTCATCGCCACCGCTGGAGGTCGTGCCGTAAAGCGCGCCGTCACTGCCGATGATCAAACCGGCCAGCGGACTAGCGCCATCCCGTGCTCCCGAGTTTTGCGGTTGAGCCGTGGACCGGGGCACATAGTGAACGTTGCAATTGCGATTAAACTCATGCAGCAGCGCGTAACAATTTCCACGCTTATCGAGCTTGAAGACCGCGCCATC
The DNA here is from genome assembly GCA_048497895.1 of Verrucomicrobiota bacterium. Taxonomy (GTDB): domain Bacteria; phylum Verrucomicrobiota; class Verrucomicrobiia; order Limisphaerales; family JBEHZA01; genus JBEHZA01. The sequence continues at coordinate 8,686 of JBEHZA010000151.1, forward strand.
GCCCGCGTTGCCGCCGTAAGCCGTCGTGCCGTAAAATAATCCGTCGTTGCCTTCCACGAGGACCGAAGACGGATTGGCGGCGTCGCGGGTTGTCTGTTGCGGCGTCGGGCTGCCCTGAGGCACCGCTGCTGTGCCCCCGTTATTGCGCCCAAAGGAATGTAGAATACGGTAGTTGTCGCCGTTCTTGCAGATTTTGAATGCTACCCCGGCATCATAGCAACCGCCGTAGTAGGTCGTCCCGTATAAGATTCCGTCGCTGCTTTCCATTAAACCGGCTTGCGGGTTCGCGCCATCGTTATCGTCCAGACTGGACAGACTGGAAGCGCTCGGCATAAACGTGTGCAGCACCGTGTAGCAGGTGCCATCCGTTTTCATTCTAAAAACTACGCCGTAGTCGAGATCGCCGCCTTCGCGGGTGGCACCATACAGATCACCGTCACTGCCGAGTAAAATACCGCCCGCCGGAGTGGCTCCGTCATCGCCATTGAAGGCTTTCAAAACGGTGTAGCAACTGCCGTCTTTTTTCACCTTGAACACGACGCCCTTGCTGCCGTCGCCGCCGCTGGTGGTCGTGCCATAGAGCATGCCGTTGCTATCTTCGACCAAACCGGCCATCGGAGTGGACCCGTCACTGTCTTCAAACGTCTTGATCACTTTGTAACCGGTGCCGTCGCCATTCACCTTGAAGATTACGCCGCTGCCGCTCACGCCGCCCGCGGACGTCGTTCCGTAATACGCGCCATCGCAGCCATGCAACAGGTTGGCTTCCGGACCATACCCAGCCGGATTTGCCGTGAAGGCGTGCAACACGTTATACTTGACCGTCGGCGCCACTGGCACGGCGATGGTGACGGTCTGGCTGGGGCCTACTCCATCGGCTTGATTGCCGGCGAAATCGTAAGCCGATCCCGGAGCGATGGAGATGCTCAAGGTGCCTTCACCTCTCAGGTTGGAGATCGTTACCGTGCGGGTGTTAATCGGGCCACCGTTGGCCACTGCCCGAGGGCGAAGGTTGCTCACCGTCACTTTACCATTAGCAGTGCCCGTCTTGTTCAAGGTGATGAACGAGGGGTTCAACAGAATGTTATTGATCTCGTCGTTGTCGAAGTAAGTCACCGTAAAGGTGATGTCCGGGCCATCGCTGAACGTGGCGGAGGGCGGATTGATGCAGGCCCGCGGCGGAGTGTTGTCCACTACGAACGTTTCGCTCGGGTCCGTCTCAGCACTGGCATTACCCAGATTATCCACTGCGACGCCCGCCCCAATCGTAATGCCCAGTGAACCGTTCCCCACGATATCGGAAATAGTTACCGTAAAGGAATCTCCTTCACCCGCTACGCTCACGCGTCCCTTGACGAAGCCTTCGCCATTCAGCGTGACATCTTCGGAACTGAAGTTGATCGAATCAATCCCGCTGGGATCATCGAATTCAACCGTGTAAGTGACGGAACCGGTCGAAATCACACTCTGTGAAGGGCTGGAAATACTGATGCTGGGCCCGCTGTTATCTACCCTAAATGTGTCGCTGGGTTTGGAAGCGCCGGCTGAAATA
>JBEHZA010000152.1:0-10188 GCA_048497895.1 Verrucomicrobiota bacterium
CCGACATGGCGTCACTGCAGGGGCGCATCCGCCATCCTGCCCGACCGCAGCCGGGTTGTCGGCGTCTGCCTGGGCGGACGCGAACAGGACACGCTTTTCGCATTTGGCGGCGGCAAAATCTGGCAGCGCAAAGTGAAGGTCCATGCCATGGGCGCATTTACGCCGTGGGTGAAGGTCAATGGAACGAAACTCTGAGCAGACGCGGGGTAAAAAAGAGTGGGGTGACCAACGGGACTCGAACCCGCAACATCCAGAATCACAATCTGGGGCTCTACCATTGAGCTATGGCCACCACACGTGGACGGAGAAACTAAATTCGATTGGCGATAGCGTCAAGCCTCGCGTGAGACATTTCTGGCCAACTAAATCAGGCGGGTGAGCACGGTAAAACCGAGCGGAGACGGGCACCGGTAATATCAAGGCTTTACGCACGCAAAAAATCGATTATGCTAAGGCCGAAGATGGCCGAGCTCAAAAATGCCAAGTTGTTCAGCGGCTTGCTAACAGAGGAACTGCAGTCTCTCGCACAAACCGCCGAAGTGAGGTTCTACCGGGCCGGGCAATCCATTTTCAAAGAGGGCGACCCGGGTGACGGCATCTATATTGTTCTGGAAGGGTTGGTGCAGGTTTCCGCGATTATCGGCCAGGGCGAACGGCGGGTGCTGACGCGCATTGGCAAAGGGGATTTTTTTGGCGAGATGGCGGTGCTGGATAATGAGCCGCGTTCTGCTTCCGCCATTGCTGACGAGGATACGAAGGCTTATTTCATTCGCCGCGATAACCTGCTGGATGTGTTGGAAAATTCTCCCCGGCTGGCGCTCAGTCTGGTCCGCGAGTTCAGTTTGCGGATGCGTGATTTCAACCGCCAATATATTCAAGAGGTGTTGCAGGCGGAACGTTTGACTTTGGTGGGACGGTTCGCGCGTTCCATTGTGCATGATTTTAAAAACCCGTTGAATGTCATCGGGCTGGCGGCGGAACTGGCCGGGATGGAAAAGGCAACGCCGGAAATGCGGCAGGCTGCGCAAAAGCGGATTCGCCGGCAGGTGGACCGCTTGAGCAACATGATCAGCGAGTTGCTGGAGTTTACGCGCGGCTCGCAGACGGCAGTGGTGCTGGCGGAAACGAATTACGGCCATTACGCGCGGCAGTTGTTCGAGGAATTGACGCCGGAGACAGCCGAGAAATCGGTGCAGATCATTTTTGAAAACGATCCGCCCGACCTGGTGCTGCTGCTGGATCCGCACCGGTTGCTGCACGTGTTTTATAACCTGATCCATAATGCGGTGGATGAAATGCCCAATGGCGGCGTCATCCGAATCCGTTTTAAAGTGTCGGACAAGGATATTACGACGGAGATCGAAGACACTGGCCGGGGCATTGCGCCGGAAATTGCCAGCCGATTGTTCGAGCCATTCGCCACGCATGGCAAAGCACAAGGCACGGGACTGGGACTGTCGATTTGCAAACGGATTATTGAAGACCATCGCGGCGAAATCTACGTGCGCAGCAACCCTGGAAAAGGGGCGGTCTTCGCCTTCAAACTGCCATTGCGGCAGAAGCAGGATCCGCCTACCGTGAGTTAGCTTCTTCCACATTGGATCGCTCCGGAATTGCACAGGAGCGAACAGAGAAAACGGAGTCATGCGGTCGATTCCTGATCCACTTTCGTTACCAGTTCTACCGACTCTTTTGCTTACTGTGCGTGCAAAAATACAAGTGCTGTTGATGAGCGAATATTGGCCTCCTCTCTTTGATTCTCTCCTCCGCAGCGGAGGAGAGAACGGAGTGCGCGGGTGCTGACGAAAGGGCCGTGGTGAAGACGGACGCGTTTCGGATTTCTCTCGTCCTACCAGCAAATGCCTGGAAAGTGCTCCTGAAAGCAAATTTCGCGCATCGGAGCACGGCGTTTACGCCGCTTCCGCGTTCGTTGATCCAAGGCGTTCGACATTTTGAAAACCTCTTTAAATTTCGCACGTTGAAGCGCCGTGAACGGCGCGTTCCGGTGTGGAAAAACCGTGGACTTTGTGGGCGGGACTTTGGACAATACTCCTGATTCATGAATCGCATTCGTTTACTGCCGGAACAGGTCGCCAACCAAATCGCCGCGGGCGAAGTGGTGGAACGGCCTGCGAGTGTGGTGAAGGAACTGGTAGAAAATGCGCTGGATGCAGAAGCCACGCGGATCACGGTGGAAGTTCAAGCGGGCGGACGCAGTCTGGTGCGCGTGACGGATGACGGCATCGGCATGAACCGCGACGACGCGCTGATGTGCCTGGAGCGGCATGCGACGAGCAAGATCAGTCGCGCGGAGGATTTGACCAGCATTCACACGATGGGCTTTCGCGGCGAGGCGCTGCCCAGTATTGCGAGCGTAAGCCGGTTCTCGCTGACGACGCGCGAACGCGATGGGGGCGCGGTGGATGGCACCCAGATTATCATCAACGGTGGCAAGATTCTCGAAGTCAAAGCGGCGGGCACCGCGACGGGAACGACGATTGAGGTGCGGCAGATATTTTCCAATTTACCCGCGCGCCGGAAGTTTCTGCGCAGTGAAGAAACGGAGCGGGCGCACATTCAACATTACCTGATGCTGGCGGCGCTGGCGCATCCGGAAGTGGCGTTTACTTTTCTAACGGATGGACGGCTCGTGTGGCAATTGGCAGCGGCGCCAGCCAAGACGAATGATACGGCAGCGCATCTGGCCTCATTGCGTGAACGGTTGCGGGCGCTGTACAGCGGTGATCTGAGTCTGCTAGCACTGGATTTTACGGGGCATTTGGATGAGGTGCCGGAGACAGAGGAAGGTTTGCCGGTGGCGGAAAATCAGGTGCATGTGTGGGGATACATTGGCGCGCCTGGGGTTTCGCGTTCCACGCGGGAAGATCAGAATATTTTTGTGAACCGGCGGCCAGTGGAGAATCGCGGACTGAACTTTGCGTTGATGGAGGGTTACCACACGGCGTTGATGAAGGGGCGCTTTCCAGTGTGCTGTCTGTTCATGGAACTGGACCCGGCGGAAGTGGATGTGAACATTCATCCGTCGAAACGCGAAATTAAATTTCATCGCGAACGGAGCGTGCGGCGGCTGGTGACGCAAGCGGTGCGGGAAACGCTGCTGCGATTCCATACGGCGAAGGATTCAGCGACAGCCGCTGGTTCAAGCACGGCGACGCTGCCAACAAAAAATACGGCAACCAACGAGAATGCACCCGTTCCCATTTCCAAAGAGCCCTTGCCGGAAACGCCAGAATTACCATCGTTTCCGCTGGCTACGCCGACGAAACCGATTGCAAATTGGCCAGTCACTTCTCCCGCTGCGGCTGCTGCCTCAAACACATCAGCGACACCGCCAACTTTCTCTCATTTAACGCGGACCGCACCTGTCCCCTCGCCTGCTCCCGTTACCAGCAGTGGGCCAGTGCCGTTGCTTTCCGTACCGCTGAAGCTCGTAGGCGTAGTAGGAAAATTGTATGTGGTGCTGGAGTCGGATCGCGGCATGGTGCTGTTGGATCAACACGCAGCGCATGAGCGGATTTTGTTCGAACAGATGTTGAAGCGGTTGGAACAAGGCAACGCGGCGTCGCAACGGCTTTTGCTGCCGGAAACGGTGGAATTGCCGCCGCGCGATGCGCAATTTCTGCGGGAACAATTGCCCACGCTCACCCGCCTGGGAGTGGGCTTGAGCGAATTTGGAGAACGCACTTTCCTGCTGGATGGATTGCCGCCATTTGTAAAGACGACGGATGCGCGAAAGTTTGTTTTGGAATTGATCGATGAATTAAAATCCGCAGGGCAAACGATCAATTCGTTGCGGCTGGGCGAACATACGGTGGCGAAAACGGTGTGCCGTCACGCAGTAAAAGCAAACGATCCGCTGGCGGGGCCGGAATTGGAGAATCTGGTGAACGACTTGCGCCGTTGCGATATGCCATACACGTGCCCGCACGGCAGACCGACTTTAATCGAGATGAATTATCGGGAGTTGGAGAAGAAGTTCGGGCGTTCGCAGTAGAGCGAGGTCAAGCCCGGTCGGATTGGGCCAAGAGAAAACCCACGCGGGAAAATTCCAGCGTGGGTTTTGAAATTGCAGCGGGCGATTATTTGGCGCCTTGATCGATCCAGGCACGAACCAAACCAATTTGATCCTTGGTCAGAGCGGGATACTTATCGCGTTTGTCTTTCGGAGGCATTTCGGAATCCGCGACGAGGTCGGCGGACATATGAACGAGCGCGCTCTTGGCACTGTTGCCGGGCACGACGGATTTGCCTTCTTTGCCGCCCTTGAGGATGTTGGGCAGCGATTCCATGCTGAACTTGCCTTTGGGCTTTTCGCCGCTGTGGCATTTCAGGCAGGATTTTTCAAAAATAGGTTTGATGTCCGTAGCGTAGGTCACGCCGCTTTTCGAGGCGGCGGGAGGCAGCTTGGAAGCATCACCGAGATCCAAATCGGCAAAGGCTGCGGTGGAGAACGAACCGAGGATCGCAATCGCAACGAGAGAGGATTTCAAATTCATAAGGTTTTAAGGCTATTGTTGAGGTACTATTAACGTCCGGAGGGGGAAAGGTCAAAAACTTTCGGAATGGGGGGAAAATGAGGTTTCGTCAGAGACGGTGGGTGGGCGAAAGTCGTGGTAGTGGGTGGCGGCCTTTCAGGCCTTGAGGATTTTTTTGGAATGAAGACCTGGGCCTTTAGCCCAGGCTATCACATTAAGGGCTTTCAGCCCTGAAAGGAAGAGTGGCGCCAGGCGAATGGTTGGGTGAATTTTTGGGGTGATGGGTGAGAGTGGTTGCGTTGGAAAGCGGTAGGGACTACCGCACTCCAAAACGCTGGCGCGAGAACGTTAAGCGCATAAAAAAGCGCACGCGGCAGAGGCCGCGTCCGCTGGTGAGATCGAGGTGGGTTATTTGACTTTCTTGACCTTTTCCCACTTGCCGGTTTTTGCGGATTTGAGGACGGCGTCGGTGACGTAGTCCGTGGCGAGGCCGTCTTTGAAGTCGGGTTTGGCGTTCTGGCCGTCTTGCAATCCTTTGATGAAGTCGGCGACTTGATGGACGAAGGTTTCGGCGTAGCCGACTTGCAGACCGGGCACCCACCAGTTCTTCATGTAGGGATGGTCGCCATCGGTAATGTGAACGGATTTCCAACCGCGAATCTTGCTTTCGTCTTTGTAATCGAACACCTGGAGGCGGTGGAGATCATGCAAATCCCATGCGAGCGAGCCGTTTTCACCGTTGATTTCGAGGGTGTAGAGCGCCTTATGACCACGGGCGTAACGAGTGGATTCAAAAGTGGCGAGGGAACCGTTGCTGAACCGCGCGAGGAACAGGCTGGCATCATCAATGCCGACCTTCTCCACTTTACCGGTCAAGGTGTGTTTGCGTTCCTTGATGAAAGTCTCGGTCGTAGCCGTAACTTTATCGATGGAACCGTTCAGCCACATGGCGGTATCGATGCAATGGGCGAGCAGGTCACCCGTGACGCCGGAGCCAGCGACTTTGACATCCAAACGCCAGAGGCCAGCGCCGCCTTGCGGGAGGTCCGCGTTAATCGTCCAGTCCTGGAGGAACTTGGCACGATAATGGAAAATTTTTCCGAGGCGGCCTTCATCGATCAATTGCTTGGCGAGGGTGACGGCGGGAACACGGCGGTAGTTGTACCAAACCATGTTCGGGACTTTGGCTTTCTCGACGGCTTTGACCATCTTCTCAGCTTCGGGTCCGGTGAGGCCGAGCGGTTTTTCGCAGAGAATGGCTTTGCCGGCTTTGGCGGCGGCGATGGCGATTTCTGCGTGGACGTTGTTCGGCGCGGCGATGTCGATGACATCAATGTCATCGCGTTCGACGAGCTTGCGCCAATCGGTTTCGATGGATTCGTAGCCCCATTGAGTGGCGAAGGCTTTGGCTTTCGCGGCGTCGCGGGCACAGACGGCTTTCAGCACCGGCTGATATTCGAGATCGAAAAAGTTGTTTACCTTGCGAAAGGCGTTGGAGTGCGTACGGCCCATGAAGCCGTAACCGATGAGACCGACTCTGAGTTGTTTCATAGATAAGTGTTGAACCGCGAAATACGCGGAATACGCGAAAAAATCAATCTCGCAGCTTTAGGTTTTTCTTGAGCGTTCGGTACCTTTAATCCGGCTCAGGCTTTCCAGCCGTGGTTTTCGCGGACCTGGATCATGGCGGCGAGGATGTTGTTCCAGGTTTCCTGCTTGAGCATGACGTCGTTCGGGAACATGCAGCCGTCCCAGCAGATGTGTTTGAATTTCTTCGTGACCTTGCCGGCATCGTCGCGCATCCAGTAACCGGCATCGCGGGCGATGTTGAGTTTGCCGTTCGGATCGGTGGCCTGGCAGTGGCGGCCGGTCTTATCGTGACCGCCGGAGCCTTTGACGGTGGCGTCGTTTTGGGCGACGTGGAAATCGAAGGTCCAGGGACGGAGCGCCTTGGTCATCTTCTTCATGGCCTGGTGGAACTTTTCGGGTTCCCAATTGAATTTCTCCGGGACAATGCGGTGTTCCGGGGCGTTGTAACCAAGGGTATAAAGGAGCGTGTGGGCCATGTCCGCCTGGAAGCCGACGACTTTGGGCATGTCGGTGGCTTCGAGGGTTTGGATCATGTATTTCCAGGAGTGCATGCCGCCCCAGCAGATTTCACCTTCGGCAGCGAGGCGTTCACCGTGGTCTTTGGCGATCTTGCCACCTTCACGGAAGGTTTTGGCGATGAGCTTGGTGTTGTTCTTCGGGTCTTTTTCCCAATCGGTGACGCTGGCGGCGGAATCGATGCGGACGACGCCGTTGGGACGGATGCCGAGCTTGCGTAATTTCTGGGCGATACCGCACGCCTTGCGCACGGCGCTAACCCAGTTGGCGCGTTTGGCTTCGTCACCCATGGCGGAGCCATCGAACCAGACGGGCGCGACAACGGAGCCGACTTCAAAGCCCTTTTTCTGAATCTTTTCCGCGAGCTTCTTAATGCCGTCGTCATTGATATCGATATCGACGTGGGGATTGTAGAGGAAGAGGTCCACGCCATCGAACTTCACGCCGTTGACCTCGGCTTTGGCGGTAAGGTCGAGCATGGTGTCGAGGTCGATGAAGGGTTCCGCGCCGGGACTGCCTTTGCCGACGAGACCGGGCCACATGGCGTTGTGAAGCTTGGGATAGTTATTAGTGTTCGATGTGCTCATTGGTTGTCCTTTTAATCTAAATCATTCTTCGGCACGAAAACGAGCCAGACGGCCAAGGCGCCAAACGCCTGCGAGCCGGCGGAACTGCGCTTTTCTAATTCTCACGATACGGAAATGTGGAAAAAAGCTACCAAGGGCTTTCGAGCAATCAATTCCAAAGTGGTTTAAACTGCACTTTTTATGCGGGAAACGACTGAGAGTGGCCGCATTTCACAGAGGAAGATGAAAGAGAGTGGTCTGACTGCCTCTAAAATCGTTGCGATTTATTCAAAAAGAGCACAGGAGGTTCATTGACAGCTGTATCAATTTTGATACATTGAGAAGGCATGAAGGCGGAGCGCCCCTGGCGGGTAATATTTTTCAAAAGCGAATCGGGCCATGAACCGGTTCGCGAGTGGTTGAAAGGATTACCAGTGGAAGATCGTAAAATCATCGGCACCGACATCTTGACAGTTCAGTATGCCTGGCCATTGGGAAAACCGTTGGTGGACCATCTGACGGATGGTATTTGGGAAGTAAGATCGCGGCTGAATAACCGTATCGCCCGAACGCTTTTCGCGGTGATCGACCAAGAGATTGTGCTCTTACATGGTTTCATTAAAAAAACTCAGCGGACTCCACAAAACGAGCTACTGCTGGCGATTCAACGTCGAAAACAATATTTAAGTTCATGAAAAAAAACATTCATCGCGGCGGTGATTTCCGGGAATTTCTGGAAGAAGAGGGATTGCTGGAAGAGGCCGAGCTGACAGCTCTCAAACGGGCGCTAACGATTCAACTGAAAGAGTTGATCAAAAAACAGGCACTAACGAAAGCCGAGATTGCGACGCGAATGAGAACCAGCCGAGCAGCAGTCGATCGCCTGCTGGATGCTTCAAATCCAGCCGTTACCCTGATTACTCTTGGCAAAGCGGCGCGCGCGTTGGGCTGCAAGGTAAAAATCGAACTCGTCGCGGCATAAGGGGGGGGTGACTTCTCGTCATGGAAATTTGCAAAAAATCGCTCTACCGGCCTATTACACGCTGGAATTTCGCCGCAGAAACGACACATTAATGACATGAAAAATGAGTCGTTACACGTGGGCATGCGGGTGCGTCATCCTCAGTATGGCGTGGGCACGGTTAAGACGATCGCGGAACATACTGCGAATATCCAATTTGAAGACGGATTGAAACTGATCGCGCCGGAAGCGGCAGGTGTGGAACCGGCAGACGCGCAGGTGACGATTTCCGGCTTGGAAAAGCCGCTCGCAATCTTCGTCGAGGAAACGGTGCGCAAGGTCGTTCAGGAACTGGGATTGGAGAAATCCGACGATATCGTGAAGGAACTGGGGGCGCGCTGGCACAAAGGGAAGATGGTGCTGCACCCGGCGGACCCGACGTTGAGCACGAAGGAAGTGCCGCTGGAGGTGTTTTTTCACAAGATCGTAATGATCCGGAATCAATTGCGCGTGCTGGAGCAGAAGATCAATGCACATCCGCAACTCACGGACGGAGACAAAGTGGAGATGCAGCAGTATATCAGCCGCAGCTATGGCTCAATGACGACCTTCAATTTGCTGTTTAAGAATAAGGAAGATCAGTTTGGGGGAAGCTAGGGGAAGGATTAAATGCGGAATTCGGAGCGCAGAGTGCGGAACTATGGGGTAGCGTTGTGACATGGTGGGGCCTGATTGGGTGGAGGATATTGCTGCGGCTGGGCGTTGCCACAGCCGCGCTCCACAATTAGGAAGGGCCGTTAAATCTTTTGGGCCCGCGGCGATGTCGAAGGCGCAGCCTGCTGAAGCAAGAACTCCATACGAGGAAGGAAAACGGGGATGCGCAAAGGCATCCCCGGTGTCGTCGATCGTAAATCGCCAATCGTAAATTCGGCTTAGGCTTTGCCGCCGTAGCTGACGTAGTCGTCGATGTCGAGGAGGTCGAACCAGTTGAAAACGTCTTCGCGCTTGGGGGCTACTTTGGCGTGGAGGTCGTTAAAGTATTCGCGGGAATCGACATTCGCCGGCACACGCAGTTCCTGGAAGGCGGACCAGGCGGCGATTTGCACGTCGCACGGCTTGTTTTTGGCATTCGCAGTAATCCATTCGAGAATTTCACCATCGCCTTTGCCGGTGGCAAGTTCAGCTTTGAGGGCTTCGGCGTCGATACCGGCGAATTCGGTGAAGCGCTGGTCGAGAGGGCAGTTGTAATGGTATTCGCCATTTTTGCCGTTCAGGGTGGCGCGGCCTTTATCGAGCATGCGCGGGAGAATGACATAGCCGCCGAGACGCACACGGGCGCTACGGGGGGCACGTTGAGTGAGATCAGGTCCGTTGATAGCCATAATACTTCTAAGTTAATGCTGCACTCCCGGAGGGTTTGATCCGGGAACGTGTTCGACCAGCATACACGAAAAAATGCGGTTTGCAAAAGCGCAGAGATTACTACCGTGGGAAATACAAACGGTGGTTTCTGTGGTTGAATGGGAGATGGTTCGCGGTCCGCAGGTGGGGCCGTGTGTTCTTTGACATTTTAATCGGGGGTAATCCGAATGGCCAAATGTCTAAAACCGGAAGAATGACGAAGACTCCAGAGTTTAACCGCGGAATACGCGAAGGGGGGAAACCGGTTAAACCACGGATGCACACTGATTCACACGGATGGGAAAACCCATCCCTAGCCCCTCCCAGGAGGGCAACTGGATGAGGACGCGAAAGCAGGGATGGTCGTGGTCTGGAATTTTTTCAGGCTTATTCAGGGCTATTCAGGGATAATTAAGTGCGGAAGGTGGATTGCGGAGTGCGGAATGGGGAGGAAAAAGAGCGTGGTGTATGGGGTTGTATGGCTTTGTATGGCCTTTAAGGTGGAAAATGACGAATTACCGAATGACCAAATCCGAAGGAAGCACGAACAGGGGGCAGACGGGACGCCTGTCCCGCAGTCGCGCATAGGCGTCAACCTAACTTCAGTGGAGACTTTCGTTTGCGGGGCGGTTTGGTCCGGGAACGTTTGAGGATCAAG
>JBEHZA010000153.1:0-10089 GCA_048497895.1 Verrucomicrobiota bacterium
GGCCGACGATGACCGGCATGCCCTTTTCAAGGATGGAAAGGCGGCATGGCGGGCGGCGACATTGATGACATCCTCACCCATTTTACGATAGGTGGTCCATTTGCCGCCGGCGATGCTGATCAAGCCGGCTGTCGAGACGAGAATGGTGTGGTCACGGGATAATTCCGCGGTATGGCGGTCACCGGTGGCGCGCACGAGCGGGCGCAGACCGGCGTAAATACTGAGGATGTCGGCGCGGGTGGGTTTCTTTGCGAGGTAACGGGCGGCGTGTTCTAACAAGAAATCAATTTCAACGGGCAGCGGGCGCGGTTCAAGTGCGGCGTCTTCCATCGGCGTATCCGTGGTGCCGATAATGGCGCGATCATGCCAGGGGATAGCGAAGAGGACGCGGCCATCATCGGTTTGTGGCACCATGATGGCGCTGTCACCGGGCAGAAAGGAGCGGTCCAGGACGAGGTGAATTCCCTGGCTGACGGCGATCACAGGAGAGGCCTTTGCTTCATCCAGACGGCGGAGGGAGTCCGTGAAAATGCCGGTGGCGTTGATGATGCTGAGGCCAGAAAGTGAAAATTCCTGCTGAGTTTCGGCATCGCGCGCGATGACGCCGGTAATGCGCTCGTTCTGTTTGAGAAACGATTGCACGGAAACGTAATTCAGTGCGACACCGCCCAAATCCACCAGAGTTTGGGCGAGGCACAAGGCGAGGCGCGCATCATCGAACTGACCATCGAAATATTGCACGCCGCCGAGCAGGCCGGCGGATTCCAAACCGGCTTGCGCGGCCAATGCTTCCGCGCTGGAGATATAACTGGAGGGGCCGAGGCTGAGGTTTCCGGCGAGCACATCGTAGAGTTTGAGGCCGACACCGTAGTAAGGAGCTTCCCACCATTTGTAATTAGGGACAACAAACGAAAGGCGATGCACCAGATGCGGTGCGTTCTGCACGAGCAATCCGCGTTCGCGCAAAGAATCGAGCACCAGCGAAACATTGCCCTGCTTCAAATAGCGGACGCCACCGTGAATGAGTTTGGTGCTGCGGCTGGAGGTGGCTTTCGCGAAATCACTTTGCTCGAGGAGAATGGTGCGATAGCCGCGGGAAGCGGCTTCCACGGCCGCGCCGAGACCGGTGGCGCCGCCGCCGATGACGATGACATCCCACGGGGTGGTGGAGTCATGGGCGAGTTTAAGCGCTTCGTCACGATTCATGCTGAATCACTTTCGCGTGGCCATCATTGCTCCGCTGCAAACCGGAAGCCGGAATTATTTTAGTTCCAGTTCCTGCGGGTCGAGTTCCACTTTCAAACCTTCTTTTGGAATGGGCAGATTCAAGGTCCACAGGACGCCTTGAGTGATCAGGCGGCGATACTCGATACGTTCCCAGTTTTTGTGAAAATGCAAACAGACAAAGCCGAAGGAGCGTCCACCATCAGGACGGTCCCAGCACCAGCCGATGGTTTCATCCTGATTATTAATGCGGGCGCTGAGCAGGGGATGAACGCTGCCCGCGGGCTGAACAAAATCCAGCCGGTAATAAAATTCGTCTTTAATCCGGTAATCGGCAACGCCGGCGGTAATGGGGTGTTGTTTGTCCATCACCGTGACATCGGTTTCGGTAACAATGTATTTGCGTTGAGGACCGCCGCGCGTGCCGCCGAGCAGGGCTAACTGGCCGTCGATGTATTGGGCGTTCGTCGAGCCGACGCCCCAATGCAGGGCTATAATGGCGCCTTTGCGTTGAGCGAGGCGTTTCATGGCGTCGTAGCGTTTCGGGTCGAGTTGCAGCCAGCGCGCGCCTTGCGTGACGAGCATGACGACGCCATCGGCTTGATCGATGAGTTGCGGGCCTTCGGGCCACGGTTCATCGGCTTTGACCACCGTGGTCTTAATGCCTTCGATCGGGGTGAGTAATTTTTGCAGGACTTTGGCATCGGCCATGAATTCATGTGTCGTGGGCGGATGGCCGTCAGGGCTTTGGCCGACGATGAGCAGGCGCTTGGGTTGGAGTGGTTCCGCGCGGGAGAATAACGTAAGAGAGAAAACGAGAGTGAAAAACGCCAAAGCCTTGAGTTGCGAGGGGAGCCGTGACATGCCGGGAGAATGCGGTGAACGAGGAATTCCGTCAAGGGGTGGAGAGGGAGGGATACAGAGGGTGTTGTCTCAAACGATGGGTTGGCGGATATGGCCGCGACCGGGATCACCCCTTCGCGGGACAGGCGGTCGCTGTCCGGGGAATTGCGAATGAATAAGTTTTGAGTGGAAATCTTCTAAGAAAAAGAAGCTTTGGCCAGGGGTGTGCTTGACAAGAAGTTGCACTAACGAGAGACTACACCATCAGCCTTAGCCATTTTTTGAAACGCGCATTAGCGAACGCATATTTTTATGCTAAGCATACCAGGCAAATCGCAGCGGTTTTGTGACGGGATTTCCCGCCGCAACTTCCTGCGGATTGGCGCGTTGGGGTTGGGGGGCTTGAGTCTGCCGCAGTTGTTGCGTGCGGAGGCGAATTCCGGCGTCGGACAATCGCACAAAGCGGTCATCATGATTTTCCTGCCGGGTGGGCCTTCCCATCAGGATATGTTCGATCTCAAGCCGGATGCGCCAATGGAAATCCGCGGTGAATTCCGGCCCATTCGCACCAATGTTTCCGGCATTCAGATTTGCGAACACCTGCCGTTGATTGCCCAGCAGATGGATAAGATGGCGATTATCCGTTCGATTGTCGGGTCGACGGGCGGACACGATGCGGTTCAATGTTTGACGGGACGTTCCACGCGGAACGCGCCGCAAGGCGGCTGGTTCAGCATGGGTTCGGCCCTGGCCAAAGTGCAAGGGCCGGTGAACGCTTCGATTCCTCCGTTTGTGGGGCTTTCTCCCAAAATGGGACATCCGGAATGGGCTGATGCCGGTTCACCGGGTTTTCTCGGGCCGGCTTACGGGCCGTTCAAGCCTTCCGGTGATGGGCAAGGGGATTTGGTTTTGAACGGTGTCACACTGGACCGGCTGGAAGACCGGCGCAATCTGTTGCAAAGCTTTGACCGGTTCCGCCGGGATGTAGATTCCAGCGGGTTGATGGAGGGGTTGGATGTGTTCAACCAGCAGGCATTTGGCGTGCTGACTTCCAGCAAGCTGGTGGAAGCGTTGAACGTAGAGAAGGAAGATCCCAAGGTGCGGGCGCGTTACGGCAAGGGTGATCCGCGCAATCGCGATGACGGCGGGCCGAAGTTGATGGAGCATTTTCTGGTGGCGCGGCGCCTGGTGGAAGCCGGAGCGCGTTGTGTCACGCTGGCCTTCAGCCGGTGGGATCATCACGGCGATAACTTTGGGGCGTTACGGCAGGATTTGCCGTTGCTCGATCAGGGACTCAGCGCGTTGATCGACGACCTGTATCAGCGCGGGCTGGACAAGGATGTCTCGGTCGTGGTCTGGGGTGAATTTGGGCGCACGCCGACGATTAACAAGGATGGCGGGCGGGATCATTGGCCGCGCGTCTCCTGCGCCCTGCTGGCGGGCGGTGGAATGAAGACCGGTCAAGTGATCGGGGCGACGGATCGGTTGGGGGGTGAAGCAGTGGAGCGTCCGGTGGAATTCGGGGAAGTATTTGCGACGCTCTACCAGCGCTTGGGGATCGACGTAAACAAGACCACTATTCCTGATCTTTCCGGGCGGCCGCAATTCCTCGTGGACGGCTTTCAGCCCATGCCGGAATTGGTTTAAATTCAACGAAATCGGTAAATTTCGATTTCGCATGAATAAAGCTTTCCGGGGCTGAGTCTTTAAAGAGTTACAGCCCCATAAAATCATGCTGACAATCTACGGAAAAAAGGCCCGTTTCTGCGATGGGATTTCCCGGCGGAATTTTCTGCGTATTGGGGCGTTGGGGCTGGGCGGAATGGCGGTGCCGCAAATTTTAAAAGCCGAAGCGGAATCCGGCATCCGGAAATCGCACAAGGCCATCATCATGATCTACCTGCCGGGCGGGCCGCCGCATCAGGACATGTATGATATTAAAACGGAGGCACCGTCGGAAATCCGTGGTGAGTTCAAGCCAATCCCGACGAATGTTCCGGGCATCCACATTTGCGAGCATCTGCCGCGCATGGCGGGGATGATGGACAAGCTCATCCCCATCCGCACGATTGTGGGCGCGGACGGCGATCATTTTAATTTCCAATGTTTCACGGGGCGGTCCTCACGGAATCAACCGACGGGCGGCTGGCCGGCGTTTGGCTCGCTGATTTCCAAAGTGCAAGGGGCGAATGATCCGGCGATTCCGCCATTCATCGGTTTGGAACCGCGGATGCGCCATCATCCGTACAATATCGCGACGCCCGGCTACCTGGGAGTGGCGCATCAATCGTTCCGTCCGGAAGGCGATGGGAAAACGGACATGGTTTTGAATGGCGTGACGACAGAACGGCTGGCCGACCGGCGCGGGTTATTGGAAGGCTTTGACCGTTTCCGCCGGGATGTGGATGCGAGTGGTTTAATGGATGGATTGGATACTTTTAATCAACAGGCATTCGGCATGTTGACTTCCAGCAAGCTGCTCGAAGCGCTGGATTATCAGAAGGAAGACAAGCGGACCATCGAACGCTATGGCAAAGGCGATCCCCGTGAACGGGGTGATGCTGCGGGCCGCATGCTGGAGCAATTTCTGGTAGCACGCCGGTTGGTGGAAGCGGGTGCACGCGCGGTGACGGTGGCGTTTGGTTTCTGGGATTATCACGGCAATAATTTCGGCAACGCGAAAGAGGATATGCCGATGCTCGATCAAGGCGTCACCGCGTTGGTGGAGGATTTGCATCAGCGCGGGTTGGACAAGGATGTCTCCGTGGTGGTGTGGGGTGAATTTGGCCGGACCCCGACGATCAATAAAGATGCGGGGCGGGATCATTGGCCGCGGGTTTCGTGCGCATTGCTGGCGGGTGGCGGCATGAAGACGGGACAAGTGATTGGCGCGACGGATCGTTTAGGCGGTGAGCCAACGGAACGGCCGGTGGAATTTGGCGAAGTGTTTGCGACGTTGTATCACAACCTGGGTATTGACGTGAGCAAGGTCACGGTGAATGACCTGGGCGGACGTCCGCAATTTCTGGTGGATGGCCAGCAACCGATGAAGGAATTGATTTAATCGCATGCTAACGATCAGTGGAAAACCCAAAGGGCGCTTTTGCGACGGAGTTTCGCGCCGGGATTTCCTCAAGATCGGCGGTCTGGCGATGGGCGGGATGGCGTTGCCCGATATTTTACGGGCGGAAGCGGAAGCGGGCATTCGCAAGTCGAACAAGGCCGTCATCATGATTTATATGTGCGGCGCGCCACCGCATCAGGATATTTTCGATCTGAAGATGGACGCACCGCTGGAGATTCGCGGGCCGTATCGGCCGATTTCCACGAATGTTCCGGGCATCCAAATCTCCGAGCACATGCCGCGTTGCGCGAAGATCATGGATAAACTGGCGCCGATCCGTTCGCTCTACGGTTCGCCTTCGGGAGATCACGATTCCTTTATCTGTTACACCGGGCGCACGGTGCTGAACCAACCGCCGGGTGGCTGGCCGTCGATGGGAGCCACGATTTCCAAACTGCAAGGGCCGACCGATCCGGCAATTCCCGCTTTTGTAGGATTAGCACCGAAAACCGGGCATCCGCCGTATGGTTCACCGGGACATCCGGGTTTTCTGGGACCGGCACATTCGGCATTCCGTCCGAATGGTCCGGGCATGAGTGATTTGACGTTGAACGGCGTTTCGCTGGAACGGTTGAATGACCGGCGGGCGTTGCTGGAAGGCTTTGACCGTTACCGGCGCGAGGTGGACGCCAGCAAATTGATGGAAGGGCTGGACGCGTTTAATCAACAGGCTTTCGGCGTGCTGACGTCGAGCAAATTGGCCGAGGCGCTTGATATCAACCGCGAACCGGCCAAGGTGCGGGAACGTTACGGCAAGGGTGACGCGAATAATTATGGTGATGGCGCGCCGCGTAATCTGGAACATTTTCTCTTAGCCCGGCGTTTGGTGGAAGCGGGAGTTCGGTGTGTCACTTTGAATTTTGGGCGTTGGGATTTTCACAGCAATAATTTTTCGGAACTGCTGACGCATCTGCCGCTGTTCGATCAGGGCTTCAGCGCGTTGGTGGAGGATTTGCACGAGCGGGGTTTGGATCAGGATGTTTCTGTGGTGGCCTGTGGTGAATTCGGGCGCACGCCGACCGTCAATAAAGATGGGGGCCGTGATCACTGGCCGCGCGTGGGTGGCGGGGTGATGGCTGGTGGCGGTATGAAGACGGGGCAGGTGATTGGAGCGACCGATCGTTTAGGCGGCGAACCAGTGGATCGACCGGTGCATTTTGGCGAATTGTTCGCCACGTTGTATCATAATCTGGGCTTTGATATTTCGAAGACGACGATGGAAGACCTTTCGGGCCGGCCACAATTTCTGGTCGATGGCTGGCAACCGATGAAAGAACTCGTGGGATGATTAAAACGATGAAGCGATTCAATTTCATTTTCGGACGTGCCAGCTTCGCGTTAGCCGTGCTGGCGTTGCTGCTTTCCCACGCGGTGGCTAAAGAAACGATGGCCACGGATGCGCCCGGACAATTGACCGGATTGCGGATTGATTTTCGCACACCGAAGGAAAAGGAACTGGTATCCGCAATTACACTCCGTGGAGCAGATGCGCGGCAACAGTTGTTGATTACCGCTAATTTCGACAGTGGCGCGCAACGCGATTACACGCGGCTGGTGACTTTCGCGGTAAGCCCGGCGGAAGTGGCCAAGGTGGATCGCTTCGGTGTGATCATGCCGTTGAAAGACGGTGCGGCCACGGTGACGGTGACGAGCAAAGAGGGGTTGAGCGCGACGTTGAATGTGACGGTGGAGAAGTTTGGCGAAAAGCTGCCGATCAATTTTCCGAATCAGATTGTGCCGATCTTCACCAAGGCCGGTTGCAACGGCGGCGGTTGCCATGGGAAATCGAGTGGTCAAAACGGGTTTAAACTTTCGCTGCTGGGCTTTGAGCCAACGGAGGATTACGAGCATCTGGTGAAGGAATCGCATGCGCGCCGGATCTTTGTAGCCGCGCCGGAACGGAGCCTGTTGATGTTGAAAGGCACGGCGCTGGTGCCACACGGCGGTGGCAAACGGATGGAAGTGGACTCCGATGATTACCGGTTGCTGGTGCGCTGGGTTTCCGAAGGGATGCCTTATGGCAAGGCGGCGGACCCGACGATTGCGGGCATCGACGTTTATCCGACGGACCGCACGATGCCGTTGAACGGAGAACAACAACTGGTGGTGACGGCGCATTACTCCGATGGCTCTTCCGAAGATGTGACGCGCAGCGCGTTGTTTGAAGCGAACAACAAGGATATGGCCAAGGCGGATGAACGCGGGCATGTGAAATTTTTTGAGCAACCGGGCGACGTGGCGGTGATGATCCGTTATCAGGCCAAGGTGGCGGTGTTCCGCGCCACGCTGCCGCTGGGCGCGCCGGTGGCGGAACTGCCCAAGCCAAAGAATTTCATTGATGAACTGGTGTTCAAGAAGCTGCAAACAGTGGGCATGCCGCCCTCCGCGATTTGCGATGACGCCACGTTTGTGCGGCGCACGAGTGTGGATATTGCCGGGCGTTTGCCGACACCGGAAGAGACGGAAAAATTCATGGCGGAGAAGAATCCGGCCAAGCGCGATCAATGGATTGATTACCTGCTGAACAGCCCCGGTTACGCGGATTACTTCGCGAACAAGTGGAGCGCGCTGCTGCGGAACAAACGCGCACAGCCGATGTTTGCGCACGGGAATTACGAATTTCACGATTGGATTCGCGATAGCTTTGCGGCGAACAAACCATTCGATCAATTTGTGCGGGAAGTGGTCGCTGCTTCGGGTGAGACGGTGCAAAATCCGCCGGTGACGTGGTATCGCCAGGTGAATACGCCGAACGCGCAACTGGAAGACACGGCCCAACTCTTTCTCGGTCTGCGGCTGCAATGCGCGCAATGCCATCATCATCCATACGAAAAGTGGAGCCAGTTCGATTATTACAGTTTCTCGGCGTTTTTCTCGCAAGTCGGCCGCAAGCGCGGCGAACAGCCGGGGGAGGAAATTATTTATCATCGCCGCGGCCTGGCCACGGCGGTGAACAAGAAGACCGGCCAACCGGTGAAGCCGGCCGGATTGGGTGCGGCCCCGGCGGAATTATCACCGGATGATGATCCGCGGCAATCGCTGGTGGATTGGATGACCGGCAGTGAGAATCCGTTATTCGCGCGGGCGCTGGTGAACCGGTATTGGAAACATTTTCTAAATCGCGGCCTGGTTGAACCGGAAGATGACATGCGCGAAACGAATCCGGCGACGAATCCGCAACTACTGGAGGCGCTGGCCAACCACTTTGCGCGGAGCGGGTATGATTTAAAGAATCTGGTGCGGACTATCTGCCAATCGGATGTATATCAACTCAGCGCGATTCCGAATCAGTATAACGCGATCGATAAACAGAATTTTTCGCGTTACTATCCCAAGCGGCTGACGGCAGAGGTGCTGTTTGACTCCATCAATGGCGTGTTGAAATCCGACACGCATTTCGACGGATTGGAAGCGGGCACGCGCGCGGTAGAGTTGCCGGACAACAGTTATAATACGACTTCGTTCTTCCTGACGGTGTTTGGCCGTCCGGATTCTTCGAGTTCGTGCGAATGCGAGCGTTCGCAGGATGCAAGCCTGGCACAGAGTTTGCATTTATTGAATGCGAAGGAAATTCAGGAAAAGATTTCGGCGGATGGCGGACGGGCGGCGGCGCTGGCGAATGATACGACGCGCAGTGAAGAAGTGAAAATCCGCGAACTCTATATGTGGGCGTATGCCCGGGAGCCGGATACGCAGGAAGTGATGCTGGCGAAAAGTCATCTGGAAAAGAAAATTAAGGATAAAGATGGGAAGGAAATTCCCACCAACAAACGGCAAGCCTACGAGGACATCGTTTGGGCTTTGATCAACACGAAGGAATTTCTTTTCAACCACTGATGTGGTTTCGTTCGTCCACCCCATTTAACGCACAGCTGCCCAAAGGCAGCCGGGCGGAAATTTCGATGAGTTGTCTCTCCAAATTACTCCATCCCGGGAAAATGCGCCGTCAGGCGTGGAGTTGGGCATTCTTTTTATTCAGCCTGACCAGTGGTTCGCTGTTGCTCCAGGCTGAACTGCCTGCCACCAAACTTTACACGGTCTTTCCGTCGGGTGGGAAGGCGGGCACCACCTTTGACGTCACGGTTGGCGGGGCGGATCTGGAAGAGGTGACGCAATTGCGTTTCTCCAACGAGGGCATTACCGCGAAACCGAAACCGGAGGCCAATCGCTTCACTGTGACCATCGCGACGAACGCCGCACCGGGAATATACGAAGCCAGGATTACCGGACGTTTTGGTATTTCCAATCCGCGCGCATTTGCCGTGAGTGATTTGCCGGAATTAGTGGAAACGCAGCCGAATAATTCGCTGGCCAAAGCAATGACCATCCCGCTGCCGGTAGTGATCAACGGCGTGACGGAGGCCAATGCGGCGGATTATTATCGGTTTCCGGCACAGAAAGGACAGCGCGTGCTGGTGGAGTGTCTGGACAAGGAAATCGATTCGCGGCTGAATGCGGAATTGAATGTGTATGACGCGGAAGGTCATGAACTCGGCCATGATCGCACGGGCGCGCTGGTGGATTTCACGGCCCCGGCGGACGGACAATACGTTGCGAAAATTCACGATCTGCAATTTCGGGGTGGTGGCGAATATTTTTACCGGCTCAGCATCAGCACCCAGCCGCATATTGATTTTGTCCTGCCGCCGGCCGGTCAGCCGGGGACGAAAGGCAAATACACGTTGTACGGCCGCAATCTGCCGGGCGCGACGGCGGCGAAGCTAGCGGCGGCCGATGGCCAGCCGTTGGAACAATTAACGGTGGAGATTGAATTGGCGGGTGGGCCGACGGCGCAACGCTTGAATACCAGCACGCTATTGCGGCCCGGCGGAGCTTCACTGGATGGCTTGGAATACCGGTTGAAGACGCCGCGGGGGGTGTCGAATCCGGTGTTGTTG
>JBEHZA010000154.1:0-10054 GCA_048497895.1 Verrucomicrobiota bacterium
GTCGTGCTCTGATAATTCGCACGAATGTTGCAACCGCGATGGCAGTCGGTAGCCCAAAAGCATTTCGCCCGCTTGCGCATGGAATCAGCGACAATGCGTTGCGCCCAGGCATTGCCCGGATGCAGCTTGGCGGGAATTTGGTCCGCATCGAGCGGTTGCGTGAGCACGGCGCGATGAATCGAAATAACGGGAATGCCCAGCTTCTTCGCATGCTTCTGCAAATACAATTCCGAGGCGCGGCCCTTGGGCGGCGGCAACAAAACGCCGGGTGGTGAATTGGGGGTATTCTCACGTCCTTCATTCGTGCCGAAGACACCGATGAGCATTTCGACTTTGGTATAATACGGCTCAATATCATCGTAACTGATGGGCCAATCGAAACCCTGGCCATCGCGTGAACGCGGCTTGAAATCATACGGACCATTGCGTAACGACATGCGACCCCAATGATTCGTCCGGCCACCGAGCATGCGCGGACGCCACCAGTAAAATTGCTCCTCCGGCTTCGTACTCGCCTGGGTGTAAGGCTCACCCGGCACAGTCCAACCGCCACTCACCGTCGCATCGGGAAAGCCCATCTGCTTATCCGGCGTCGGCGTGCCCAATAACGGCATCTGATCCGGCCGTTGAAACATCGCTATCTCGTTATTGGGATCGTAGTCGCGTCCGGCTTCCAGCATCACGCACTTCAAGCCAGCCAACGTAAGCGTGTAGGCCATCTGACCCCCGCCCGCGCCGGAACCGACAATCACGACATCATATTCCGGTTTCGATTTGCTGCTGGTAATAATGGGCATGCGAAAAATTAACTTAAGAGTGAATGACTGAACGTGGTGTTCATTCGTTGAGAGTCAAAGAATAATCGAATGAGCCAACCCTTGGCACCAAAAACTCCCGCTTTCCCTGCCTTCGGACAGCGATCGTCTCCGGTCGCAGCAACGTGACCCGGACAAACAGTGTCAGACATTTCAAACCCGCTCCCGCAGACGGATGTTGCTGCGACCGGGGACGGTCGCTGTCCGATGCAACGCCTCGGTTCTCCACACATTGTAGAACCACGCTTTCTCATTACGTTAAAATTGAAAGACAAATTCATTCGCATTCAAAAGCGCGCGGCAAAAAATCGGCAACCCTTGTTCCTGCACCAATTTCTTTGACGCAGCGAGTTCTTCACTCTCCGCCGACCGTTGAAAGGCCAGCGCAAAAGCCCGCTGAATCTGGGCTTCCACGTTTTGCCCCGCATCCTTTTCCAATCGTTCCGCGAGGAAATGCGCCTGTTGCAGCATGAATTCGCTGTTCAACAGGTTGAGCGCCTGCAAGGGCGACGTGCTGCGGTTGCGCTTCGGCGCAATCTGACCGCCATCCGGACAATCGAACGCGCCAAAGACACCATCGGGCCGTTGACGGATCACCGTGCCATATACCATGCGCCGCCAATCTTCTGGCCCAAAAGACTTCTTCGGATTGTACAGACGCACGTAATTTTCGTTCGCTTCAAAAAAGCTGAAACCCGGACCGCCGATAGACAAATCGAGTTTGCCGCTCACGGCGAGAATCTTGTCACGAATCGCTTCTGCATCCAACCGGCGCGCTGGAAAACGCCAGAGCAAACGCGAACCGGCATCGACCGCCAGCCCATCCTTACGCGAACCACTGGTTTGCCGGTACGTCGCCGAAGTTACAATCAGCCGGTGGATATGCTTGATGCTCCAGCCACGTTCGATGAACTCCGCGGCCAGCCAATTCAACAATTCCGGATTGGAAGGCCGCGCGCCGTTAATGCCGAAATCACTCGAAGTGCTCACCAGTCCTTCGCCAAAATGATATTGCCAGAGGCGATTCACCATGACACGGGCCGTCAACGGATTTTCCGGCGCCACAATCCACTTCGCCAAGGCCAACCGCCGTTGCTGATCACTCGTCATATCACTCACCTCAAATTTTCCAGGCAATTCCGCAATCGCTCCCGGCAACACGGCTTCACGTGGCGTCATCGGATCACCCCGGTGCAAGAGATAGGTTGGCTGGGGCTTCTCTTCAAATCTGCCCGCATACACCATGGCGCCACCGCCGGTTTCTTTAAGGTGCGCTTCGAGTTGATGGTGTTGCGCAATGAGCTGCTTCAACTGCGTCTGCGCCTCCGCGTTCAGCCCAGCCGTATGATAAACCGATTGTGGCTTGCGCTTCGCCACGTACGGCTGCCGATCGGCGGAACTGGCCACCAAAGCCCACTCATTGGTGCCAGTGGAAACTTCAATGCGATAATCCAGCGCGAGCCGGTCGCTAAATTTCTGTTCGCGGTCGCGTCCCCAAACCACGTGATCAATCGTAATGTTTTCCGGAAATTCCAGTTCCACCCAGCCTTGGCCGCGCTCATTGGAAATCCAACTGTAGCTGTTGCCGTAGAGACCGTCATTCAGATGCGCTAAACTGTGCTTCTCCGAATTCGGGTAAACACTGGAAGCCGTCGCTTTCGTCCCAGAACTGGCTAGAGCCATATTGCGCGGCTTTGACCCGACTGTGTAAACCTCCAGTTCATCCAGACAAGGCTCGGCATCCGTCGTCCTGGTCACGGTGAAGCGCAAACGTCGCGCAACAACGGGTGCAAAGCGTTCGCTGTTTTCCCGTGGATGCACCGGGGCACGCAAGAAACTGCCTGACACCAAATCTTCCGGTTGCCCCTTCACTTCCTGCAACGCGATCACATCCGCGGCCACGTAGGCGTCAGTGTCTCCACCCCGCAACACGATCCTGCTGTTGGGCGATAAATCCCAAACCCCTGCATCGTAAAATCCGCTCCAGAGTGGTTTGTCCGGCAGTTCACCCGTGCCGTCCGCAAATTTTTGCTGATCCACCCGCGCGATTTCCACTTGATCATTCGTCGTCGTAAGATCGCCGTCCCGATCCAAGAGATAGCGCGCATCTTTCGCATGAGTATGCCAGCCGCAACCCCAGGAAAGCCAAACCCGGAAGCGGCCCGCAGCGTGAGGCGCGTAGGCAAATACATTTTTGTTCGCCACTTTATTCCAGGCGAGATAACTGTCCGTAAAATTAGCGGAACGCCCTAAATCACCGGCGTCATCCCGTTCACCCCGGCCTGTGCCGACGGCATAGGTTCCTTTGCCAACATGCGGGACCAATTCAGCGACCGTTGCTCCCTCCGAAGTCACCGTGCTGGCTACATCGTCCACGAACACCATGCGGCCAGTAGCTGCTTTAGGTTCAAACTGGGCCAGGCGCGCTTCCATCTCGTGGAGTTGTTTGCGGCCTTGCGCCAACTCCTGCTCCAGGGCCTCATTCTCAGGCGTATGAAATTTGCGTTCGCCATGCTGCACGCCCGCGAGACAGGCTTTGAGCGCGTAATAGTCGGTTTGCGAAATGGGATCAAACTTATGGCTGTGACAACGCGCACATCCCACGGTTAAACCGAGAAATGCGCTGCCGGTGGTGCTAACCATGTCATGCAATTCGTCCGCCCGTTGATTCGCCGTCAAAACCGGGTCCGGACTTTTCACCTGATCGGCGGGACCAGCGACAATAAATCCGGTGGCTTCGTCCACGCCCACGGAATCACCCGCCAACTGTTCCAGCACAAATCGATTGTAGGGTTTGTCCTCGTTAAAGGCGCGGATGACGTAGTCACGAAACGGCCATGCGTTCTTGCGCGGCTGGTTCATCTCGAAACCGTAAGTCTCAGCGAAACGCACCACGTCCAGCCAATGCCGGGCCCAGCGTTCGCCGTAGTGCGGTGAGGCCAGCAAGCTCTCCACCAACCGCTCATAAGCATCGGGCCGTTTGTCCGCGACAAAAGCCTCCACTTGTTCCGGCGTCGGCGGCAGTCCCAATAAATCATAACTCAACCGGCGCACGAGCGTGCGTCGATCCGCTTCCGGTGAGGGTGGCAATTGGTTTTGTTCCAGCTTCGCCAGCGTCAGGACATCAATCGGATTGCGCGCCCAGTTCTTGCGCTTCACCACCGGCAATGCAGGCCGTTTTACCGGTTGATAGGCCCAGTGATCCAGGCGCTTGTCCCGCGCCGCTGCCCGTTCCGCATCCGATTCCACCCAAATTGCCCCTTGATCCACCCAGGCGCGCAGCAACGCAATTTGTTCACTGTTCAAACGTTCGCCTTTGGGCGGCATCACTTCACCGGCATCGGTTGACGTAATACGGCTGATCAACGCACTACCCGCACTCTTACCCGGTTCCACCACCGCGCCATTTTCACCGCCTTTAAAAAAATCCGCCCGGCGATCCAGACGAAAACTGCTCTTCTGCTTTTCCGGACCGTGACAGGAAATACAGTTCTGCTCGAAAATGGGCCGGATATCCCGCGCGAAATTGACTGGCGCAGCAGACGCGGATTTTGTCCCGGCAGGAATTTCCACGGCCCCACTTCGCCCAATTCCCCCTGGCAACAATAACCAGGCGCATGCCCAAACGAGGCTGTGAAATGAGCGCATGCGTTTTGAATACATAACTTGACTTTTGTATACAAAACGTTTTTTCTCTTGTCAACCGTATGAATGCGCGGACAGACAGCCCTCGACCCGGTCCCATCCTGAAACACGATTTATTCAGGCGTTTATTGTTGTCCATCTTTTCGGGTGAATGGTCGGCGGGAGATCGCTTGATGGAGGTGGAACTCGCGGAACGCTTTGGCGTCAGCCGCACCCCTATCCGCGAGGCGTTGATGCAGCTCGCGGCCATCGGCCTGATTGAGTTGCGTCCCAATTGCGGAGCCGTCATGCGCCCTTGTGGCCCGCGGCAAATCCGCGAGATTTATCAGGTGCGCGAAATTCTGGAGGGCGAAGCTACGCGTCTCGCCTGCGGACGATTGGATGCGGAACAATTACGCGATCTCGAACAGCATTTCCGGCAATTGCTGGCAGAAACTCCGCGCAATGCCGCCTGGTGCCGGAAGGAATGGGCCGCAGATCAATTCTTGCACGGTCTGGTTGCGCGTGGCTGTGGCAACGCCCGGCTGGCTGAAGAAATCGACCGTTACGAAACGCTTATTCAAATGATTCGGGAAACCGTCGGCAACCGGCGCGAGGCACAGGTCGCCGCCGGGCAGGAACATCTGGCTATTCTCAAAGCCTTGATCGCGAACCAGCCTGACGAAGCGGCAGCGGCCATGCGCAAGCACATCAGCAACGCCGCTGCGAGCGCGGTGGAGGCATTGGCGCCCAATCTGGTATCGGCCGATACGGTCGAAAATATTCCTGCGGAGATGTTGAAATTTCAGTGACGGAAACCTTTCACCACAGATGAACACCGATAAACACGGATGAGAAAAAACCCGAAGCGCGAATGACTAAACCCGAAAGAATGACCAATGACGGAACGCGAAGCGGGCTGAGTTTTTTGGCAGGAGCAAACCGAGAAAACTGAGGCGAAGATGCCTCAGAGTAAGTCTTCCAAACTTTTTCGATATCCGTGTCTATCGGTGTTTATCCGTGGTTAAAAATCTCTTCGCAAATTATTTACTTCACTACGGAATTACGTCGCTGGAATATAGCGTTGGAACAGGAGCGAACCCGCGAAGAAACAGAGGAAAGTGGCTACCAATGCAGGGGTGACGACAACAACGGCCAGCAGATCGACCAGCACAATTCCCGCCAATAATCCTGAAACGGTGCGTCCGATGTTCCGATGGGCCGCGCCAAATGTGAATTGCAGGCACCAGCCAATCCAGCCAAGCAACAGGCACGAATAGAGCACGGATACCGCACGAAAGCCAAAGCCGTCCACGATGAAGGCCAGCACCATCGGCAATACTAAAAACAAACAGGGCCAGAAACGCAGCATCCCTTTCGTGCTCTCCTTCTTCGCCAGATAACTGAGCCCGACAATGTAAGCGCCCAGAACCACCGCGCTCCACACAGCCAGTCCCGTGACACCATCAGCCGCTGCCGAAGCCGCTACCAGATAAAGAAAGAACCGGCAGGAAGCCATTAATACCGGCGAGAACCCGATCAATTTGTGAACGGCATCGTAAAGGATAATGCTGATGAGCAGTAGCGAGGTCAGCACCGCCGTGGTTTTCCCAAGAAAAATGAGACACAACACACCCAACGCAAACCACAGCCCCGTCCAGGCGATTACTTCCTCCACAGTGATTTTGCCCGAAGGAATGGGCCGTTCCAAACGGTGTTGACGATCAAAGTGCACGTCAAACAAATCGTTCAGGTACATGCCGCCGATGTAGAGAAAAGTCGCGCCAAAGCAGAGCAGGATAAAACGCCAGAGTTCACCGCCGCCACCGAGCAGCCATCCGGCCAGGCAATTGGACCAGACCGTGGGCACATTGGAAGTGCGGCCCAGGACCAGCAGAGTGCGAAAATGTTCCGCGCGATTATTTGTCGTCAACGCCATTCAGGTGGGGATAGGAAAGCAGTTGAGCAGGAAAATGCAACTCCAGTGGTAGGAATAGCGCAGATAGCGTGCGTCAGCCATTTTTGGAACGCGGCTGTGCTGGAAGCCAGCCGCAGCAATGTCAAAAGATCGAACTGCGTGATTTATTTCAAACCCGTCCATCCATTCAGGTATTGCTGCGGCTGGTTCTGCGAACACAGCCGCGCTCCACCGATTGAAAATCAGCATGCCATTTTAGAGCCTGTCTCAAAACTTTCAAACAGCGTGTGACTGCCGATGCCCAGCCACCTGAAGGTGGAACTCCATACTCAGGATTGCACCATCGTCGCTTTTATAGTCCGCGTTTGAGGCCTTCGTAATAGACGTTTTCGGCGATGAAGAAGAGGGAGGTATTCAGTTTCGACCATTCGTAGTGCTTCAAGGCGGCCCGGATAACGTTGCGATTGTGCTGAATCAATTCTTCATTGCCGCTCAACGTGACAATCCACGCGGCAAACAAAGGTTCGCGCATGGATTCGTTTTCCGAACGCCGTTTGGGCGAGCGTTTATTCCATTCCCGCACCTGAACCAAAGCCACACTGACGGAATTATCGATCCGCGTCTGGGGCTGCCAGAGATCGTTCAGGAACCGCCAGTCCGCTTCAAAATGCTGGCCATTGTCGTTATCGAATTTCTCAAAGCGTTCCACATGCTCCAACGCCTTGACCGCATTGACCTCCAAGCCGTGGCGAAATTGATTCTGCACGACGCCGTCATCTTCCAATTCACTTAACGCACGCAACGCCGCCTGACAACTGGCCGAGGTCCAGAATTCCGCATTGTCTGGATGACCCGGTCGGTAACGGGGACCGGGAGATTCATAACGCGCACCCGTCGCGCAGATTTCCAACCGGGTAACGCCAGCCTCATTCGATTTCTCCGCCAGCTTTTCGCGGTAAAGGCCGAGCCAGTGAGAATCCTGCGTCACGTCATAGACGGCGCGGAGCACAAACAGGAGTCGCGTGGCTTGAATGTAGTTGAATTCACCCATGGAACCGCGGAACCCCAGTTCCTTGCGGTCGCACGGCATGCGCCAACCGGAACGTTCCAGCACCCGGGCTACTTCCTCAATTTTACGGATGATCTGCGCCTTTTCCGCAGCGGCCGGAATGCCGCTCTTGAGGTAACGCCACAGTCCGTAAAACCACGGGAACGTCTGATCATCCGAACCCGCCGCATAATGGCTGTGGCCATCCGCCGCCACTCCGCGCGCAATGAAACCCGTTGTTTGCCCTACCGAGGCCAGTCGCAGCAGCCCTTGTGCAATCCGGCCAGCTTCAGTCGCCGTTTGAGTATCCCGCCGAAGCAGCCAGCGATTGCATAAACCATCGAGATAAAGCCCGCCGAAGAACGATCCATTTTCAATCGGAGTCCACCAGGCTAACGCATTCGGACGATCGGCAGTGCATTCGTCCTGCGTGGGCAGAATCACCGTCCCATCCAAACCGGCGTAGTCGTAGAAGGTGAAATATTTTTTATCAATGAAGCGCGACCAGATTTCCGCGTGGGCTTTCTCAATGGCTTGTTCGACGGGGTCTTTGCTTTCCGCCAGCGCCGGCCAACCGAAGCAACCGGCGGATACGAAAGCGGCTCCTAACGTCAACGCCCGCCGACGCGATAACCCGACACCGGATGCGCTCTGTTCCCTTGCCCCGCGCGGTGATGGCGAGTCGGACATAAACCGTATTCAACCGACCGGTTTGAAACCGCGCGCGGACAATTGTTTCAACGTCCATTCATACTCGCTCACCAGTTGATCGACGACATTGCGATTCTTCATGTCAGCGGGCATGACTTCCCATGTGTAGGTTTCCATTTCCAGGTGCGAGCAGAGCGCGGGATTATCTCTCAATATATCCAGCACTCCGAGCAGATGGTCAGCAGTGGTTCCAAAAAGCTCGGTGGGCGGACTGTGCAATGGAACGTGGAAATGAATGCGCCATTCATCCGACAACAGCGGCGGCAAAACGACTCCCGGATTCAACGCTACATCCAGGTCTTTATAGCGGACGATACTGCCATCCGCCGAACGGGAAACGACCTGATGAAAATAGACACCTTCCACAAAAGATTGCAGCGCTTGTCGCACTTGCGGCGAAGGCTGAACTTTCAACGCGGAACTGAGATGCAGTTTGCTGATCTTAATCTTGTGCTGGCGTAAGCGGCCAATCGCTTCGCGCGGATCTTCAAACTCGATTGCGAGATGGCAGCAATCGTAATTCACGCCGAGATGCTCATTAAGCCGCAAGTCGCCCGGACGATCCGCCCGCAATTCTTCAAAAAACTTCACCGCTTCCGCCGTCGTTTCGAGATAGCAGAGCGGTTCCGGTTCCAGCCCGAGATGCAGTTTCTTGCCGGTGCTGCGGGTGAGTTTTTCGATGTGCTCCACGCAGCGCCAGATGTTCGCCCTCGCTTCGCGCACCTGCCGCTCGTCCTTGATAAAATCTTTGAACGAAACCGGCACGGTGCTGACACTGCCCTCCACGCCGTCCGGCACCAATTGCGCCAGCAGATCAAACAAACGGTTCGTGTATTCCAACCGTTCCCGTGTGGTCCAATCCGGTGCGTAAACCTGTTCCTTCACCCGCGTGCCGTGGAATTTGCCGTAGGGAAAGCCGTTGATGGTGAAAACGTAGCAATTTTGCTGCTGCAACCATTTCTGGAAAGCGGCGAGCGTGGCGGGTTCGCTCAATTCGCGCGACGCCTGATCCCCGAGGCGCAAGCCGATGGCGTAGGGTTTGCCGGGGCTGATTTTGTCACGCACAGCCAGCGTATAGTGTTTCAGGGTATCGAAGGTTTGCGCCCAGTTTTCACCCCGATGAATATTGGTGCAGTACGCCAGATGCAGGCCGTGATTCAGTTTCATTGCTGATGACTAAGTAACACCGCAGGCGGCGGTGGGCAAGTTTTGAGCAGGGAACAAATGGAAAATGCTGCCGGACCAAAACAAATTACTGAGCACGCCAGGTTTTGCTCCAGAGCATGTACAACTCTTCAATGGCGCCCCGTTCCCGCGGCGTCCATTCCGCAGTGCGTTCCTGCAAGGTTTTGATGGCACCGAAACGCGGCTCGCGTTCGACCGCCAGTTGGTAATTTTCGAGCGCCTGTTTCTTATCGCCTACGCCCCAATACCCCAACGCGAGCGAATAGTAATCATAACGTGAATTGTGATGGCTCATCTCCGCGGCAATCTGCCATTCATGCAGCGCGGTGGCGTAATCCCCGAGATTAAAATAAGCCCAGCCCGCGCCGTTGTGCAGAGGGCCATTGCTTTTAAGCGTGACCGCCCGGCGCAGATCGGTCCGGGCAGCTTCCTTTTGTCCCAGCAACGCCAGCGCATAGCCGCGATTGGAATAGGCCTGAGCATCCGTGGGATTATTGGCCACCTGCTGATCGAGAATTGCCAGCTTGGGACTGGTCAAGGTCTGTTGATGCGCGCAACCGGCAAACAGGAACGCCACCAAAGCAAGAGAGAGGAAGGGGCTTTTCATTTGCAGATCAGACTACGCCTATCGTCCACGAATTCAATCTTGTAACGTGTGACGGGGAAAAGTGGCTGGAAAGAGTGGCGTCAGGCATCCTTGCCTGACGGTGAACGCGGCTTCCAGCCGCGATTCAAACTCAGACTGGCAGCAAG
>JBEHZA010000155.1:0-10006 GCA_048497895.1 Verrucomicrobiota bacterium
GCTCGACGGGTGAGGTGAGCGCGAGACATGCCGCACCGGTGGCGTGTGTGCGGTTTGTGTGGCGGTGTTGGCTTCTTCGATGCCGCAGGGGCCATTGCCGAGACAGCCGGATGGTTCCATTAGTATGGACACGATCTATATGTATGACCGGCATTTTTGGAAGGTTTATCCAATCGTCGGTCTGAGTCTGGTTGCGGTGGGAGCTATGGGATTTGGTTGCTGGCGGTGGTTTCGTCCGGCGAAGGATAATCGGGATGAGGAAACCTAAGACATCGCCTTTTTATGAGAGAACACTGGAGTGAGGGAATGGCGGGAAATAGGACTGATGGGACGAATGGGACTTATGGCGGGAGCGGCTAATGGTGCATAGGTGGCAGGGGGCTATTTTTTGGGCTTCTGATTCCGGTAGTCGAGTCGGGCACGGGTCATACGCTCGCGGAGGCCGCCTTCCTTTACGAAATCTTTTTCTAAGCGGCGCACTTGTCGATCAATCAGATAATTGGCCTGGTGAATCAGGCAAAGGGCGATGTTGGCGATGACTTCGGGCGGGCGGGTTTCCACAAATTCACGATAGATTTCGTAGGTTTGCGGTTTTTTGCAGCCCAGCTTGCGGACGTAGCGGGCTTCTTTAGAATCCTTTTCCCACATGGGTAGATCGCGCACGCGGAGGTAGTCCTGGTAATCGCGAAGGAGTTCCTCAAGGCTGGCTCGGCCCACGTTGGTGAGCTTGAGTTCGGTTTCCTTGGAGGTGGTAGAGGCTTTGCTGCCTTCGAGAAGATTTTGTTTTCCAGAGCGTGCGGATTGGATCATTTGATCAACGGTGCGGTCGCCATGGGAGAGATATTTGTGCGCGAAGCGGAAGGTGATGTCGTAAACGACTTCAGCTTTTTGGAAGGCGAGGAGTTCTTCGTAATTACCACCGGGTGGGAGAAAACTGTGGCTGTCGCTCATAGGACATACAGGTCGTATAGGACTTAGATCGGGAGCTTAGCGGGTCAAACGTTTGCGGGCAAGCTTTAGGTCCCAGTTAGCGGTGAGGAGGGCGGACTCGGCGGTGGCGGCGTCGGTGGAGGTGAGTTGTTGGAGGATGCGGATGGCGCGGGCGCGGAGTTTTACGTTGCTGGGGTTGAGGTCGATCATCAGGTTGCCCGCCACTTTTCCCAGACGCACCATGGCGAGGGTGGTGAACATATTCAGGATAAGTTTGGTGGCGGTGCCGGATTTGAGGCGGGTGGAGCCGGTGAGGATTTCCGGGCCGATCTTCGGGGCGATGATGAGGTGGGGACGGTAGTTGCGCTGGGGTTTCAGAAGCGGGTTGAAGCAGAGGAGCACGGTTTTGGCACCGCGTTGTTTGGCTTCCATGAGGGCACCCCAAACGAACGGAGTGCGGCCACTGGCGGCGATGCCGATGACGACGTCGTGGCGATTGATATTGCGAAATTGGATGGCGCGGGTGCCGGCGGCGAGATCGTCTTCGGCGCCTTCGACGGCAGACCAGATGGCTTTTTGGCCTCCAGCGATGATGCCTTGCACAAGTTCGGGCGGGGTGCGGAAGGTGGGAGGGCATTCGCTGGCATCCAGCACGCCGAGGCGTCCGCTGGTACCCGCGCCGACGTAAAAGAGGCGGCCGTCAGTTTTAAAGGAGCGGGTGATCCAGCGGATGACTTGTTCGATCTTCGGCGCTTCAGCGCGGATGGCGCGGGGCAATTTCGCATCTTCACTGAGCATCAACTCGATGGCGTCGGCGACGGGCATTTCGTCAAGGTGCATTGAGCGAGGGTGACGCTGCTCCGTGGGGGAGAGGGGGGAGGTGGGGAGCAGATCGCGGGGTGAATTTATTTTTGGAGCTTTAGAGTGCGCTTGTCTGGCGCTGCCGGGAGTGGGGAGATTGAGCCGTTGATATTCCTGCCGGGCGAGTTCAATGGCTCCCCAGACGCCGGGGCGTTGGAGCGGAGTGACGGTGGCGGTGGGCCAGAGCTTTAATAATTGCGCGCGGACTTTTTGCGCGAAGCGGGGTTGTTTGAGCAAAACGCTGCCAGCAAGGATGAATTGAACGGGTTGGTTTTTATCGACGAGTTTCTTCGCGCAGTTCGCGCCGTCTTTGGCGAGACTGGCGGCGGCTCCGTCGAGGATGTCGCGGGCGATTTCATCGCGCTGCGCGGCGGCGGTGAAGACCTCAATAGCGAGCGCGGCGATTTCGGTTTTGTTCGCGTTTTGCACCCAGGCGATAAGGTCGTTGGGTTCGTTGAGTTGCAGATGGCGGAGGAGGCTTTGGCCGAGGAGGGACCATTCACCATCGCGGTCGTAGTAAAAGACGGTGGCTTTCAGGGCGCGCAGGCCGATTTCGTAACCGCTGCCTTTATCGCCGAGAAGATGGCCCCAGCCGCCGAATTTGGCCGTCTTGCCCGTTGGGGTTTTGCCGTAGCAACAGGAGCCGGTGCCGCTGAGGATGAGGACGCGGGGCAACGGGGTAGTCGCGTTTGATTCGGCGGCCATGAGGGCGGTTTCGAGGTCGTTGGTGGCAATACAGGAAAGGCCGGGCCAGACTTGGGCAGCGGCGGTGCGGATGCGGGACCAATCGGCTTCGGTGCGGGCACCGGCCAGGCCGAGGGCGAGAGCGTCGGGGGAAAGGCGGACATGGCTGTCCGCGCTCCTGGGCGTGGCGAGTTGTGCTTTAATGGTGCGGAGGTGGCGGACGAGTTGGGCGTCGGAAAGCAAGCGGAGATTGGCGGGGCCGGCGGTGAATTCGATAATGGGTTGATTACGGGAATCGGCGAGGCAGACGGTGGTGCGGGTGCCACCGGCTTCGACGCCGAGGAAAAGCGGGGGAGTGATTTCGGTGCGCGCGGTCACAGGGGAAGTATTTTCGAGCAGAGATGAATTGCAAGGGGAATGGGGTGGGGGGATGACGAATTACCGAAGGGCGAAATCCAAAGGGAACCGGGATGTGAATTGGCCGCGAAAGAACGCAGAGGACGCAAAGGGTGGAAAAGGCGTGGGATTTGCCATGGTGGGAAATACAAGCGGCAATGGTTGTGGTATAGAGGAGTCGTGGTCGGTAGTGGGTGGCTGGATGGTTCTTTGAAATTGGGGAAATGACGAATTATCGAAGGACAAAATCCGAAAGAAATTCCATCCGAATTTAACCGCGGAATACGCCGAATACGCGGAAAGGGGCAAGTTGATGAAACCACGGATGGGCACGGATTAACACGGATTGGGAGAGGGAAAAGACAAAACTGAAATGGAGTGACCACTAGAGCGGGGCAGCCCAAGGGGTGAAAAATGACGAATTATCGAAGGACAAAACCCGAAAGAATAACAAATGATCGAATCGCTGTTGCGTGGCCGTAAAGCGCTCGCAATTAAGATCGTTCCGCCAGCTAAAGCTGGAACTCCATGCGGGGACTTGGCAAGGGGCAGCGAGGGGCATGGTCAGGGATATTCCGGCTTATTCCGGGCTATTCCGGGATAAATTAAGTGCGGAGCGTGTATGTGGTTGTATGGCTTTGTATGGAGTTATGCCGTTGAGGGAGGCAGGCGGGACGCCTGCGGTACGGCAGCCAGGATGGCTGCGCTACGCAGGTTGTCAGGGATATTCAGGCTTATTCAGGGATAATTTAGGTGCGAAGGGGGGGACGTGGACTGCGGAGGGTTCGGAACAGGCTTCAATATATGGGGGCTTGGTTTCGGGCGGGGGGTGCAGTATGAAGAAGGCTATGACGGCAACGGAACAAACGATTTTACAAACGCTGGTCGAATTGGATGACGCAGTGAAGCAAATGCGGACGGCAAATCCGAAGCCGAACCTGTTGCCAATCTTTGCACGGCTCGATGAGCTGATGCGGCAACTGCCGAAGGATGCGCCGGAGGAGTTGCTGCATTATTTGCACAAGAAGAGTTACGAAAAGGCGCGGCTCTTTCTGGAAGGGCGCGAGGCGGAGAATAAAGCGGGGACGTGTCGCCATTGAAAGAGCAGTTGCATGAAGTTGAACAGCATGATGAAGGAGGTAATTGCATGGTTCCGAAGCAAACGGTTGCTCTGGGGGGTGGCACTGGCAGTTCATTGGGTGTGGTTGACCGGTTGTGCGACGCCGGGAGGTGAGGGCAAATCGGCAGCTTCGGGCTATTTTCAAATACACTCGATGGTGGCCAATCGTTTCGAGAATACGCCACAAGGAGATTACGCCAGGTTGATCTATGAGCGGACGGGTGAGGTGGAAGCGAAATGGCTGCAGAATCGTCAACTGCGCACTATTCACATGATGGATAATCCGTTTATAGGGGCAGTTGTCGGGGTTATCCGGGTGAGATACTCGGTAGATGCCCAAGGCAAGTTGACGATTGTGAACGTTGAAACGACGGGTGGTTATTCAAAATCAGCTCAACGGCAGGTAGCCCGGTTTGTGGAAGGAGCTGGGGCGACAGGGTTGCCTCCATTTTCTTCAGCTTTGAAAACGCGCGTGGGCGATCATTTGACGGATACGATGGTCTTTGAATTTCAATAATCCATGGCGGCGCGGATGATCTGACTGGGCTTAACTTTCGACCCGCCTATTTATACTTTAACATGCTGGATGATACGATAGCGGCGATTGCGACTCCTCTGGGTGAAGGGGGGCTGGCGGTGATCCGGGTATCGGGTCCGCTGGCACTGGCGGTGGCGGATCGGAGCTTTGTTCCGGCGGGTAAACAGACGCAGCCGCCTTCGGCTGTGCCGACGCATACGCTGCATTATGGGAAGGTGGTGCGGCGGGGCCAGTTTGTGGATGAGGTGATGCTGGCGGTGATGCGGGCGCCACGGACGTTCACACGGGAGGATGTGGTGGAGATTAGTTGTCACGGCGGGTTGCTGGCGGCGAAGCTGGTGTTGGACACGGTGTTGGAAAACGGAGCGCGTCTGGCTTTGCCGGGGGAGTTTACCAAGCGGGCGTTTCTTCATGGGCGGATTGATCTGGCGCAGGCGGAGGCGGTGGCGGACTTGATTCATGCGCGAACGGAACTGGCGTTGTCGGCGGCGAATGAGCAATTGGCGGGCAAACTTTCCCAACGCATCAACCACTTGCGCGATGACCTGATCAAAATACTGGCGCATGTGGAGGCGCACATTGATTTTCCCGACGAAGACATTGCGCCGGATACGAAGGAGCAATTGCTGGCGCGGTTGCAACGGGGGATCGGGTTCATGGACGAGCTGTTGCGCACGGCGAACGAGGGGCAGATTTTGCGGCGGGGAATCCGCGCGGCGATTGTGGGGCGGCCCAATGCGGGCAAGTCGAGCCTGTTGAATCAATTATTGGGGCATGATCGGGCGATTGTCTCGCCGATTGCGGGAACGACGCGGGATACGATTGAGGAGACGGCGAATATCCGGGGTGTGCCGGTGGTGTTTGTGGATACGGCGGGGTTGCGGGAAGCGGGGGATGAGATTGAGGCCGAAGGAGTTCGGCGGAGCCATGCGACACTGGCCAAGGCGGAATTAATTTTGCAGGTCGTTGATGCGTCGGAACCGTTGACCCCGGCTGATGAGGCAAATATCCGGTCGTTGGCAGGGAAAAAGCGGATTTTTGTGCGGAACAAGGTGGATTTGCCGGTCCGGCTGGTGCTGCCAACCGGAGAACCGGGGTTGGTGGTAGATGTTTCGTGCGTAACGGGCGAGGGGGTAGAAGCCTTGAAAGATGCGATCAAACAATTGGTGTGGGCGGGGAAGATTGAGGCAGAAATGCTGGAAGTGATGATTAATTCACGACATCAGGAGGCGTTGCAACGGGCCCGGATGGGGACGCAACGGACGGCAGAGGCGTTGCAAAACGGTTTAACGTTGGAATTGGCGGCCATGGATTTGCGGATCGCGGTCAATGCCATTGGGGAAATTGTCGGCAAAACGACGACGGAAGATTTATTGGACTCGATTTTCAGTCAATTTTGCATTGGCAAGTAACACGCTTGTCTATTGCTTTGGTCCGCCGGGCGGTTTATATATGACGGCAGTAATGGGGCCGACACTTTACAAACCGGCACTGGGGCAACGAAAACCGCGCTGGACAAAAGATTTACGTTCGTGAGAATACTACCACCGTCATGCCAGCACAGTTGACCGACAGCGAAAAGGCTCAGTTGGAGCAGACGATCGAGATGTTCGAGGTGATCACTCAATCGCAGCCCCAGGACTACCAATCGCTGGAAATTCTCAAAGAAGCCTATTTCAAGCTGGGTCGGGAAACCGACGTCGTAGGCACTTCCAAACGGATCGCCCAGGCTTACGTGCAATTGGGGCAGCTTTCCTCCGCCATTCTGGAATATGAAAGTATTCTCCAGCGTTTTCCGGATGATCCGGATGTGCAGGCGGCCCTGGCGGATATCGAGAACCGGGCCACGAACTTTGCGGCTCCGCCGCCGGTGCAGATGCCTGAACCCGAGATGCCGAAAGCAAAACCTGCTTCCGGACCGGGACGGAGTGACAAGCCAGCCGCACCGGACATCGATGACGGGCGGCAACTGATGCAAAAGTATTTCGTGGAAGCGAAGCTGATTTCCGCGGGCGATTTCGATATGTATTGGAATACGCCGGGCCTGACTGATCCGGGCCGCGTGGTGGAGCCGTTTGTGCAGATTCTGGCGGACAAGGGGCTGGTCCCGGTCGAGCAGTCTTTGAAGCTGTTGAGCGAACGCTCGCGGCTGGCGTATTTACCGCTGGAAAAGTACGATATTGATATTGAACTGGCGCGCAGTTTCCCGCGGGAAGTCTGCCAGCGCTGGTGTGTGCTGCCGATTGACCGGATGAGCAAGTCGGTGTTCGTCGCCACGACCAATCCTTTCAACAAGTACGCCTTGCAGGAATTGCAGCAACGGACACCGCACCGGCTGCTCTATTATCTTTCTCCGCCGGCTGATCTGATCAAATTTATGGGAAAGATTTTCCGCCGCTGAACGATTGACCTATGCCACCCGTCAAATCATTTGGAGAACGCATTGCCGACGCCCTGGTCGAGGATGGGGTGCTGACCACCAAGCAGATCGAGGAACTGCTCGAAATTCAGAAGAAAGAAGGCACGCGGCTGCTGAAATTACTGATCGACAAGTCCTACGTCAGTGAAACGGACATGGCCGTGTCGATGGGGCGGGTATTGAATACTCCGCCGGTAAATCTGGCCCGCACGGGCATTGCGATGGACGTGGCGATGCTGGTGCCCAAGGAGATTGCCACCAATCATAAAGTGCTGCCGGTTTCCCGCCTGGACAATAAATTGTTTCTGGCGATGGCGGACCCGTTGAACGTGCTGGCGTTGGACGACGTCAAGCGGATCACCAAGCTGGATGTTCAACCCCTGATCGCTTCGGAAAAAGCGATTCTGGATAAGTTGAACAATCTGGACACCCAAAAGGGTGCCAGCATGGAGGACATCATCCAGGAACAGCAGCAGCAGGACCTGGAGGCGGAAGCGGAAGGGGCGGAACTGATTTCCGAAGCGGTGGATGAATCCAACCCCGATGCTCTGGCCGCCGCGGGTGAGGAAGCACCCGTCATCAAGCTGGCGAATTTGATTCTGGTAACGGCGATTAAAGACCGGGCGAGCGATATTCACATCGAACCGTTCGAGAAGATGGTGCGCTTGCGTTACCGGATTGACGGGGCGTTGCTGGATGCGACGCCGCCGCCGAAGAGTTTGCAGATGGCGCTGACGTCCCGCATCAAGATTATGTCCAACCTGGACATTGCCGAACGCCGGTTGCCGCAGGACGGTCGTATGCGCATGAAGGTAGGCGGCCGCGATATTGACTTGCGCGTGTCTTTCCTGCCGGTGGTGCATGGTGAGAAATGCGTGCTCCGTGTATTGGATAAATCCAACCTGTCCGCCAGCATGGACAAGCTGGGTTTGGATGCGGAAAGTTACCGGCGATTGAAATCCGCCGTGGATGCGCCGCACGGCTTGATTCTGGTGACCGGGCCCACGGGTTCGGGCAAGACCACGACGCTCTACTCGTGTTTGAACGAGTTGAACAACCCGGATTACAACATTGTTACTTGCGAAGACCCGGTGGAATTTCAAATTCCCGGCATTAACCAGGTGCCGATTAAAAAGGAAATCGGGCTGACGTTTGCGGCGGCGTTGCGTTCTATTCTGCGGCAGGACCCGGACATCATCATGATCGGGGAAATCCGCGACGAAGAAACGTGCGAAATCGCGGTGGAAGCGGCGCTCACGGGGCATCAAGTACTGAGCACGATGCACTGTAATGACGCGCCCGGTTCCGTCACCCGTATGGATGACATGGGCATTGCGCCCTTCCTCATTTCCTCGTCCGTGATTCTGGCGTGTGCGCAACGCTTGATGCGCCGTATTTGCCCGGTCTGCAAAGAGCCGGTCACTTATCCATCCAAGATGTTTGAAGATCTGCATATGGATCCGAAAATGTTTGAAGGCGTGACGTTGTATAAGGGACGCGGTTGCGATAAATGCAAGAATTCCGGTTACGCCGGACGGTTGGCCATCATTGAAATCATGACGGTCACCGATGAAGTGCGGAAGTGCATTCTCAAACGGTCCAGCGGCATGGAGATTGGAGCGGTGGCGTTGAAAGACGGCATGAAGACCTTGCGCATGGTGGCGCTTGATAAAGTGCGGGAGGGCCATTCCACCTTGGAACAAGTCCTGGTGCTGACTTCGAGCCACTAACCGTGCCCGTCCGACTGCATGATCCGGCCCCAAACGAACCACGGTTGATCCGTTATAGCAGGTCATGAAACGGGTTCTTTTCGTTGACCACGTGAACCGCATCCTGGGTGGCGCGGAGGTCAACCTGCTCGAATTGCAGCCGGTGATCCGGGCTCAGGAAAAGTGGCAGCCCGGTTGTGCCTGCTCCCACGGCAGTGCGCTCAGTGACGCACTCGCGCCACTCGCCATTCCTCAATACGATTACGGTTTTCCCAAAGAATTGAACGAAGCGCGCTTCGTCAATCGAGGTTCAGCGTTGTTGACGGGGTTGCGGGGAATGAAGGCTCTGAAGGTCGTTCGTCAGAAGCTGGAGCAGGTGGTGGTTTCAGCTCGGCCACATGCAATCATTTCCTGCACGAATAAAGATCACTTTTGTGCCGGACCAGTGGGGCGGCGGCATCTCATTCCTTCCGTGTGGTGGGTCAACGATGTTATTTCTCCGGATTTTTTCTCCTGGCCGGTGCGCGCGGCGTTTTGTTATCAAGCGCGCCGTTACGCGTCCCGGCTGGTGGTGGTTTCTGAGTATGCCCGCGCAGTGCTCGTGCGGGAGGGGCTGGCGCCGGAATTGGTGCGGGTGATCCATAATGGCGTGCCTTTGCCGGTATTCGATAAAAAGTCCGATGGAGTGTTCCGGGAACTCAGCCATTTGCCGGCTGACGAACCCTTGATCGGAATGGTCGGACGTTATACTCCGTGGAAAGGGCAGGAGCTTTTTCTACGTGTGGCGCAGGCCTGGATTCGTGAAAGTCCGGTGGGGCATTTCATTTTGGTGGGGCAGGCGTTTAATGAAGATCAAGCCTACGAATTGGCGCTGCGAAAATTTGTCACCGAAAACCAATTGGAAAAACGCGTTCATTTCATTCCCTTTCAAACGAATATTGCCACCGTGCTGCGGGAATTGGCGGTGCTGGTGCATGCCTCCACGCGGCCGGAACCGTTTGGCCGGGTGATCATCGAAGCGATGGCGGCGGGTGTGCCGGTGATTGCCGCGCGCAGCGGCGGAGTGCAGGAAATCTTTACGCATGAAGTGGACGGTTTGTTTGCCGAACCGGGCAACGCGAACGATTATCTGGCGCAACTGCGGCGGTTATTGACCTCGGAGAAAGAGCGTTTATCCCTGGGCCTGGCGGGGCGACGCACGGTGGAACAAAAATTCACCGTGGAACGGGTCTGGCAACAATTTGAATCCGTCCTGGCGGAAGTGACTTGAGATGCGCTTTGCTTTCATAACGCTGGGTTATCATCCCGACCAGATTGGCGGGGCCTACCGCTATGTGGCGGAACTCGCG
>JBEHZA010000156.1:0-9997 GCA_048497895.1 Verrucomicrobiota bacterium
CATTCGCGAAAAAGCCAAAGGCGTGCTGGCACCACCCACACATCCCGGCGCGCAAGGCAGCGGGCAACTTGCCTTCGGCCACGACTAAAGCGGTCTCACGCGGCGCGCACCCTTTTGAACCATGCCAGTTACTCAACCCATTTTTCTCGCGACTCGCGGCAGCGCCCTGGCGCTGGCGCAGGCGAACATGATGCTCGCGCAATGCCGGCAGGCGTTCCCGCAACAGGCTTTCGAGCTGAAGATCATCAAGACCACCGGCGATAAATTGCAAACGGCGTCGCTTGCGAATCCCGATGTCTCATTGCCCAAGGGT
The DNA here is from genome assembly GCA_048497895.1 of Verrucomicrobiota bacterium. GTDB lineage: Bacteria > Verrucomicrobiota > Verrucomicrobiia > Limisphaerales > JBEHZA01 > JBEHZA01. Next base: position 314 of record JBEHZA010000156.1, read on the forward strand.
TTGTTCACGAAAGAACTCGAAGTCGCCTTGCTCGCAGGTGAGGCGGATTTGGCGGTTCACAGCTTGAAAGACTTGCCGACCGAATTGCCGGAGGGACTCATGCTCGGCGCCGTGAGCCAGCGCGCCGATGTGCGGGATGTATTGGTTTATCGCAAGACTGCGAACGCTGCCTCGGGTAATGGCCCGCTGTCGATGATCCCGCACGGTGGCACGGTGGCCACCAGCAGCACGCGGCGCAAAGCGCAGCTTCTTAAATTGCGTCCGGATGTGAAGGTCGTCGAAATTCGCGGTAACGTCGGCACGCGCCTGAAAAAGCTCGCTGAGAATCCGGAGTTGTCCGCGACAATTCTGGCGGCGGCGGGGCTGGAGCGTTTGCATTTTCAGATTTCCGCGGATGGAACAATCTCCGGCAATGACGTGCCTGCGGGGTTGGTGGCTTATCCGCTTTCACCCGAGGAAATGCTGCCGTGCGTGGGGCAGGCGGCGATTGGTATTGAGATTCGTGAAAACGATGAGCGGATTGCCGCGCTTTGTGCGAAGCTTAATCACGCGGAGACGTTTCATTGTGTCACGGCGGAACGAGCTTTCTTGCGTGCGATGGGTGGCGGTTGCCAAAGTCCCGTGGCGGCTTACGGACAAATCAAGGGCGGTCAACTCCGTTTGCGCGCGGTTTCTTTCCGTGACGAAAAATACGGTGAAGCTGAAGCGACTCGCGTTGTGGCGGAAGCTGCCTTGCTGGGACAGGAGATTGCGACGCGGTTAAAATAAGCCGGTGAGGGCGGCTGGTTCCCCTGTGGACGTTTCTTGCTCTGAGACGTTTTCGCTCTTAAACTCAATTTATTAAATGAAATCAAAAGGCATTGTTTATCTGGTGGGTGCGGGTCCCGGTGATCTTGGTTTGCTGACGGTGCGGGCGCTGGACCTCGTGCGACGCGCCGACGTGATCGTGTATGACGCGCTCATCAATCAGGATATTTTGCGCTATGCCGCGAAGACCGCTGAGATCATTTACGGCGGCAAACGCGCGAAAGAACACGCCATTCCGCAGGACGAATTGAACGCGCTGCTCGTGGCTAAAGCGAAGGAAGGCAAAACCGTCGTGCGCTTGAAAGGCGGCGACCCGTATATTTTTGGCCGCGGTGGTGAAGAAGCGCAGGAATTGGTCGAGGCAGGCATTCCGTTTGAAGTGGTGCCGGGCGTGAGTTCCATTGTCGCTGCGCCGAATTACGCAGGTATTCCGATTACGCATCGCGATCATTGCTCCAGCTTCACCGTGATCACCGGTCACGAAGATCCGACCAAGGACGAAACGAATGTGGATTGGGAACTGGTCGCGAAAACGCCCGGCACCAAGATCGTGCTGATGGGGGTTGAACGTATCCGGATTATCATGGGGCGCTTGATCGCGGGCGGGTTGGCTCCGAAAACGCCGGTGGCGCTAGTGCGTTGGGGCACGACCGGCCGGCAGCAAACGATCGAAGGCACGCTCGAAACAATTGCTGATATCGTGGAAAAAGCAGGCTTCAAAGCGCCGGCAGTGACGATTATTGGCGGCGTGGTCGGTTTGCGCGGTTCGCTTAATTGGTTTGAGAAGCGTTCGCTCTTCGGCCAACGCATTGTGGTCACCCGCACGCGTGAGCAGGCCAGTCAGTTGTCCGAGCAATTGTTAGAACGCGGCGCTGACGTCTGGGAAATTCCCACCATCAAAATTACCACGCCCACTGATCCGAAAATGATTTTGGACGCGTTGCTGGAACTGAACTCCTACAACTGGATTGTTTTCACCAGTCCCAATGGAGTCACGAGCTTTTTCGAAATGTTCTTCAAGGCGTTTGAAGATTTGCGTGACATTGGCGGCGTGCGCATTGCCGCGGTAGGACCGGCCACCGCAGCCAAGCTGAAGGAACTGCATCTTAAAGTTGATTTGATGCCCGAGAAATATATTGGCTCAGAAATCGCCAAAGCCCTCTCGGAATATGAGACGGTGGAAAATCTCAAGATTTTGCTGTTGCGCGCCGAAGTGGCGAGTCAGGACTTGCCGGATGCGCTGACTGCGCTCGGTGGCATCGTTGATGATATTCCCGTTTATCGGACCATTCCGGAAACTGACGACCTTAACGGTGCGGTCGCGAAGTTGTTGGAACAAGGCGCGGATTGGATCACGTTCACCAGCAGTTCGACGGTGGAAAATTTTCACGCCCGCTTTGATTTGCCGAAATTACTCCAACAATTTCCGCACATAAAAACGGCTTCGATTGGTCCAGAAACCAGCAAAGCACTGGACGCCTTGAAACTCGTTCCCACCGTGGAAGCCGTGAAGCACAATATTGATGGCCTGGTGAAGGCGATTGAGGATTACGCTGCCTCGAAAGCTGCTCCAAAAGCAAAGATAGCCAAGCCAAAGAAGTCGCGCGCGAAAGCTACGAAGTCGTAGGATTAAAGTCCCGCGAAATGGATTCCGAAACGAATCCAGAACGGAATTGTAATCAAACCGACCGCGGTAGTGCCCATCACCACGCGCAGAGCAGTGGGCGTATCGCCACCATAGTGCCTGGACATGACGATGGGGAACACCGCCGAAGGCATCGCGCCTTGCACGATCAGCACCTGCTTCAATTCTTTGGAGCAGGGGAGGTAACGCGCCAGCAACACAAATAAAATCGGGAATAACCCCAACCTCAGAAAGCAGGCCGCGAACATCAAGCGCCACCCTTTCTCTGCATGAAATTCCGGCAGCAAATCAGCAATCGTAGCGCCGATTAAAATCAAGCCCATTGGAATGGCGCATTGGCCAAGGAATTTAGCCGTGCGCAGCAAAAACTCCGGCAGCCAATGTGAGCCGCCAGCGAAATTAAGCATCACCGCAGTCGCGATCGCAATAATCGGCGGATTCAACAGCTTGCGCCAGCCGTCGCGCAAGGAACCTCCGCTCAACATGATTAATCCCAGTGTCCACAACGCCGTCTCCACGCCCATATTATGGACGAACAACACACCGACCGTTTCCTGACCGTACAACAGAATCGCCAGCGGCAACGCGAGGTAACCGTAGTTTTGAATGCCCACAGTGAAGGCGAAGGTGTTCGCTTTCGGTCCATCGGGTGCTCCGGCCAGTTTGCGAAACAGCCAACTGCACCAGACCGACAGCGCGACCGTCGCAATGCCGATCACTGGCGCGAGCAGCACGTTTTCCGGTCTTTCCAACGCGCGATTGCCAATGATCATGTCGAAGATTAAGCCTGGCACGAGCAGGTTGATCGTCACCCGCAGCATGCTTTGATCCGCTTCTTCGGTGAGCCAGCAGAGCCTGCGCATGGCAAACCCCGCGCCCGTGATGCAGAAAACGGGCAGCACCGCGCCCATGACCACCCAAAATTCGTTCACAGAAATTCCTTAATTATAATCATGCCATCCGGTTCAACCGTGCTGGCAGAGATGTTCCAGCAGAACGTCAAATTCAAGACGCTGGATCTCTTGTAAAAGCTGTTTACGCGCGGGTGACCGTGCTGCATCGCACGCGTCCACAAACGCGTCCGCATCCCATTCCTCATGCCGAATCAACTGGTTCTTCAATTGCGTTTCGCCTTGTGCGTCCAGCAACGCGCTTGCCCGTCGTGCAATTTCCGGAAAGCACGCATGTCGGCCAACGCGATGAAACCAATACTTCGCATTGCTCGCATCCGGTTCGCGGCGGTGCATGATGCCATGCAGGAAACTGCCGTCCCGATCATGAATATCCTGCGAAAGCGTGTGCGACTCATCCAGATGATCATGCCACAACAGTGCCGCGCTTTTGAGCTTGGCTTGCGTTTCGGAAGAAATATTGAAATGGCCCAGGCAGTGTTGAACTTCCTGATTCAGCGCCGCCACGGATTTGATGCCTGAACGCATTTCTGGCCCCAGTGCCGGCAATTCGGTTGTTGCCAACAAGGCCTGCAATTCTTGAACCATCGATGTGCTTTTTGCTTCGCTCATAAACACCGTCGCCGACAGCTTATCACAAGCCGCCGCCACGACAACCTCTTGATAGGAAGCGAATCCGCCGTGAGAAGCAACTAAACGAACCGGGCCGGTTCAGAGCGAAGATTCCCGTTGCACGGTTTCCCAATACGCGCGCCGCAATTGTTCCACTACCGGAGAGTGATTGAGTGGTATGCCATCCAGGCTCACGACCTCCACCACACCATAAGTGCTCAGTGCCAGAAAAACTCCGTCCACTTCCTGTAACAATTGTGGAGTCATGGGGCGCTCAAAATGATGGAGTCCCAGCCGTTCGGACAATTCAAATACCAAAGCGCGCGTAATGCCTGCCAAAGCCCCCGCTTCCAGCGGCGGCGTGCAAACCTTGTTTTTGTAGATCCAAAAAATATTCGCACTGGTCGTTTCAGCCAGTTCTCCGCGTTGATTGAGAATCAGAGCGTCATCCGCACCGAGTTCTTCCGCTTCCTGACGCGCGAGGATTTGCACGAGCTTGTTGCACGTCTTCGGTTCGGTTAACGGACTGTTGACCGGGACACGTAATAGCGACGTAATTAATTTCCACCGCGGCGGATTTTCCAGATCAACCACCGTAGCTGGATGCAGACTCATCACCAGCGTCGGTTGATCTGCGCCCTTGATGGAGTAACCCCGTTTGCCCACGCCGCGCGAGAGATGCACGCGCATCGTCGCTTCTTTGAGTTGATTGCGTTCGATCAATTCCAGGGCGAAAGCGTGCAATTGCTCGGGTGCGTAAGGCAGGTGGATTTTTAATAAATCCGCCCCTTGTCCGAGCCGATCCATGTGCGGTTGCCAGCGGAACGGTTTGCCGCTCAGTACCGTCAATGTTTCAAATAAACCATCGCCATACAGAAAACTGCGGTCAAACACGGAAACGCGCGCTTCCTCTTCCGGAACAAATTGAGCATTCAAAAAAACAATCATGCGGAGGAAGTGGATGATTTTAACGAAATGTTTTCCGGTGTTTGCATTGCTCCCGGTGGTTCGCACTGCAACGCGTTCAAAAACCCACGCGCTTTGGCCAGCGTTTCCTCATATTCCGCCGCGGGCACCGAATCAGCGACGATGCCGGCGCCCACATGAAAATACGCCCGGCCTTCGCGGCAAATCGCCGTGCGGATAATAATGCTCAATTGACTCTCGCGATTGAAGCCGAGGTAACCCAGCGCACCCGTGTACGGCCCACGCGTGATTGGCTCCAGTTCGTCAATAATATCCATCGCCCGAATCTTCGGTGCGCCCGTGATGCTGCCACCGGGGAAGCACGAAGCAAAAGCGGCGAAATGCGTCACGTCAGGCCGCAACCGTCCTTCGACTGTCGAGACTAAATGCTGCACCTGTGGGTAACGCTCCAGCCGTACCAGTTCCGGCACCTGCACGCTGCCGTAATCGCATACTCTGCCCAGATCATTACGCAATAGGTCAGTAATCATCACCAGTTCCGCCATTTCCTTGGGACTGGTTTGCAATTCGTACGTCAGTTGTGCGTCGCGGGTCGCATCGGCGGAACGCGGGCGCGTGCCTTTGATCGGCCGCGTCTGAATATGCGATCCGCTCAATCGTAAAAATAATTCCGGTGAAGACGAACTGATTTGAAATTCGCCGCCATCCAGGTACGCAGAGAAGGGCGCTGGTGAAACCGCGCTCAACCGCTGATGCAATTCCCAGCCCGTGAAAGAGCAGGGGACGGTCAGCCGTTGCGACAGGTTCACCTGATAAATATCACCTGCACGAATGTAGCGTTGCGCCTGCTCCACGCTGGCCATGAACGCTTCGCGCGTAAGGTTGGAAGTCACTGCCGGATGATTCTTTGGCGACGCTGGCGCTCTTTCCATTCCGGTTTCCTCCGCCAGCTTGGTTTGCAGTTTGGTCTCCCAGAAAGTCAATTGCTCCTGCGCGCGCTTTTCACTGCGGGAACCATCGACACACAGCCCGGTGGAGACTATCCACGTCTTGTGCAATTGATGATCGAACACCACCAGGCTGTCATAGAAACCCACCTGGCAATCCGGCAATTCCAGATCATTCACCGCGCGTCGCGCGAGTTGGGGCTCGACGAAATTTTTTAAATCATAACCCCAATAGCCGAAGCAGCCGCCCAGGGGAAAAGGCAAATCCACTTCATCCAGCAATTCATAGCGTGACATCAGCCCATCAAGGACGTGCCAGGGATTACCGAATTGTTCGTGACGCTCACCGTTGAAAGTCAGTTCGCACCGCGATCCGAACGATTGCAACGTCAGGAATGGTTGCGCGGCTACAAACGAATAACGCGCGTGCGGTGAGTCAAACAGAGCGCTGCGCAACAACACAACCCCCGCTTCGCCGTGAAGTTGCTCCAGGAGCGATTCCGGTGTGTGCGTCGTGCTGATTTCCTGAATCAGTGGCCGCATGATGCGTTGGCAGAAGTTATAATTTCAAATGTTCAGCGAGCTTGCGATCCGTCTTTAAAGGACTTACCAGCGCGAGATTCATTCGTTCTGAACGGAAAAAATCCTGCGCCACAGCACGAATCTGACTCGCCTTGACTTCGCTAATCTGGCGTTTGATAGCTGCGGGCGGCGTGATGCGGTCGTAGCTCAGCCACTGTTCGCCCACCCAATTCATCTGGCTCTCCGTGCTTTCCAATCCCAAATCCAGTTGGCCGATCAGATAATCACGCGCCCGCCGGATTTCTCCCGCTGTTGGCGCTTTAGCCGCGAATGTTTTCAACTCGTGTTGGATGAGCTTGAGCGTTTTGCTCACATTATCCGTTTCCAATCCGGCGGAAATATTCAACGTGCCGACGTCATCAAAGAACGAAAGCGAACTTTGAATGGAGTAAGCCAGCCCATGTTCCTCGCGCACGCTTTGGAACAGGCGCGAACTCATGTTTTCCCCCAGGATCACATTCAGCATTCGCAAGGCGTAACGCCGCTCATCATGCCGTGAACAAGTGCGCACCCCCAGGGCGATCTGCGTTTGCTCCGTCGCTTTGGTAAACAAGCGCACGCGCGGTTGATTCTGGCCCGGTTCAGCCGGGCTGAAGGCCGGTCGTTTGCCGGTGGGGAATCGCGGCGCATAACGCGAAACCGCTTTGACCACCTGCTTATGCTTGATGTTGCCTGCCGCCGTGATCAGCGTGCTTCCCGTCACGTAGTTCGAGCGCAGATACGCCGTCATTTCCGGACGCCCGATGGTGTCGAGTCCCTTAAGTGTGCCGGTCAACGGCCGCCCCAAAGGTTGATTTGGCCACAACAGCTCATTGAGCAATTCCTGCACGTGCGCCTGTGGCTGATCCAAGTACATCGCCACTTCTTCTTTGATGACATTGCGTTCCTTGTCGATTTCCTGCGGATCGAAAACGGAGTTCAGCGTCATGTCCATCAGCACTTCCAGCAGATCGTCGAACCGGTCAGCCCGTGCGCGTGAGTAGAAGCACGTATGTTCTTCACTGGTGAACGCGTTCAGATAACCGCCGATGCCTTCTACCGATTGCGAGATTTCTTTCGCGGAACGCTTGCGCGTCCCTTTGAACAGCATGTGCTCAATGAAATGACAAACGCCGTTGACCGGCGCGGTTTCGTAACGCCCGCCCACCCCGACCCACAGTCCCAGGCTTACGCTGGCCATGTGGGGCATTTCCGCCGTCGCGACGGTCAGGCCGTTTTTAAGTTGAGTGACTTGATACATGGCAAAGTAAACGGCCAACGACTTCAGGCGAACGCAGGCGGTATGCTTTCGGGCGGTCCCACGCGGCGTTGATAATCGAGAATGATATTGATGACCTCTTGCGGATCATCCGTGAGCGTAAATAAATCCAGGTCTCCCGGACTGATGTAATTATGCCCTTCCAGCGTGGTTTTCATCCACTTGATCAACCCGCTCCAATGTTCCTTTCCGAACAGGATCAACGGAAATTTGGAAATACGCTGGGTTTGCACCAGCGTGATCACTTCAAAAAATTCATCCAGTGTGCCGTAACCGCCCGGCATATAAATAAAGCCCATGCTGTATTTGACGAACGAAACTTTGCGCGCAAAGAAATAGTGAAAATCAATCGGAATATTCGCGTAACGATTCCCGCTTTGCTCGTGGGGCAGAGTAATATTCAAACCGACCGATTTGCCCTTCGCCTCTTTCGCTCCTTTATTGGCCGCTTCCATAATCCCCGGTCCGCCGCCGGTAATCACTGCCAGATGATGTTTGGCGAGGCTTTTGGCAATCGTTTGAGCCGCCTGATAGTACGGGTTTTGCGCCGGTGTCCGGGCCGAACCGAAGATGGTTACCGCTGGTCCAACTTTCGATAAGGTATCGAATGAATCCACGAATTCAGCCATGATGCGGAAGATGCGCCAGGGATCTTCGTGGGTGAAATGAATCGAATCGTTACTGCTCATGTGTCCGCAGCATAGTCGTGAAAGGGTTGAATGTCTAGGAAAGCAGCGTCCGCCCCGGTCAAACAAAAGGGCCGGAGAATTGCTTCTCCGGCCCTTTCCGTTTTCGCAGGAGGCTCTTACGAGCAGCCCAAACTTTCACCGCAATTAAGGCACTTGAAACAGGCCCCGTTGCGCACCGCCACGTGACCGCAGCTCGGGCAGGTTGGCGCGTCTTTCATCAAGTGTTCCACCGCGTCACTCAGGCTTTTCACTTCCCGGTGACCGCTGCCATTGCCGGTGCTGATCGTCGCGGCTCTCACGTTGATGGCCGCTGTCGCCTCTTCCGAGAGCGGCAGATCAGGAACGGGACGGTTCACTTTTTTTTTGACCTCTTCCAGCAGGCCGGGCATGACCATCTCGGTCTGCTTGGAACCGCTGGCTTCGCGGTAGCCGGGGATGAATTGGAACGCCATCCAGCGGAACACGTAGTCGATAATCGACGACGCATTGCGGATTTCCGGGTTCTTCGTAAAGCCGGAGGGTTCAAACCGTTGATGCGCGAATTTCTTCACCAGCGCTTCCAGCGGCACCCCGTATTGCAAGGACATGCTTGTCAGCGTGCCGATGCCGTCCATCAAGCCGCCAATCGTCGAACCTTCCTTCGCCATCGTGATGAACAGTTCGCCCGGTTGATTGTTCTCAAACATGCCGACGGTCAAATAACCTTCGTGACCGGCAATGTCGAATTTGTGCGTAATGGCCGTGCGGGTTTCCGGCAGGCGGCGGCGCAGCGGTTGCACCACTTGATCGCGCAGCTTGGCCAGATCCGCTTCCAGTTCCTGGATGCGGGATTGCAGCTTGTTCGCTTCCGGCGAGGCTTCGGATTTGTCGCCGCCTTCGTTCGTCTTTTTGGTGTTGAGCGGCTGTGAGCGCTTGGAACCGTCGCGATAGATCGCCACGCATTTCAGGCCCATCTTCCACGCCTGCACATACGCGTCGCGAATGTCTTTCACAGTCGCTTCCTGCGGCAGGTTCACCGTCTTGGAAATCGCCCCGCTGATGAACGGCTGAGCCGCCGCCATCATGCTCAGATGCGCCATATAACCGATGCTGCGCTTGCCGCGATACGCCTTGAACGCGCAATCGAACACGCTCAGATGTTCCGGCTTCAAACCGCTCTTCACGGTCAGGCCGTTTTCTTCCACGTCTTCAATCGTGTCGAATTTCTCGATGTGCGCCACAATGCTCTCGGTCTCCTTGGCATTGTAACCGAGGCGTTGCAACGCCTGCGGCAACGTGCGGTTGACGATCTTGCGCATACCGCAAC
>JBEHZA010000157.1:0-9937 GCA_048497895.1 Verrucomicrobiota bacterium
AGCCTTGTGTGAAGCGGGCTTGAACAGCATTCGTGTGAGGGCCGCGATCCCGGATCAGCGACAGCAACGGATTATTTACCGAGGTTGACATAAATTACTTTTTGGCCGCGCGCGCAGCCTCAGCTTGTTCCGCCGCCTTGCGCATATCCACTTCCTGCAATTTCTGAATGACGGAAGGCGGGTCGATGGAACGGTTGATGACTTCCTCACGGGAAATCCAGCCGCGTTCATATTTATCAAGCAAATTGGCATCCAGCGTGATCATGCCGTATTTGGCGCCCGTTTGTTGATCCGAAGGAATACGGAACGTTTTATTATCACGAATCAGCGCGGAAATGGACGGAGTATTGATCATGATGTCATGAATGGCCACGCGGCCGGGCTTGTCATGACGGGGCACGAGAATCTGGGCGATGACCGCCTGCAACACCGTGGAAAGCTGAATGCGGATGGTTTCCTGAGCGGTAATGGGAAACGCGTTCACGATACGGTCAATGGTCTTGGCAGCCGAGTTCGTGTGCAGGGTGCCGAACACCAAGTGACCGGTTTCCGCTGCCGTCACGGCGGCTTCAATCGTTTCCAGATCGCGCAACTCACCCACCAGAATCACGTCCGGGTCCTGACGCAAGGCGCGGCGCAAAGCTTCCGCGAAACTCGGCACGTCCACGTGCACTTCCCGTTGAGTGACGACCGCCTTCTTGTGTTTATGATAAAATTCGATCGGGTCCTCAACCGTGATGATATGAGCATCATCGCGCGATTCATTGAGGATGTTGATCATCGAAGCCAGGGTCGTGGATTTACCGGAACCGGTGGGACCGGTGACCAGAATCATGCCGCGCGGCTTGTTCAACAAATCCCGCACCAGGGTATGGGAAAGGCCGATTTGATCAATGGAAAGCAATTTGCTGGGAATCTGCCGCAGCACGAGCGCGAAATTACCGCGCTCCTTGAAAACGCTGCACCGGAAACGCGCCAGTTCACCGAAGGCCATGCCGAAGTCCGCGCCGCCTTTTTCGCGCACGCTCTGAATGTGATCTTCCGAGGTGATGCTGGTCATCAGGGATTCCGTATCCTCCGGCGTCAAGGCCGGCCCTTCCACCCGCTCGAGCACGCCGTGCAGGCGGATGCAGGGAGGAATGCCCACGCGAATGTGCAAGTCGGCAGCGCCCTCGTTAATCATCAACTGCAAGAGATCGGACATCGAATACGACATAATATGTGTATCTGCGCTCTGGTTTAAGATTTAGTCCTGTTACTCGGCATCGCTCACAGTGGCACGAATGACTTCTTCCGGCGTCGTCAACCCGGCCAACACCTTGCGGGCTCCGTCATCCCGCAAACTGCGCATGCCCATTTCCAACGCCCGCGCGCGGAGGACAGAACTGGGCACCTTGTCATAGATCAGCTTGCGCGCTTCATCATCAATGACGAACACTTCGAAAATACCAAACCGGCCGCGATAACCGCCCTTATTGCAATCCGGACAGCCTTTGCCCTTCTGGAAATTCGCGCCCGTAACGGTTCGCGGATCAATTCCCAGCGCCTGAAATTCGGCTTCGGTAGGCGTATAGGGAGCGGGACAACGGCGGCAGATTTTACGCACGAGCCGTTGGGCCATCATCGCGCGGGTGGAGGAAGCCACCAGGAAGGGCTTAATGCCGATGTCGATCAAACGGGTCACGGCGCCGGGCGCATCATTGGTGTGCAGCGTGGAGAAAACCAAGTGACCGGTCAGCGACGCATTAATGGCGATGCTGGCGGTTTCCATATCACGAATTTCCCCCAGCATGATCACGTTCGGCGCCTGGCGCAACATGGCGCGCAACGCGGCGGCAAACGAGAGCCCCACAATTTCATTCACCTGCACCTGGTTGATGCCGGCGAGCTGATATTCAACCGGGTCTTCGACCGTGATGATTTTGCGGTCAGGCCGGTTGATGTAATTGAGACAGGAATAAAGCGTAGTGGTCTTGCCGGAACCGGTAGGACCAGTGACGAGCAGGATGCCGTCAGGCAAACCGATCAACCGTTCAAACGTCTGCTGATCGTCCGTCATGAAGCCCAATTCAGACAAACCGAGTTTCAACCCGGTTTTATCCAAAATACGCATGACGATACTCTCGCCGTGGTTGGTCGGGAGACAGGAAACACGCAAATCGATTTGTTTGCCGCTGACGGTAATTTGAATACGACCGTCCTGCGGAATCCGGCGTTCGGCAATCGACATGCCCGCTTGAATTTTCAAACGGCTGATCATGGCCGCCTGCAAACGCTTGGGCGGGCTTTTCATTTCGTGCAGCACACCGTCAATCCGGTAACGCACCCGAAATTGTTTTTCCAACGGTTCCAGGTGGATGTCCGAAGCGCGCGCCTTGAAAGCCTCGACAATAATCGAGTTCACCAGCTTGATGAGCGGGGCATCCGCATCGACTTCCGCACCGTCCGCCTCTCCATCAATCGCCACGTTGATGATTTCCGTGACGTCCATCTGCGTGATGTTCTGAATCGCATCTTTAACCGCCGAGGTTTCACCACTGCCGTAATAGCGATTCAGCGCCGCTTCGATGGCTTCTTCGGTAGCCACGCGAATATCGACTTCCGTCTTTAGCAAATGGTGCAGACTGTCGATGGTATCCAGATCCGAGGGATCACTCAGCGCCACGGTGATGCTGGTGGGATTGGTGTAAATGGGAATGACGCGGTAACGCTTGGCGATGTGACGCGGCACGGCGTTAATCACTTCGTCCGCAATCCGCATATCCCCCAGGTCCACGACTTCCGCGCCAAACTGCGCGGCCTTGGCCTGAGTCACGTTCAATGCACTGATGAGCTTGCGTTCCAACGCCAGATCCACGAGGCCTTGCCCCGTGGAGTCCGCGTCACTACGCAATTCAGCGACCTGGGAATTGGTCAGCCACCCCATGTCGACCAGTGAGTCAATCAGATAATCGTCTTTTGCTGCCACAGCTTATTGTTCCCTTTGCGGGCCAAATCATTGGAAAATTTGCCGACATACTATCGACGGTGCCCGGTTTGTCAAACGCGGACTGGACCGATTTGCACCGTTTCACACTCGCCCGGATCAAGGCATTCAGAATCAGGGCGTCCTTTCGACAATACCAGCTTAAAGGCGCGCCGTTCTCTTTAATTGGACATCCATCAACCACGAACCTCACACAGGGATCAAAGCGCAACCCACCGGCGCGACGGGTTATCCGTACGCAAAAAAGGCGCAACCGGATTGGCTGCGCCTCTTTTTTAAGCTGTTCTGGAGCGGTTTACTTGCCTTTGGCTTTCAACGCTGCCGTGTGAACCTGGGTAGCGACCTTCAACCGCAGGCCGTTCAAACGGATAAAGCCGGTGGCATCATCCTGATTGTACGCTTTGGTCGGGTCTGCTTCCATGGTCGCAATATGCGGGTTGTAAAGACTGACCGGCGATTTGCGGCCCGCGGTGATGAGATTGCCCTTATAGAGCTTCAACCGCACCGTGCCGGTGACGTCTTTTTGACTTTCCGTTACCAGCGCCTGCAAAGCGAGCCGTTCTGGGGCAAACCAGAAGCCGTAATAGACCAGTTCCGCGTATTTCGGAATCAACGAATCCCGCAAGTGCATCACTTCGCGATCCATAGTGAGGGATTCGATCTGCCGGTGAGCGAAATGGAGGATAGCGCCACCCGGAGTTTCATAAACCCCGCGCGATTTCATGCCGACGAACCGGTTTTCCACCAGATCCACCCGGCCAATGCCATGTTTGCCGCCGAGTTTATTCAGCGCCCGCATGACGCCCAGCGGGTTCAGTGCCTTGCCGTTAACGGCCACGCAATTGCCTTTTACGAAGTCCAGCGTGACATATTCCGCCTTATCCGGCGCGTCTTCCGGAGAAACACTGAGTTTATACATCTCTTTGTGCTCCTTCGCGGAGGCATCGAGCCAAGGGTCTTCGAGAATGCCGGCTTCGTAAGAGATATGCAGGAGATTGCGGTCCATCGAATAGGGCTTCTTGGCGCTCGCTTCGACGGGGATGTTCTTATCCGCGCAATATTGAATCATTTCCGCGCGACCAGGGAATTGATCACGGAAGGAGGAGTCCCGCCACGGGGCGATAATTTGAAGTTCCGGGGCTAATGCCGCCGCCGTGAGTTCAAACCGCACCTGATCATTGCCTTTGCCGGTGGCGCCGTGGCCGATGGCATCGGCGTTTTCCGCGCGGGCGATTTCCACCATGCGCTTGGCGATGAGCGGCCGGGCAATGCTGGTGCCGAGGAAATATTGGTTTTCGTAAATGGCTCCCGCCTGAATCATCGGGAAGATGAAGTCCCGGGCAAACTCCTCTTGCAGGTCATCGATGTAAATTTTGGAAGCGCCGGTTTTCTTCGCTTTTTTCTCCAGCCCCTTGAGTTCATCGTCCTGGCCGATATTGGCGCAGAACGCGATCATTTCCGCGTTATACTTTTCTTTGATCCAGGAAAGCAGGACCGAGGTATCGAGCCCGCCGGAATATGCCAAAACAATCTTCATAATTTCATTAAAGTTGAGGGCGAATAAAAGCAGAACGTGGCGAATAGAAAAGAAGAATATTCGCTCTTACCGCCGGGGTTCGATGTGCACGAGGACGTCATGCACGGACGGCAGGTCGGCGCGCACTTGATCCTTCACCCGGTGAGCGATGTCATGGGCCTCTTTCACGGTCATCAACGGGTCCACTTCCACGTGCATATCGACAAAGAAATGATACCCCACCTTGCGCACTTTGCATTTTTCCACGCGATGAACCTTGGTCACTTTCTTGGCCGCAGCGATAATTTGCTCAATAAACCGGGGATCAGGCGAGGTATCCATCAATTCATCCAGCGCTGGCCGCAACATTTGCCAGCCATTCCAGGCGATGATTCCAGCGGCTACCACGGCGGCCACGTCATCCGCCGCTTCAAAGCCTTTGCCACCGATCAACGAGACCGTAATCCCAACGCCCGCTGCAAAAGAAGTAATGGCGTCACTCCGGTGATGCCACGCATCCGAACGCACGGCCATACTGTCCACCTCAGTGGCTTCATGGTTTACGAACCGGTATAAAGCCTCTTTGATGATGATTACCCCCACCAACACCGCCAGCGTGAAAGGTTCCGGACGATGGTGAGGCGAGACCATTTCCTCAATCGCCTTGAAGGCAATACCCGTAGCCGCCAGCAATAGCATGGTGGCGACCATGGCCGAAGCAATGGGTTCGGCTTTGCCGTGACCGTAGGGGTGATCTTCGTCTGGTGGAGCAGCGGCTACGACGAGGCCGCGCCAAACGACGATGGCGCTGAAAATATCCGCAAAGGATTCGACCGCATCAGCCACGAGCGCGTGGGAATGACCCACGACTCCAGCCGCAAACTTGCCCGCCGCCAGAACCGTGTTAACCGCCATCCCTAAAAAGGTGGCGCGCAACCCACGACGCAGGCGGTTTTGCATAACGGCAAGTTAAAGATTTAAACGCGAAAAGCCAGCGTCAGCCGCGTTTTGCGGAGTTTAAATCAGATGACAGAACATGGCATCGCGCAATTTCGGCTCAAACCAGGTACTTTTCGGCGGCATAATGCCGTCGGCATCCGCGATGGTCATGAGATCTTCAATGCTGGTCGGGAACATGGAAAAGGCACAGGCATATTCACCGCTGCCCACCAGTTTTTCCAATTCCGCCGTGCCACGAATGCCGCCGACAAAGTTAATGCGCTTGCTCGTGCGGGGATCATCAATGCCAAAGATGGGCGCGAGCACGTACTTTTGCAGGAGCGTGACATCGAGCTTTTCGATGGGGTCATTCGTTGCGGCAAACGCAGGCCGGAAGTGCAAGGTGTGCCATTGCCCATCCAGATAAAGGCCGAGTTCATGCTTGCGGGTGGGTTTGGCTGCGCCAGCGGGCTTGATAATGAAAATGGCGTCCAGCTTCTCCAAAAGCTGTTTGGCGGTCAGGCCATTCAAATCTTTCAAGACCCGGTTATACGGCAGAATCTGCATCTGATTATGCGGGAAGATGACGGCAAGAAACGCGCCGCTGTTCCCCTGCCCGTGACGGGATTGGTAAACCCGCGCGGCCGCCGCACTGCGATGGTGCCCATCGGCAATATATAAGCACGGGATGGCGGCGAATTGCGCTTCAATAAATTGAATGTCCTGCGGGTTATCAATCACCCAGGAGGTGTGGCGCACGCCATCTTTGGCTGTGAAATCGATATTGGGCGCTTCCGCCGTCTTGCGCTTCGTTAATTCATCCAGAGCGGCCACGGCACGGTAGGTGAGAAATACCGGGCCGGTTTGAGAATTCAAGGTCTCAATGTGGCGCACGCGATCATCTTCTTTGTCCGGGCGGGTGAACTCGTGCTTTTTGACGATGTTCTTCAGGTAATCTTCGCAACTGGCCACCGCTACCATCCCAACCTGGCTGTGCTGGCCCATGATCTGACGGTACAGGTAAAAGCAAGGCTGGCCATCCGACCGTAAGGAACCGGCGCTGATCAGTTTCGCGAAGTTTTCTTTTCCTTTCGCGTAAACTGCTGGATCATAAATATCTACACTGGAAGGAAGATCAATCTCCGGCTTACTGACGTGCAGAAAGCTCAGAGGATTGCCCGCCGCCATTTGCCGTGCTTCCTCGGAAGACATGACATCATAGGGCAGTTCGCAGATTTTATCTGCCAATTCAGGTTGGGGGCGCAGGGCCGCAAATGGTTTTACTTGTGCCATAAAAACGTGCGGGCAAAATAAAGACCCGCTGGCAGAAACGCACGCGAAAAAACTCCCGAATCCAATAATCCCCGCTTCCACCCGGTTTAATGAGCTAAATTAGACAAAATATTTAACTTGCACAAAGAAGGCCGGATGCGATTAAATCACCGGTAGTTACGCATGTCTTGTGACATGCGCCGAATGTGTTTTAGTGTATTTTGCATGGCTAACTTCAAACTGAAGAGGGTGTCTTGAGTCGCCCTTTTACTCCTCGTACCTCCTCTAACTTCGCACCATTGGTCAGGGTCAACGGAAAGATTCGTGCCCGCGAAGTGCGTGTCATCGGCTTTGATAACCAGCAGATGGGTGTCATGACGTTGAATGACGCCATCAGTCTCGCCCGTCGACACGGGGTTGACCTTGTGGAAGTGGCACCCAATGCCACCCCACCGGTGTGCCGCGTCATTGACTTCGGCAAGTACCGTTACGAGCAGTCCAAGAAGGAGAAGGAATCCAAGAAGCATCAGCACGCCAACAAGGTCAAAGAGATCCAGTTGAGCGCGACCATTGACCCGCATGATTTCGGCGTCAAACTGGCCCATGCCATCGATTTCCTCTGCGATGAAATGAAGGTGAAGCTCAGCCTGCGTTTTCGTGGCCGCGAAATGGCCCACCAGGAATTCGGCTTCAAAGTCGTTAATAATTTCATCAAGGACACCGCTCCTTACGGCCACGCGGATTCCCCGCCCAAGCTGAACGGTCGTTCCATCAACGTCATGCTGAGTCCGCATCCGCGGAATAAGCGCGCCAAGAACCCACGGGAGACGTCCATCCCGCTGGAACCGATGCGTGATGAAGTCCATGACGACGATGATGATGACGATCAGGAAGCACCAGCACCGCAGCCGAAGTCAAAAGGCGCTGCCAAACAGGTTCCCATTAATGCCGCGGAACAGCCTTCCAACTTTGGCAACAACGCTTTCTCCAAGCTGAACATCACGCCGGAAGATCAAGCTCCGCCAGCGTAACTTTGGTGAGAGCCTGTCTGAAAACACAGACAGGCTCTGACGTCCGGACTATTGGATCAATCCCCGTTTGCGGAGCATGGCTTCCATGGCTTTATCCATGAGTAATTCCGCCATCAGTTTCGTGGCTTCATCCAAAGCGGCGTTCGCAGCTTTTAATTTCGCCGGATCACCACTGCCAGTGGTTTTATCCTCCGCAGCGAGAATAGTCTCCACTTCCTGCACGGCGGTTTCCACTTGCTGACGGTAAGCAGCTTCGAGTTCCTCCCCACAAACCGACAAACCTTTACGCGTAGCCTGAACAGTCTCCTGCGCGCGCAGTTTAGCTTCAATCCATTGGCGAACGCGCAAATCATCGAACGCGTGCTCGACGGATTCTTCGACCATGCGTTGCACCTCGGCATCATCCACATCCACGGCGGATTTCATTTCCACTACGGTTTGCAGGCCGGTCTTTAAATCGCGAGCGAGCACGTGCAGAATGCCATTCGCATCGATTTCAAATTGCACGCCCACGCGCGCAATGCCTTTCGGCGCGCGCTCGAAATCAATCGTGAAACGCCCGAGACTCCAATTGTCTTTTGCCCGGTCGCGCTCGCCCTGCAACACGTGAATCAGCATATTCGGCTGATGATCTACGGCGGTGGTAAATGCTTCACCGGCTTTGATGGGAATTGTTGAATTGCGCGGAATGATGACGTTCATCAAACCGCCGAACGTCTCAATACCCAGCGAAAGCGGGGTGACATCAAGCAATAAGAGATCACGGAAACCGCCGGAAAGAATCTCCGCTTGAATCGCGGCTCCCAAAGCCACGGCTTCATCGGGATTTTGAGAGGTATTCAGCAGCGGCCCGGAAGCGCGATGATATTCAGTGCCCAGGCGAATACTGCCGCGGGTTTCTTCAAATTCTACGCAGCCAAAAATCTCAGTGACCATCTGACGGACCAGCGGCATGCGGGTTTGGCCGCCCACGAGAATAACCTGATCCAAATCTTTGGCTTCCAGCTTCGCATCGCTCAAGGAGCGCAAACAATGAGGACGTGTGCGGGCAATAATATCGCGCGTCAAATCCTCCAATTGTTCACGCGTCAGGCGATAACTGAAACTGAACACAGACGTGAGAAAGGGCAGCGCGATTTCCACTTCGGTCTCGCTGGAAAGTTTGATTTTCGTTTGCTCCGCAACTTCACGCAGGCGCGACATTAAGGATAGATCGGCGGTCACATCCGGACCGCCAGCAACCTTGATTTGCGTCACCAGAAAATCGATCAGGCGGCGATCCAGATCGTCACCACCGAGACGGGTGTTGCCGTTTGTGGAAAGCACCTGAAACACCCCTTCATTCAACTCGAGAATCGAAAGATCAAAGGTGCCACCGCCTAAATCATACACGGCGATTTTCGCGTGTTCCTTGAGCTTGTTCAGCCCGTAAGCGAGCGCGGCCGCCGTGGGTTCGTTGATAATACGCTCAACGGTTAACCCGGCCAACTCCCCTGCCCGCTTGGTGGCGTTGCGTTGGGCGTCATTAAAATATGCAGGCACGGTGATGACCGCGCGATCGACCGTTTCCCCGAGCGAGGTTTCGGCGTCACGTTTCAACTTCTTCAAGACTTCGGCGGAAATTTCCTCCGGCGTGAAGCTGCGGCCATGAATGTCGATCGTCACGGGACCGGCCTTTTCGCCCTTCACCGGATAAGTCACGAGCATTTCCTCTTGTGAAATATCTGCGCCGCGCCGGCCCATGAAACGTTTCACCGAGTAAATCGTTTCCGCCGGTTTCAAGACACGCACGCGATTGGCTTTATGACCAATCAAAGGCTCCGCATCGGCACTCGGAAAATGCACTACTGAAGGCGTTAACCGCTGGCCGTCGGCATCGGCAATTACGTACGGAATACCGGAATCCACGGTGGCCACCAGTGAATTCGTCGTGCCTAAATCAATGCCTACAATTTTGCTCACTCGAAAATGCTGCCATGAACGCGAGGCGGGGCGCACGCACTATTTTCGCGGCTGAGAGATTCGGAATTTAAACCACGGATGGACACGGATTAACACAGATGAAAAACCGGTTTTAAGGTTCGCTTTTCTGAGTGTTCCCGTCTGTGTCGATCTGTTCATCGGGTTAAACGCGGACAAGGCTGTCCGCGCTCCTATGGCATGCGTAGGCCACACCTGACTATCGGAGCGCGG
>JBEHZA010000158.1:0-9919 GCA_048497895.1 Verrucomicrobiota bacterium
CTTGGGCTGGCGCTGGCGATTGGACATCTCCCGCATGAAGCGGGGCATGGGAATGGCTGAGGCAGGAACAGATTTGCCCGCTTCCCGCGCCACTTCCGCTTTGACGGCGCTCCGGGATTGCGTGATGGACACCGGGAACAAGCCCTGCTTTTCAATTTGAACCAGGGCCGCCGGGCGATCCGCCACATCGACAACTCCCTGAACCACTTCTCCGGAACGGCGACGGGCTTTATAAGCAAACTGCGGCATAATCTGTTAGTTGAAAACCTCCAACGGGGTAAAGTTGCTGATCACCCGACTCATGTCACGCCGGCGGCCAATGAATTGGAGGGCTTCCGCAGGCCAATCGTTTCATTCAAACTGCCGCGGCGATAGCCCTGTAAATCCAGCGTCACGTGCGTGTAGCCAATTTTTTTAAGCGCCTCGGCGACGCGCGTAAAAGCGGCCTCCACGAGCAGCTTCGGCATTTCCTCAAGGCTGACTTCAATGCGGGCAAGGCTCGGAGCGGTTGAGGGTTGAGGGTTGAGCGTTGAGGGATTGCCGGGAGGACGCAATTCGTGATGACGCACGCGGACATCGTAAAAACCGAGGTCGCGCAGGACATATTCAGCTTCCTCAATCATGCGGAGTTTTTCCGGAGTGACCGCTTCGCCATAAGGAATGCGGGAACTCAGGCAGGCCATTTGCGGTTTGTCGGCGGTGGGCAAGCCCATTTGCGCGGACAATTCACGAATCTCTGCCTTGGTTAAGCCCACTTCCTTCAGCGGTGCGCGGACTTGAAATTCGGCAGCGGCTTTGGCGCCCGGTCGAAAGTCACCCACGTCCGAGGCGTTTTCACCGTAAGCAATGACCTGCAAACCTTCAGCCCGCGCCAAGGGAACCAATTCCGTAAACAATTCGTGTTTGCAGAAATAGCAGCGATTGGCGGGATTGGCGAGGTAATCAGCGTTGGCAAACTCCTGCGTTTCAACAATCCGCACCGGAAATTGGAATTTGTCCGCCAGGGCCAATGCTTCCTGAAATTCCCGCCGGGGCAAGCTGGGTGAATCGGCAATCGCGGCCAGTGACTTTGGGCCCAGCGTTTGATGGGCGAGATACGCTAGAAACACGGAATCCACCCCACCGGAATAGGCCACCACACAGGAGCCATAAGCCCGGAGTTGTTCCCGCAACTGTTCCAATTTGCGTTGAATCACAGATTAAAAATGACATTGAAAAGGGACCTTGTCGAGCATGCGACAAATATGCTGGCGGGATTTGAAATTTTTTGTTTAGGTAACCGAATCAGGATAAAGCCTGCCGAAAAAAGAATTTGCTGTATGGAACTGGTTAACGAGACACGCTGGTCGCGCCATTACTCAATGGAAGAGTTGCAAACCAAACTTTACGAATCAAAGTTTGCGGATGGCTCGGCCAATATTTCGCTGGAAGAACTCAAGAGCGAATGGCCCACCTGGAGCCAAAGCGAACGGATGGATTTTTGTCAGGCGGTAACGCAGGCTAAATTCGCCCATTTGCCCGAGCTGCTCCGTTTCGTGATGGCCGAAGGCAACATCGAAACCTGGTCCGCCATCGCCAATATTGCGGCAAAAGTGTTGCCGCCGGAAGTTTCCGTGCCGTTCATTACGAACGCCTGTTTGAAAGCTCCTGTGGGCAAAGGCGCGAAATTTTATCAGGCACTGGCGCTCACCCGTGCGCCGGAAACCATTCCCACGCTGCACAAGAGTCTCGACCGCATTTGGGCGGACCGGCAGTTGATGAAGGATGACACGTTGTTCGACTGGGCAGCGTATGACGCCACCTGCTGCCTCGAATATCTGCTCCAATTGGGCGATAAATCTCCCAAAATTACGGAGAAATATAAGATTCTGATTCAACACCCGCATAATTTGAGCCGGCAGAATGCGATCAGCCGGTTAGGGCCGTTTTTTCAGAAATAGTTTTTCCGATTTCCAACGGCGCTTGCCCACCC
Source organism: Verrucomicrobiota bacterium (assembly GCA_048497895.1). Taxonomy (GTDB): domain Bacteria; phylum Verrucomicrobiota; class Verrucomicrobiia; order Limisphaerales; family JBEHZA01; genus JBEHZA01. Next base: position 1,973 of record JBEHZA010000158.1, read on the forward strand.
AAGGGAAACCACGCAGTTCGCCGTGCGCGGAAGCCATTCCGCGCCGCTTTCTTCAGCCCGACCGATCCGGAGCAAACTTCCGCCTTTGCGCGGCAACTTCCGCAAGAAAGTGCTGACAGAACCAAGGCAAACTGTAACATCCGGAGACAGCACAGAACAATCACGGGGTGGGCATTCAATAAAGGATACGGTTCACGCAAGCACTCCCGGCAACAACGTTGAAATAAGCGAGCCATGGCAAACGTAAACGTGCAGGAACTGGCAAAAAGCGCACGCCAATCGACGGAAAATGCGGTGGAAATACTCACGCGACTGGCCGATTCGATCCCCGATGGCGACGCAGAAGAATATCAGGAGGGGTTTCACGAAACGGCCCTGGCGCTCCTCAGCCAGGTTATTCTGGCCGACAACCGGTTGACGCAGGCAGAAAGTGATTTCATGAACGGGTTCACGACTGCCAACCGGACTCCGGCGGGCAATCTGGAAGTGTTGAAATTGTTTGTTTCCCAGGGACGCGACTTGCAACGGCAGATGCCCACGTTTCTAAAACGGGCGATCGAATACGACAAGTTAGCCGGAAGCCGGAATGCCGCGTTGCTGGTGACTCATTTTAATGTGATCGGGATGAAAGCCTCCATGGCCGATGGAGAGCAACAACTCAGCGAACAAGTGGCCCTGGCTACTTTTCTGGCCCGGCTGGATAACTACCTGGTTGAAGAAGGAGTTCAACTGGAGGATCTGGCGGGCATTAAACGCCCGACCGCGGAGCAGCGGCTGAACGCGCTTAATACCTATATCAAAGAAGTCAAATCCGAGGTCGAAACCGAATCGGTTTCCGGCGACTCTACGGTTTCAAAAGCAGAAGCGAAGGTTTTCGCCACCGCCAACGAGAGCGAGCCCGCGCCCGCTTCCCCCCGGCCGCTCGAACAAATCATGGCGGATCTGGACCGGTTGATCGGCTTAAAAATGGTGAAACAGGAGGTAAAGACGCTGGCGAACCTGATCAAGATCCGGAAACAGCGGGAAGCCTTCAAGATGCCCAATCCAGCGATGTCCTGGCATCTGGTTTTCAGCGGCAATCCTGGGACCGGCAAGACGACGGTCGCCCGGTTGCTGGCGGAAATTTACGGTGCATTGGGCGTGCTTTCCAAAGGGCATCTGATCGAGACAGACCGCTCTGGACTGGTGGGCGGTTACATGGGGCAAACGGCAATCAAGGTCAAAGACGTGACGAAACGTTCGCTCGGCGGCGTTTTATTTATTGATGAAGCCTATAGTTTAAGCCAATCCAATCTGGAATCCGACTACGGACAAGAGGCGATCGACACTTTGTTGAAGGTGATGGAGGACAACCGGCAGAATATGGCGGTGGTCGTCGCGGGTTATACGGAAAAAATGAAGGGGTTTCTGCAATCCAATCCGGGACTGGAATCGCGCTTCAACCGGTTCATTCATTTTGACGATCTCCGGCCACAGGATTTATATGATGTTTTCGTCTCCTTGTGCACTCAAGGAGGTTACACGTTCGAGACGGAATTCGGTCAGGCGCTCTGGAATCAACTCCAAGAGCAATACGAAAACCGGTCAGAAAACTGGGGCAATGCGCGGGCAGTGCGGAATTTCTTTGAGACGGTGATCTCCAAACAGGCTACCCGCTTGAGCGCCTATGCGAAACCGACCCGGGCGCAACTGGCCACATTGATTCTCGATGATCTGCCTTCGGCAGGAAATCCGACGGCGTAAAGTTCGCCGATAAATGATTAACTGCACGCATCCCTCTTCGCGGCTTGCATTTTCATCGAATATGCGGGCAAAAATAGCATCTAATCACCGTGGAATCCTGGCATCATACCTGGTTGTGGACGCGACGGGCCGTTTTGGCTCTGCTCGGCGCGATGAGTTTATGGGCGACCAGTGCCGCTTCGGCAGCGCCCGTTTCGTTCCGCAATGACGTGATGGCGGTGCTCTCGAAAGCCGGTTGCAACATGGGTTCCTGCCACGGCAATCAAAGCGGCAAAGCGGGTTTCAAATTGTCTTTGCGCGGGGAGGATGCCGATTACGATTTTAATTCACTGACGCATGATTACTTCGCGCGACGGGTGGACCCGCTGAATCCGGACCAAAGCCTGTTGTTGCTCAAAGCCACCACGCAATTAGCACACGAAGGCGGTTTGCGTTTCACGAAAGATTCACCCGAATACGCCATCTTCCGCCGTTGGATTGCAGAAGGCGCTAAATCCGATACGACGAACGCTCCCACCCTGCAAAAACTGGAAGTTTCGCCGACGGAAAAGATTCTCGCCGGAACGGACCAAAAAGTGCAGTTCCAGGTGCGGGCGAAATTCTCCGATGGCACCACGCGGGACGTGACGAGCATGGCGGTGTATGAACCGGTTCACCCGATTGTCAAAATCAGCCATGATGGCCTCGCGCAACGCGATAATCTGGGTGAGACAACGGTGCTGGTGCGGTATTTAAACATTCAAATCCCCGTCCGGCTGGCGTTTATCCCGGCGCGACCGGGTTACAAGTGGCAGGGTGTCACCGCGCAAAACTACATCGACGAACAGGTATTCACGAAATTAAAGACTCTGCGCATGAATCCCTCGGCGGTGTGCAATGATTCGATCTATCTGCGCCGCGCTTATCTGGATTTGCTGGGAATCCTGCCAACGGCGGCGGAAGCGAAGGCATTCCTGGCGGATAAACGGCCGGACAAACGCACTCAATTAATCGATCAATTGCTGGCCCGTCCGGAATACGCAGATTTCTGGGCCTTGAAGTGGTCGGACCTGCTGCGCGTGGAGGAAAAGGTGCTCGATCACAAAGGGGTGCAGGTTTTTCACGATTGGATTCGCAAAAGCATCGCGGAAAACAAGCCGCTGGACCAATTCGCCCGCGAACTGGTCTCAGCCCGCGGCAGCACGTACACGAATGCTCCAGCAAATTATTATCGCGCCAATCGCGACGCGGTCACGCGCGGGGAAACGACGGCTCAACTTTTCCTCGGCACACGCCTGCTGTGCGCCAAGTGCCATAATCATCCGTTTGAACACTGGACCCAGGATGATTACTACGACTGGGCCGAATTGTTTGCGCGCGTAGATTACAAGATCATTGAAAACGACCGGAAGGATAAGAACGACGAGCATGAATTCGTCGGGGAACAGGTGGTTTTTATTGCGGACAAAGGTGACGTGGCAAACCCGCGCACCGGCAAAAATGCGCGGCCACGGTTTTTAGGCGTGAAAGAGATTGATGCCAGCAACGCACAGGAACGGCTGGATGCGTTGGCCAACTGGATCGGGAGTCCGGATAATCCGTTGTTTGTCCGTTCGCAGGTGAATCGCATCTGGTTTCATTTAATGGGCCGGGGATTAGTGGACCCGATTGACGATTTCCGCTCGACGAATCTGCCGAGTCATCCGGCCTTGCTGGACGCGCTGGCCAAAGACTTCGTGGCCCATAAATTCGATGTGCGCTATTTGATCCGCCTGATCATGAGTTCAAAGACCTACCAGCTTTCCGCGCAACCGAATGACACGAATCTGGACGATGAAATCAATTTTTCACATACGATTCCGCATCGCCTGAGCGCTGAGCAGGTGCTGGATGCGGAAAGCCAGGTGACCGGAAGCGCGTTGAAATTGAATGGTTATCCGGCTGGCACGCGGGCCAGTCAGATTGCGGGAGTGGCGGGAGCAAACCGGCGTGGCCGCAGTGGTGACAGCGATCAGTTTCTGCAAACCTTCGGCAAACCGCCGCGACTGGTCCCCAGTGAATGCGAGCGCTCCTGCGAAACGACCATGGGCCAGGCCTTTCAATTGATCAGCGGCCAAACGATCAATGAGTTGCTGACCGCAAATGAAAATCGATTAACCAGCTTATTGACTTCCGGAAAATCCAATGAGGAAGTCGTGACGGAACTTTATTGGACGGCCCTAAGCCGTGAGCCGAACAAAGCGGAACTCAAGGTGGCCACGCAGCGTTTGGCCGATGCCAAAGAACGCCGCTATGCTTTGGAGGATATTACCTGGGCCTTGTTGAACGCGAAAGAGTTCGTGTTGCGCTATTAGGGTTTAGCGCCGTTTTCTTACTAAACTCCCCTGCCCCATGCCCCCGGATTAGCCCGCTGGCGGTTTTTCCGATTAAGCTGGCTTTCTATTACAATTCAACGACAAGATTAGCTCAGCGAATGCAAGCGAGCCAAATCAGCGTAAGTGTCGTCATTCCAACATGTAAACGACCCTCGTTATTGCTTCGCGCGGTGGCCAGTGCACTCGGACAAACGTTTTCAAATCTGGAAGTAATTGTGGTGGTTGACGGAAATGATCCGGCCACTCAAACCGCGTTAAAAACGGTGGCTGACCCCCGGCTGAAAATCGTTTCCAAACCCGTTCAGGAAGGAGCCAATCAAGCCCGCAATTCCGGCATTGCCGCCGCCCAGGGAAAATGGATCGCCCTGCTGGATGATGACGACGAGTGGTTTCCGAACAAGTTGGAGATTCAAATCGGCATGGCTGAAAAATCCCAATTCCGGCATCCGGTAGTGGCCTGTTATGAGATTATCCGCACTCCCCGGCTAGATTTTATTCTGCCGCGACGAATTCCCGGACCGGAGGAGCCGATCAGCGAATATCTATTTACCCGGCGGGGGCTCTTTCATGGAGATGGCTTTATTCAAAGCTCCATGATGGTGGCTTCACGCGAACTGTTTTTGCAGGTACCCATGGAAACCCATGCCGCCATGTTGCATGAAACCACCTGGTTGTTGAAAGTGGCCAAGGTTTCCGGAGTGGGCTTTGAATTCGCGCCGGAAACTCTGGCGATTTGGAACGTGGACGAAAACCGGACGCGTGAGAGCGTGCATCCGGAGAATTGGAAGTCCACTTTTGAATGGATTACCGGGCACCGGGAACTCTTTACGCCCCGGGCTTACGCCGCGGTCCTGCTAACCGTCATTGGCGACATGGCGGCGATGGCCCCGGAGAAGGACGCTTTTCGGAAAACTCTGAGTGAAGCCCTTCGGCATGGCCGTCCGGGAATCATTGAATGCCTGATCTTCAGCAATATCTGGCTGCTGCCGCCCACGCGCCGAAGGCAGTTGCGGGATTTTTTAATGCGCCTGACCGGCAAGGATAGTCAAAAATCAACGGCAAAACCGGCACTTTCGTAAACCCGGTCGGAGCAGGAAACGTTGTGATTGCCGCGTTCTGACCAATGTCTGCCGCCGGCAGAAATGCAGTTTTGCTTGCAACGACGTTCGTTCAGTTTGCTGTAACTCCAGTGAAAATTCTCTTTATTGGCGATATCGTAGGTGAACCAGGCCGTCGAGCCGTGACGTTGGTCGTTCCGCGCTTGCGTCGGGAACAGGCGATCGATCTGGTTATTGCCAATGGTGAAAACTCCGCGGGTGGCTCAGGAATCACACCAAATACTGCGGCGGATATTTTTTCGGCCGGAGTGGATGTAATTACGAGCGGCGATCATCTTTGGGATCAAAAAGAAGTCAGCCAATTACTCATCAACGAGGGCCGTTTCCTGCGTCCGCTCAATTATCCGGCGGGCACCATCGGGCAAGGGAGCACAATTGTGAGTCTGGAAGGCAAACCGCTGGTGGGTGTGATCAATGTGCAGGGACGCACTTTTACGCAGCCTCCATTGGAGAATCCGTTCACGTGCATTCAATCGGAGGTCAAACGCCTGCGACAACATACACATCTCATTTTTGTGGATGTGCATGCCGAAGCGACTTCGGAAAAAATTGCGCTGGGACGCATGCTGGATGGCGAAGTCAGCGCTGTCGTCGGCACGCATACGCATGTGCAAACGGCGGACGAACAGATTTTCCCAGGCGGCACAGCCTTTCTGTGTGATGCGGGCTTTACCGGACCACATGAAAGTATTTTAGGACGGGAAATCGAACCGATTATCCGGCGGTTTATGACGTCGCAACCGCAACGCTTTGGCGTCGCGCGGGAACGCATTAAACTGCAAGGGGCGATTATCGAAATTGATGACAACAGCGGCCATGCGAAGAGCATTCGCCGGGTGTCGGAGGATGTTTCGTTGAATGAGCAGCAGGAAGGGTAAGCGAGTGGACAATTGGAAGCGGAGAGAGTGAGCGTAACGTGTTTGAAGGTTTTGAAAATTGACGGGTGGATGAACGTTGCTGCGACCGGGACGGTCGCTGTCCGAAGAAGTGAATGAGTAACAAAGCGAAATCACAGTGGGATTTTGGCGAATTGTTTCCCAAGGAGGAAACACGCAAGGTCTTGACCGTGTCCGAGCTGACGGGACAGGTTCGCCGGGCGTTGGAGAAGCAGATCGGGCAAATCTGGGTTACGGGCGAAATCACGAACCTGCGTTTTCAAAGTTCCGGGCACATTTATTTCACGCTGAAAGATGCGGGATCACAATTGAGTTGCGTGTTGTTTCGTGGAGAAGCCCTGAGCACACGGAATTCATTGCAGGATGGGCAAAAGGTGGTGTTGCAAGGGGATCTGACGGTTTATGAACCGCGCGGCCAGTATCAACTCATCGTGCGGGCAGTAGAATTACAAGGGATCGGCGCTTTGCAGGTGGCGTTTGAAAAGCTCAAGGAAAAGCTCGCGGGCGAAGGTTTATTCGCGCTGGAACGGAAGCGTCCCCTGCCCCGTTATCCGCAACGCATCGGGCTGGTCACTTCACCGACAGGCGCAGCCATCCGCGATGTGCTGCATGTCATTCAACGGCGCAATCCGGGCCTGGAAATCATTCTCACACCGTGCCGGGTGCAAGGTCAGGGGGCAGCGGAAGAAATTGCGGCGGCGATTCGATTGTTGAACCAATGGAACAGCGCTTCCGGATCAAAGCTGGATTTGATTCTCATTACGCGCGGGGGTGGCAGTCTGGAGGATTTATGGGCATTCAACGAAGAAACTGTCGCGCGCGCGGTTTTTGAATCGGCCCTCCCGGTGGTATCGGCGGTGGGACACGAGATTGATTTTACGATCAGCGATTTTGTGGCGGATTTGCGCGCGGCCACACCGAGTGCCGCAGCGGAAATCATTACGGAGGGACCGTTTGCGAGCCGGGAATTTGTTGCGGAAGCGACGAGCCGGATGCGGCGGCTGGTGCGGCAACGGATGGAACGGGACCGGGAAGATTTGGAACGGCTGGCGGATCGACTGACCCGAGTGCATCCCCGCCGGCATTTGAACGATCAATTGCAACGGCTGGATGATTTGGAAAGCAGCCTGTTGCGCAGCGCAAAATACGGATTGCGCGAAGCCCAAACCCGCTGGCTGATGGCGACCCAACGATTCGTCAACCTCAAACCGGGCCAGATGATCAACGAACGCCGAACGGCTTTGGCGGAAACGGTGCGCCGCTTGCAGGAACAGGCAACGCATCAGTTGGAATCCCGCAAGAACCGGCTGGCGCAGGCGCAGGCAAAGTTGCGCCTGCTCTCACCGCACAATGTATTGGAACGCGGATATTCGATCACGCTGGATGCAGAAAGCGGGCAAGTGATCCGCCACGTGGGAGACGTGAAGCCGGGACAACGATTAAAGACGCGATTGCAACAAGGCGAGGTGAGAAGCACGGTGGAAAAGCCGGAATCGCCATAACGAATAACCGGGGAAAGCGAAAAGACAAAGCAGGCAGGGTACGGTCAAGCCAACGGGCGCGCAAAATCGAGTTTATTACTGACAAAGGGACAATTTCCCCGTAGTGAAGCTGGGCAACAAGCAATCAACAAGGATATACCGTGAACCATACCACCCGCTATTTGCAGTCGGATTCCTCCAAGAAGGGCATTGAGGTCGGCACGCTCGTGAATTACGTCATTCTGGATGCCATTCAGGCCGGGGCGAGCGATATTCACATCGAGCCGTGGGACAGCACGCTGGTGGTGCGGGTGCGGTTGAGCGGCGTGTTGTCTGAGCTGGTGCATTTGCCGCT
>JBEHZA010000159.1:0-9830 GCA_048497895.1 Verrucomicrobiota bacterium
TTAAGAATGACATCAATCAGACCCATCGGGCGAAAGACGAAACGACCGGCCGGCTGACCGGCTTGACTCGCAAACGGGAGCGCTTGCGCGCCGCCGTTACATCATTTTCAAGAGGGTGTCCGCCATTTCAGACGGAGTCGCCGCGACGCCAATGCCAGCATCTTTGAACGCCGCGATCTTGGCTGCGGCCGTTCCTTTGCCGCCGCTGACAATCGCGCCGGCGTGACCCATGCGACGACCCGGAGGCGCCGTGGTGCCCGCGATAAAACCAGCGACCGGCTTTTTGCAATGCAACTTGATCCACTCCGCCGCTTCTTCTTCCGCGCTGCCGCCGATTTCACCGATCATGATGATGCCGTGCGTATCGGGATCTTCGTTGAACAGCTTGATGACATCGAGGTGCGACGTGCCGTTAACTGGATCGCCGCCGATGCCGACGCAGGTCGATTGACCGACGCCACGGCAGGTCAATTGCCACACGGCTTCATAGGTCAAGGTGCCGCTGCGGCTGACCACGCCGATGTGGCCTTTCTTGTGAATGTAACCGGGCGCGATGCCAATGCGGCAACCGCCGTGAGAGTCTTTGCCTTCACCCGGCGTCACGATGCCAGGGCAATTCGGTCCGATCAGGCGCGTGCGCTTGCCTTCCATGGCGCGCTTGACGGAAATCATGTCGCGCACGGGAATGCCTTCGGTGATCGCGACAACAAGGTCGAGATTGGCATCCACGGCTTCCAGAATGGCGTCACCCGCGAAGGGCGGGGGAACGAACACGGCAGAGACGGTCGCGCCCGTGGCCTTCACGGCATCCGCGACGGTGTCGAAAATGGGAACTTTATTTTCAAAGAGTTGTCCGCCTTTGCCGGGTGTCACACCCGCGACGACGTTCGAGCCGTAGGCGAGGCTGAGTTGCGCATGGCGCGCGCCAAAACTGCCCGTGATACCCTGGATGAGGATTTTCGTGTCTGGTTTTACAATGATGGACATTTTGCTTTCTGATTTAAGTAAATTTTAGTTCTTTTCGGTCTTTTCTTTAATCGCTTGCAACATTTTAACGGCGGCTAAATCCCGATCGCGACCGATGGTTTGTTTCGCGGTAATCAAGGCGTCAATATTCAACATGCGAAACTCGCCATAGGTCATTTTATGGGCGACGGATTGTTCCAGCACTTGTTCATAATCACCTACGCCGGCCACGTTACTCAGGCAATCCAGAATCCCTAAATCCGTACGCAGGTAAAGATTGTTCAACCGGTCGCACAAATCATCCGTCAGTTCCAACGGCAGCTTATTCGCAGTTAACCGATGGCGTGGATGAATATCTTTCACGGCAGATTCGATTCGGCGCAAATTTTCCCGGTTGAATCGGCAGCAAATATCCAAATCGAGGGTAACGAGTGAGATGCCATGCAAAACAGCACAGATACCGCCGATAATGACGAATTCAACTTTTTGCGCCTGCAAACGTTCCAATAAGGCTTTGTCATTTTGCTCCATGACGTTCTCCGGCTTCCTTTACGGCCAGAACCATGTCCAAAGCCCGTTGATGGCTCGCCAGCCGTTCTTCCGGAGTTTGACTCAAAGCAATTTCGATCAGAGACATATCAAATCCATATGCCACCGCTGCGCGCCACGCTGGACCGGCGTCCGGCGGCATCAGATACTGACCATTCATTTGCGCCAATGTGGCCTCGTCGATCATGCCTTAACCCTTAAGTGCTTTAACCACCTTCTGCGCGGCGTCTGCCATGGTGTCGCCGCTGATAATGGTCAAGCCGGATTCTGCCAGGGTTTTCTTGCCAGCCAGCACGTTGTTGCCTTCGAGACGGACGACGAGTGGCAAGGTCAGCCCGGTTTCTTTTACCGCGGCCACAATGCCGGTGGCGATGACGTTGCAATCCATGATACCGCCGAAAATATTCACAAAGATGCCCTTCACATTCGGGTCTTGCAGAATGATTTTGAACGCGGCGGTCACTTGTTCCTTGCTCGCTCCGCCACCGACGTCGAGGAAGTTGGCCGGCATGCCGCCGAAGTGCTGGATGATGTCCATGGTGGCCATGGCCAGACCTGCGCCGTTAACGAGGCAGGCAATGCTGCCGTCGAGCTTGATGTAATTGAGAGCAAATTTGCTGGCTTCGATTTCCAGCGGCGCTTCTTCAGCCAGATCGCGCATCGCTTGAATATTCGCGTGGCGATAGAGCGCGTTGTCATCGAGACCGATTTTTGCATCCACGGTGACAATGGCTTCCTTGACATCCGGCGTTTCCACAATGGCGAGCGGGTTGATTTCTACCATGGCGGCATCACATTCCCACCAGGTTTTATAAACGCCCATGAGCAGTTTGACGGCACCGTTGAAAACGTCACCCTTGAGCCCGAGCGCTGAAGCGATTTTGCGCGCTTGATAGGGCATGATGCCGACCGCGGGATCGATCCATTCTTTGATGATCTTTTCCGGCGTTTTCTCGGCGACTTCTTCGATTTCCACGCCGCCTTCCGTGCTGGCCATGATCAGCGGACGGGAGGTCGCGCGATCCAACAGCACGGCGAGATAAAATTCCTTCTTAATCTTTTCCGCACTGGCCACGAGGATGGTGCTGACCAAACGGCCTTCGGGACCGGTTTGTTTGGTGACGAGCACATTACCCAGCATGTTTTGTGCGAACGTAACGACTTCGTCCACGGATTTGCCGAGCTTAACGCCGCCCTGAAAGCCGCTCTTGAACGTGCCTTTGCCACGGCCGCCAGCGTGAATTTGTGATTTCACCACGGCGAGCTTGTGGCCTCCACCGAAGATTTTTTCGGCGGCGGCTTTGGCTTCCTCGACGGTCTTGCAAGGTTGTCCCTGGGGGACGGCAACGCCGTATTGGGCCAGCAGTTGTTTGGCCTGATATTCGTGAATGTTCATTCGACTAAAAGTTTCTGGTTTAAGGTTTGAGGTTTAAAGTTGTTCACGAAGAACGAAACTTTCAACCACAGCGGCTTACCGTTGTTCAATTGGGGTGACCTTCAAGCCGACGGGGCCGGTGTAAAGGCTTTGCGGACGGATGAGACGGTTGTCCGCGAGTTGTTCCAACACATGTGCCGTCCAGCCCGAGGTGCGGGCAATGGCGAAGATGGGCGTGAACAAATCCGTCGGAATGCCGAGCGAGTAATAGACCGTAGCAGAATAGAAATCGACGTTCGCGTTGAGATGCTTTTCCGTCAGCATCAGTTCCGCGATGCGTTCGCTCATTTGAATCCACTTCGGATCGCCGAGTTTGGCGCTCAGGATTTGCGCCATGCGTTTGAGATGCGGAGCGCGCGGATCAAGGGTCTTATAAACACGGTGACCGATGCCCATGATTTTCTTCTTCTGAGCCAGGCAGTCGTGAACGTAAGCATCCACTTTATCGAGGGAACCGATTTCCTGGAGCATCTTGATCACGCCTTCATTCGCGCCGCCATGCAACGGCCCCTTAAGGGTGCCGATGGCGGAGGTGATGGCGGAATACATATCGCTCAAGGTGGCAATCGTCACGCGGGCGGCGAACGTGGAAGCGTTCATGCCGTGGTCGGCGTGGAGCACGTAGCACATATCCATGGTGCTCTCCTTCTCTTTCGAGGGGATTTCACCATCAATCAGGTAGAGGAAATTGGCGGCTTCGCCCAGCGCCGGATTGGGCGCCAGCAAAGGCTTGCCCTGGCGGGCGCAATGGAAATAGGCCGTGATAATCGGAATCTGAGCGATCAACCGCAAGGCTTTACGGCGTTGCGCGTGCATCGAGTCATCGTCACTGGTGGTGTCATAGCAGCCGAGGGCCGAGACTCCGGTGCGGATGGCGTGCATCGGCGGCGTGTCTTTGGGCAGCGATTTGACGATGTCCACGACGCCTTTGGCCAATTCGCGAAAACCCGCGAGGGTGGCCTTCATTTCGTCGAGTTCCTTGCGGTTCGGCAAGTGGCCATGGTGCAGCAGGTGAACCACTTCCTCGTAGCTCACTTTGCCGGCCAGTTCGTTGATATTGTAGCCGCAGTAAATCAGTTCGCCGACATCACCTTTGACATCGCTCAGGCGGGTGCTGGCCGCTACGATACCTTCCAATCCTTTAGCGGGGGTTCCGGGGTTAGACATGGCTTGTTGCTTTCAAAAGATTTCCACGATGATCGTTCAATATGTTCACTTTCCAAAAGCAATCTAGGTAACGGGTGTGCCAGCGTCAACGGTTTTCACTATTCCGCCGTGAATGTAATTGCGAAGTGAAATTTCTGAAGGGATTAAAGGCATTTGCCTTGAATAGACTGCGGTGCCGAGGCAAATTCGCAAAACATGAACCGGGTCATCTCATTGTTGCTGTTTTTGGCCTCGTGGCAACTGGGCGTGGCGCAAGGGTCGCTCGATAAACTCGAAAAGGCGTACCTTTTCGGTCACAATTATGTGCGCGTCAGTGATTGGGCCAAATTGTACGGCTTTGAGATCAGGGGGACGTCACGCGACAAGGAAGTTCAGGTCAAAACCCGCTGGTCCACTTTATCGTTTACCGGTGATTCCAAACGGGCGGAGATCAATGGAGTGGGGATTACGTTATCGGCTCCGCTGCTGTTGAAGAGCGGCACCGCGTGGTTAAGTGCGCTGGATTTGAAAACGGCGGTGCAGCCGATTCTCTTTCCGCCACAGGTCAAGAAGGGGGATGCCATCCGCACGATTTGTCTCGATCCCGGTCACGGCGGCAAAGATCCCGGGGAACAAAGCGGACGCAATCAGGAAAAGAAATACACGTTGCTGCTGGCGCAGGAATTGGAAAAGCAATTGAAGGAGGCGGGCTTCAAAGTGGTCTTGACCCGCACGAGTGACCGGTTTGTGGATGTTTATGATCGCCCGCCGATTGCCCTGCGGAACGGAGCTGACCTGTTTGTGAGCCTGCATTTTAATTCCGTCGTGGGAGAGGCGCGGGGTTTGGAAGTGTATTGCCTGACCCCGGAAGGAGCGAGTTCCTCCAATTCCAAGGGGGAAGGAGCGACGAATACTTCGTTTGAAGGCAACCGGCAGAATGATGAAAATGCGCTGCTGGCGTATTACGTGCAAAAGAATCTGTTGAAGGCGACGGGCATGGAAGATCGCGGCGTCAAGCGGGCGCGGTTTGCCGTTTTGCGCAAGGCCCAGATGCCGGCGATTCTGGTCGAGGGCGGATTTATGTCGGATGCCTCCGACGCCAACCGCATTTACAGCACCGCTCAGAGACGGCAGATGGCCGCCGCCATTGTTGATGGAATCCGCAATTACAAAAAAATTGTGGAGCGGTGAAAAGGAGTCATGGCGCAGGAGTTTTACTTTGAGTGCAGCATCTGATTTACCCATTGGCATTTTCGATTCCGGTATTGGCGGGCTGACCGTTGTCCGGCAGATCCATCGTGTCATGCCGCACGAAGATTTGATTTATCTGGGCGACACCGCGCGGGTTCCTTACGGAACGAAATCACCTACAACCGTCGTGCGTTACGCTTGTGAGGATGCTCAATTTCTGTTGCGGCAAAAGGTCAAGGCCATCGTGGTGGCGTGCAACACGGCGTCGGCCTGGGCGTTGCCGACGTTGGAACGGAAGTTTTCCGTGCCGGTATTTGGAGTCATTATTCCTGGAGCGAGAGATGCGTTGAGCAAGACGCGCACGGGCCGCATCGGCATTATTGGCACGGTCGCGACGATTCGCAGCCAGGCTTATATGAAGGCCATTCTGGCGCGGGACGATGCGGCGGATATTTGTGCGCGGGCGTGTCCTTTGCTGGTGCCGCTGGTGGAAGAGGGGTGGACGAACCGTCCGGTGACGCAATCAATTCTGCGGGAATATCTCGCGCCGGTGTTGAAGCGCAAAGTGGATACGCTGGTACTGGGCTGCACGCATTATCCGTTGTTGAAAACGGCGATTCGCGCGGTCGTGGGGAAAAAAGTGCGATTGGTGGATTCGGCGGAGAGTTGCGCGCGTTTCGTGCAGGAACGGCTGGCACACATGAAACTGGAAGTGAAAGGACGACGACGTCCGGGGACGATTCAACCGTATGTGACGGATGAACCGGATCGATTCGATATTTTATCCAAGCGTTTTTTGGGTGTGCCTACGGAGAGCGCCTGGAAAGTGGATTTGCAGCCGTTGGACGAGCATGAGCAACCGGCGTTGGAAGAACTCGTCGCGCTGGCTCCGGAAGAGGATGTGAATTTACGACGTTAATTTCCGCTGGGTTTCCAGCGGCCAGTATATTCGAGACTGTCCACGAGAAAATCCATCGGGCCGACACCGATGAACTCAATGGTGAAAAGGTCGAGATCGTCCAGGATCAACTTCGGGAAAGATTTGAAGGGGAGTTCGATCAATTGCCACTGATTTTTCACGGTGATATCTTCGGGGAAGATCGAGAGGGCCTGTTTAGGCGTGCTGGCGTTGGAAAAAAGGGTGAAGCGTAATTTGCCCGTGCCTTCCCGGGTGCGCACCCAAAGCCGCAATCCGTTGGCAAAATTCTGTTCGATCTGCCAGCCACGCACACAGGTGGTCGCGACGGTGATGGAGCGTTTGCCCGCTGGCAGGGTGGCGAGCAAAGCGGCTTTGCCGTGTTTGGCAAGGGGATCGATTTGAATGGGGACCGGTTCGGCGGCATCCGTCACGACGCTCCAACTGGAGGTGTCTTCTTCAAAGCCTTCGAGAAACGGCCAGAAAATGCGGCTCGGCTCCTCCAATCCGGCGAGGCGGGGATGACAAACGCGCATGAGCGAATAGCGCTGTGGTTCAGTGCCGGTTTTGACCGCGATAAAATAAAAGATCGGAATATCGACGTTATCAATGGGCACGGCGCTTTCCCAAAGGGTGGCACGGGGACGCATGGCGTATGGCTGCCAATCGCGGGCTGGCCAGTGCCCAGCTTCATCCGCGCTGACCCATAAGGTGACGGTCGAGTTGGTGTTCACCGCGACCGGCCAGACAATTTTTAGTTTGCCGGCAATGGCGTCGGCCTGAAGTTTTTCGAAGCCAGTCAGAAAAATCTGATTGGTGGCAACTCCTGCGGGAAATTGGACGTAGTTAGTCGCCCAGGCATCCGCAGGCGGGCGAGGGGATGATTGCGCAAAGGCACCCTGGCTGACGCTGAGCAGGAGCGTCAATACTACCAGTCTGAGCAAACGAACGGTGGAGAAAACCACAGTCACAGCCAATGAGGGGAGCGAGACTATTTATCGCCCCCTTTGGATTTGCCACCCCCTTTGCCACCTCCGGCGGTGACGAAGGTGCCGGTGATGAAGCCAATGGCGAAGAAGGCAAAATACATAATCGCAGCGGGCTGGCTCACGGTTTTGGGTAACACGGGAGGCAGCGAAAAGCTGATGGTGCCCTGATTGTTCATGCCCATCAACACCAGGAACAACAGAACTACGATCAGGAAAACAGTTTTAAATAAAAGTTTGGCGTTCATAAATCCGATAAAGAGATTAAGTGTGCCCGCCGCGCGAGTCAATCACACCCGGACCTTTCTCCGGTGGTGGTGAGAGTTCTGAAATTCAAATTACGGGTTACCGGGCAGGGGGCGGAGTTTGGCCAATAAAATCGCATTTTCTCTAAATTACTTGTTGAAATAGTCATGCTAAAACTTTATATATTTAGCATTAGATGTGTAAATGGATTGATTCCATTTGACCGCACAGGGCTTTACCACGGGGTGCGGCAGGTTCATCTTATTGTCCGGTTCCTCACCGGCAACTCCCCCAAACCGAACCTCCTACCCCGTGGTTCCTGACTTATCCGGGTGCTAAATACTGAGATGGGGATTTCCCCCTTTGCTTCGCCTATTCCTTTGCTTAGACTGTATGCCTGCGAATGACTTATGAAACGATGGCTATCAGTGGTGTGAGCCCGTGCGAGCCAGCAACCGCAACAGGTGGCAGGAGGCCCGCCTGATTTCATGAAACGGTCGCACTATTGGTGGTGGTTGCTGCTGTTAATCCCCGTTTTGCTTGGGTTCGCGCGGTTGAAGCTGGATGTCGAGGTGCTCAATCTGTTGCCACGAGGTCTGCCCGCGGTGGAGGGCTTAAAACTTTTCCAACAGAATTCCGTCAACGCGCGCGAATTAATTGTTACGTTGCGCGCGCCGAATGCCGAGCAGGCGGAGAAAGCGGCGCAATCGCTGGCGTTGGAATTGCGCGCGGCGACTAATCTGACGACATCGGTGACCTGGCAACCGCCCTGGCTCGAACACCCCGGACAAGCGGGTGAAATTGTCGCGAGCATCTGGTTGAACCGACCTCCTGAAGTCTTCAAACAACTGCATGACCGGCTGGAGCCGGAGAAGCTGGCGGTTTCGCTGGCGGGAATGCGGGAACGGTTGCGAACGTCAATTTCGCCAACGGATATGGGGGCGCTGGGTTATGACCCGTTTGAACTGCTTAAACTGCCGGAAAATGTCAGCAGTGGGGCGGCCTCCTTTGGTCAGGGGCAGGAGATGTTTGCCTCCAGCGACGGGAATCTGCGCCTGATCTTTGTGCAGGCCCGGCACGAGCTGGGGAATTACCAGGAGTGCGTCGCCTGGCTGACGGCAGTGAAAGGCATCGCGCAACGCTGGCAAGCCACGGAACCGGGTAAAGACACGGTGGTCCGGTTTACCGGTGGGCCCGCTTTTGAAGCCGAAATCTCCACGGGGATGGAACGGGACATGAAGGGGTCGATCGGCGTTACCTCGTTGCTGATTGGCGTGTTGTTCTGGCTGGCGCACCGGCGATTGGCGCCGATGTTCTGGCTGCTGACGTTGTTGGGAATTATTCTGGGCGTGACGCTGGCTTTGGGTGGATTGTTTTTCGGCTCGATCAACGTGGTGAGCCTGGGGTTTGCGGGGATCTTACTGGGGTTGGCGGTGGATTATGGCGTGGTGCATTATCAGGAGGCGCTGGCTTCACCGGAGGCGATCATTCCGGAAATTCGGCGGGCGATTGGTCCCAGCATTTTTTGGGCGGCGATTACGACTATCTCGGCGTTCCTGGTGTTGAATCTGGGTGGTTTGCCGGGGTTGGCGCAACTGGGGTCGCTGGTCGCGTTAGGGGTGATGCTTTCTGCGTTGGTCATGCTCTTTGCGTTTCTGCCGCCGCTATTTCGTGATCGTGACCGGAAGCGACAGGCACAAATCAAGGCCGGAACTTTTGTTGCTACTTCCGTGGTGGAAGCCGCAGGCGTTACCCCGCCTTTATCCCGTCGCCGGAGCCAATTTATATTCGTGTTCACCGGTGGCGTTTCGATTCTTTTCGTGATTATTCTGCTGAGTCGCGGGTTACCGCGTTTAGATCAGACAGCGGAGGCTTTACGTCCCCGGCATTGCGAAGCACAAGCGGTGCTGGCTGAAATTAAGGAAGGGTTCACCCGCGGACGGGAGCCGTTGTGGCTGCTGACGACGGCGCGGGACGAAGCGACGATTGCGCGGCGGTTGAAGGCCGCTACTCCCTGGCTGGAGCGCGCGGTTACGAACCGTCAGATTGAGAGTTTTACGCTGCCAACGCCGTTGTGGCCGCAACCGGAAAATCAAATGGCCAACCGGACGGCGGCGGCGCAGGTGGTGAGCTGGCGTTCCGCGTTGCATACGGCGGCGGAAACGGCGGGATTCAGCACAAATTCCTGCGTGTTGGCCGATCAGATGCTCGATACCTGGCAGGCCGCGCTGGCGAGCACGAATACTTTTTGGCCTACGAATGAGACCAGCCGGTGGATCATTGCCAAATTTGCTGCGCGGAAAGAAGGGCAATTCCTGGTGATGGGTTTGGCCACGCTGCCAGCGGGTGTGGCATCGTCACCGGCGTCGGTGGCGCCGTGGGAGAAGGATTTGGA
>JBEHZA010000160.1:0-9726 GCA_048497895.1 Verrucomicrobiota bacterium
TGCGCGAGCGCGAGCTCGAGCGGGCGCGCAAGTCGCGCGAAGACCTGCTCGCGCAGCTGACCGCCGCCGAAGACCGCATCGGCGCGCTGCGCCTCGACGTCGAGCTCGGCACCGAGCGCAGCGAGCGGCTCGAGCGCGAGAAAAAGGCGCTGGCCGAAGAGCTCGAGAACGCCGCCAACGACGCCGACCGCGAGATCCAGACGCTGACGTCGAAGATCGCCGCCCTCGAAGACGCGCTGAAGAGCGAGCAGCAAGGCCGCGCCGAAGAGAACGACCGCAGCGCCACCGAGATCCGCGACCTCGTCAATGACCTCGAGACCGCCCGCGCCGACTTCGCCAAGAAAGACGCCAACGCCAAAGAAAACGCGGCCCAGCTCAACCGCCAGATCGCCGAGCACCAGGCCCGCATCGCCGAGCTCGACGTTCAGCTCGAGAACACCAAGGGCAAGCTCGTTGATTCGACCAAAGACGGCGAAGCGCTGCGGCGCGAGCTGTCGATGCTCAAAGAGAAGAAGGCCAGCGACGACGCCGCCTTCCGCGCCTCGATCGACGACCTCGAGTCGCGCCTGCGCGATCTGACCCTCGACAAAGAGTCGCTCGAAGCCGAGCTGCAAAAGACGACGGCCGACCTCGCCGATACGCGCGCGCGCCTCGAAGACAGAAGCAACCGCGTCGTCGACCTCGAGGCCGACCTCGCCGACACCCAAGGCCAGCTCACCGACGTCAGGGGCCAGCTCGAAGGCTCAGAGACGCGCGCCGCCGAGCTGCAGAACGAGCTGCAAGACACCCAACAGCACGCGCTCGAGCTCTCGCAAGAGAAGCACCGCCTCGAGCAGAAGCTGCAAGAGACCGTCGGCACCCTGACGGCGACGACGAAGCGGCTCGAAGAGACCAGCGGCGAGCTCGACGACACGCGCAAGAAGGCTACCGCGCATGCTCGCGAGCTCGAGGGTCGCATCGGCGAGCTCAAGGCCTCGTTGGCCGAGCGCGACGCGCGCTTGAATGAGCAGGCCGCTTCGTTGGCGGCGACCGAGGCGACGCTCAAAGACACCGAGACGCGCCTCGCCGACAAGACCCGCGAGTGGGACCACGAGCGCGTCGGTCGGCAAAAAGACGTGCTGAAGCGCGACCAGCGCATCGCCGAGGTGGAAATGTTGCAGCGGACGGAACGCGGCTGGTTCCACGAGAGCGGAACACAGCCGCGTTCCGTCCGCTGCAACATTTCCAGTTCTTTCAGAGCTGCTTGGATGGGTTCAATAGAGAAAAGGTAGAATGGCGTTTGATGCTGCTTGACCGCTTCCTCCACCCGGCTGCGCCAAAAGCGCAGGGTTGCGGGACGATGACCAAATGACAGCGGCAGAGCAGCGACCGAAGTTTTTGGCTTGCGAGATTTCATGGACGGATCGATTTGCCGCGGCGCGGCGCTTTTTCGTGAATTTTCTGAAGATTATAGGCAATGCCATTTTTGCCCAGATTATAGCGCAGGTCAAAGTAACCGTCGAAATGCGTATCCTTGCGCACCTCAACTTTTCCGCCCGGGCCGTGATAATTAATTTCTTCGTCAACAAGACCGTCGCCGTTGGCATCCAGTTGATACACGTAGCCTCGCTTCCACATGCGCGCCGTTCCATTCACGCCCAGATATCGCCAGCCGAAGTCGCCCAGTAAAAATACCAGAGCGGCCATCAGCACTGCGGCCGCCAAGCCCCAGGTCAGGTAGAGCGGCGAAAACTTCGGAAGGGAAACACGCACAACCTTAATCGAAAGCGAGCACGGTCAAACCGGTTGCCCGCCGGATTTGTTCCGCCACGGCGTTAATCCCGGCCAAAGTTAGCCGACCGACAAATGATTCAGGCGCCGGTCGGGCCAAAGTGTAAGCGTGCACTTCCTTGATCCTGGCGCCAGCGGCCACCAATTCATTGAGCCGGGCGCAATAAGCCGTCAATTCTTCCGAAGGCATCGGTTGACCATGCAGGGTGACGAACAGACTTTGAATAACGATGGGGCGGGCTTTGGCGGTTTCGCGAAGATTCGCCAGAATCCGGTCGAAACGAATGGGAGTGCGGTTTACCTCTTTGAAGTAAGCTTCCGTTCCGGCGTCCAGCTTGGCCCAAATCACGCCGTTATTCGCATCCATTAACTCCAGTCCGCGTTTTACCTCTGACTTATCCAATCCGGCCGCATCCGTGATCAAAACGAGCTTCGTCTTTTCCAGGCCTTCCGCCTGCTTCACCGCAATGACCGCTTCGACGCATTCGGCAAAATTATTAATCATCGTCGGCTCACCATCACCGCTGAAGGCAATGTCTTTGATGTCACGTGTCAGCCAGGGCACTTCGTTGAACTTTGGTTCTTTCGCCAGCCCGCCGTCTTTGGCGAACCGGATCATGGCCACCAATTCGTCCTTCATCTGGTTCAAATCGACACGGGAAACTCGACCGGGAACGCGACGATCCACTTCGCAATAAACGCAATCAAAGTTACAGACCTTGTCCGGGTTCAGATTGATGCCAATGGACAGCCCGCGCGAACGCCGTGAAATCACCGGGTAAACAAACGTAAAATCCGCAAACTGACGGGCGTGATCCTGCACGACCGCTAAAGAGGGATTTATGGTGATGGGAGAAGTCAAGAGACAGTCAGTGGTCAGTAGTCCGTAGCATCGGCTTTCGGACCGATCGATTTCAGATACGCATTCAACTGGGGAGCAAGGTTATCTATCAACGGTTTGATCGCTTTGATTTGTTCAGTCGTAAGTAATTTGCGTCGATAAGCACGGCGCAACCAATGTTGCGTTTCATTTAAAGAACCCCGTGCGGTGCGAACAAAACGCCGGTTGTCCTGGAACGAACCGTGACCAGTGCCTTCGGCGATATTGGCTCCGATGCTATCGACTGACTTAACGATTTGTTTGCCCACTGTATCTCTGGCAAAGGTGTCCCAAGAGATTGCAACATCCCAAATCGTATCGCCCAACTCTTCCGCCAGGCGATACACCCGAAGCTTCTCGAACGCCGTCCGGTTTCTGTTCATAGCGAAACGTGATACCTCACAATCCCCGCTACTGACTACGCACTACGGACTATTGACCAGCTTTACATCCCCATAATCTGGTAACCGCAATCGACGTAAAGCACCTGACCAGTAATGGCGGCCGCGCCATCGCTGGCGAGGAAGGTGCCGGTAGCGCCCAATTCATCGGGCAGGACATTACGCTTGAGCGGGGAATGTTCTTCGTAGTGCTTGAGCATGGAGGAGAACCCGGCAATGCCGCGCGCTGCCAGAGTGTTCACCGGACCGGCGCTGATGCAATTGACCCGGACTTTCTTCGGGCCCAAATCATAGGCGAGATAACGCGTGCTGGCTTCGAGCGAGGCTTTGGCCACACCCATCACGTTGTAATGCGGCACGACCTTCTCCGAGCCGTAGTAGCTCATCGCGACAATACTACCGCCATCGGTCATCAGCGGAGCAGCGCCGCGCGCCAACGCCACGAGCGAATAGGCGCTCACGTCATGAGCAATGCGATAGGCTTCCCGGCTGGTGTTCAGGAAATCACCTTCCAAAGCCTCTTTCGGGGCGAAGGCCACCGAGTGCAACAGCAGATTCAATTTGCCAAATTTCGCACCGACTTCCCCAAACACGCGGGTAATGTCTTCATCCTTCGTCACATCGCAAGGCATCAGGAGTGTGTCCGGACCGAAGGTGCCAACGAGATCTTCCACGTTTTCTTTCAAACGTTCGCCCTGATACGTGAAGGCCAGCGTAGCCCCCGCTTTGGCCCATGCCTGCGCGATAGCCCACGCGATGGAACGTTTGTTAGCGACACCAAAGACGATACCGGTTTTTCCTGCAAGGAGTGACATAGTGTTATTCAGTTAATTGACGCCCCTAGCAGTAGGTGAATTTACCGCTCATGACAAGGGGGGAAATTACAGATTTAACCGAACCCACTTATAAGGAACGGGTTTCAGGGAATGAGAACAGGGCGGATTTTCGCGGAGCGAAGGACAAATGGAAGGTTTCACGAGGGGAGATGACGGCTGAACCAGTAAGCTGTTAAAACAGCTCAATGCCCTCACGAAGCCTGCGGGACGCTGGGCTGAAGCCGCAGTGTTAATGAGAGGGGGTTGGAGTGGTATGGCATCAACGGATGCGCATGGATAATCCAAGCATCTTGAGAAACGAATAATATTGCTCGAGCCACAGACGCCGCGCTCCAATTCTTAGCGAACGTTGCACCAAATCTTGCGGCAAGCGCGGATTACGCCGGGCTGAGGCCGCTGCGATAGATTTTCAAGAGGCCGAGCAGACCGAAGAACAGGACAATGCCGACGGCCATGGCGTTGCCGTTGGAGACACCGGGAAAGGCGAACAGCGCAAGCGCGCCGAGCAAGGGACCAGCGCAGTTGCCCGCGCCAATCGCGGCCTCATGCCAGCCGCCATGCTCGCCCTTTGTATCACTGGTATCCATCGAATAAAACAGCGAGGAGTAATAAATCAGCCCCAGTGAGGCGCCGAACAGGAGTTGCGCGACAATCAATATGGCGAGATTTGTGGACAGGAGGATCGTGCTGAACGAAATGGACAATCCGAGATAAGCGCCCAACAGCCAACCGAAACGGTAATGCCAGCCCGGCCAGAGCCAAAGCCAGAGAAAGGAGGCGGCCCGCGAAAAAAACCAGAGCGAACAAAACACCCCGGCCAACGCAGGCGTAAAGCCCAGCTTGTGCGCCAGCGTGGGCAAAGTCGGCACGGTGCTGTTCACGGCGATGTAAGCAAACGGATTCGCGAGCCAAGCCAGTTTGAGAAATGTCCGCGCACGCGCAATGGGACGCGGGTTCAGTTCCACTTTCGTCAGGATAACGGTATCCGGTTCCGGCTTGGATTCCCGTGGCAAGGCGGCCTTTTTGGCCAGCACTTCCGTTAAGATCAGTTGCCCGAGATACAAAAACGCGGGCACGAGAAAAATGCTCCTGGGCCCCAACCACTCTTTAATCGCGCCGCCCGTGAAATAGGATACCGCCATGCAGGTGGACCAGACGAGATTGTAAATGCCCACCATCCGCTGCAAGCGCAACGGCGGTTCCTGCTCGCTCACCATCGCTTCGAGATTTGGCCACGTAAAGCACATGCCGAAGGTGCAGGTCACCAGCAAAAACAAGTAAGCCGGCAGCGTGCTGACCCAAGCACTAGCGAACAGACTGACGGCCATGACCGCATAACCAAAGCGCAAGGCCCGGAAATAACCGCGGCGCTGGCCATACTTCCCACCAAGAATGGCGGACAGCATGTAGGTTCCGCCCGTCAAAGCCGCTACCAACAGGTTCTGGCGGTCGCCAAAGCCAAACTTTTCCGCCAGGAAGAAATAGAAATAATAAAAGTAATAGACCGTACCGAGAGAGTTTAATCCCTCCAGCACGAAGATTCCGGTTTTGACCTGGCGTGAAAACATGGTGGAACGAGCAGTAACTCAGCGAATTTCTTCCAGTGCTTTGCGGCAATACCACTTCACCGCGTTGGACATGGCGGGTTCCAGCGTTTCCAAATCCTCCGCCGTGCACCAGCGGATATCGTGATGCTCTTCCGCGGCCAGCGTAACCGCGCCGGTTTGGGGACGGGCCCAATAAATCATGCCAATGTGCTCATGGGTGTCGTTGATGCGGTGAATGTCGAGGAAACGCGGCGTAATCAATGCGCGGGTGCCGGGTTCGGTAGTGGGAGGGCGTTCACCGATTAATTCCACATCGAGGCCGCTTTCTTCTTTGGCTTCGCGCAAGGCGGCCATTTCCGGATCTTCATCCAATTCAATGTGTCCGCCGATGGGCAGCCACTTGTTCAGCTTGCGGTGGTGAATGAGCAAAATCCGGCCGTTGTGGACGATAAAAATCGCCACGGTAAAATCTATTTTCTCATGTAAATGAGGCATAAGCGGGGGGAACTGTGGCGAGGGGGGCGCGCGACGTCAACTGACAAGCGTCAAGTAAGGTATTCAAAAACTAAAAACAATTCGTGGCCTTTACCCTTTACTCGCTGGCCTCGTAGGAACAAAATAGAACCCAACAACTTTCCATCAGAATGCCTGAAAGGGGGCGAATAAAATGCGAGATAATTTCACACCAAATATCGTCAGAACACTTGCTCAAAGAGTAGGACAACGATGCTCTAATCCGAATTGCAGAAGATCGACAAGTGGTCCCCAAATGAATTCTCAAAAAGCTATTAACGTGGGTGATGCCGCTCACATAACGGCCGCATCTTCAGGTGGAAAACGGTACGACCCCAAATTATCCAGCGAGGAGCGGTCGTCCATTGAAAACGGTATTTGGTTGTGTAAAAAATGCGCTAAACTAATCGACGATGATGAACAGAGGTACACAGTCGAATTATTGCGCAAATGGAAAATCTTGTCCGAAGAAGCCGCTTTGTTGGCAATCGAAAGCAACCAAGATAATTCACTATCTTCACATTTGCAGGATTTGGAGTTGGTAAGATTTTATTCTTCTTGTTTAGATAGGCCTGCTTTTCAAGACTCATTTCACCGGCGAGAAGAATCTTTGATCGCCTTCGACAAAGCATTGGAAGATACAATCACCGCAATTAACACTGGTTGTCTCCGCTCCCGTGACGGCATCGTTTTGACAAATTCAAAAGGAAAATCGCATCTTTCAAATCACAAATGGCGCGAAAAAATGGACACCATCGTAAGCTTGTTGCGCGTGATGCGATCCCGTTTCAAAACATTGAATTTCACGCAAACTTATGAGGTAGATCACAAAACTGCCGAATGGATGGATAACACGCGCGATCAAATTATCGCAATTTTTTCCGAATTATGCAAAGAAGCCGGCATTCCATCGTTACGATCACCAAAAGATCGTTGGTAGAAAAACCACGCCGAGATTTTTCAGAAGCCCATTTAACCTAACTCGTCTTTGCGTTCGCCGGAGATTCGGTTTAGAAAAGTGCTGTGCACGTGCGTTTCCTCCTTGGCCCCGCTGGCAGCGGCAAGACTTTCCGTTGCCTGGCGGAGATTCGCGCCGCTCTCCAGGCTTCGCCGGAGGGCGCGCCATTGCTTTTGCTCGCGCCCAAGCAGGCCACGTTTCAATTGGAACGGCAGTTATTGTCGGCCCCGGATTTAGCCGGCTACACGCGCCTGCAAATTCTGTCCTTCGACCGGCTCGCCCGCTTTCTGCTCGATCAACTGCAACCCGCTCCACCAAAACTGCTGGATGAAGAAGGCCGCATCATGGTGCTGCGCGCACTGCTGGCGCAGAAGCAGCCGGAACTGCAACTCTTTCGCGCTTCAGCCCGACTGCCCGGGTTTGCCCAGCAACTCAGTCAGTTATTGCGCGAATTGCAGCGGCATCAACTGACGCCGGAACGACTGTTGGGCCTGACGAAGAAAGTTGGCTCGGTTCCCCAACTGTCAGGCAAACTACATGATCTCGCCTTGATCCTGCGCGCTTATCAGGAGTGGTTGCGCGAGCATGAATTGCACGATGCGGATCGCCTGCTGGATCTCGCCACGGAAGCGATGCGCGCAGCGAAACGGGAGCGGGCAATTCCATTACATCTGGCGGGCTTGTGGCTGGATGGGTTCGCGGAGATGACGCCGCAGGAATTGGATTTGCTCACCACCCTGCTGCCGTGCAGTGAACACGCGACCCTGGCATTCTGTCTCGAACATCAACCGGTGGAAAATCCGTCGTGGCTTTCCACATGGTCGGTCGTCAGCAAAACGTTTCTCGATTGCCGTCAGCGGTTGGAACAACAGCCGGGGACGCAGATCGAACTCGTCACCTTGCCACGGGAAGCGACTCAAAGCCGTTTCAGCGCCAGCCCGGTGTTGCAGCATCTGGAACGAAGCTGGGCTTCCCCGCGACCGCTGGCCGCGCCGGAGACTGCTTTCACGGAAGCAGATTCTTCCCTTCGCCTGTTTGCCTGCACCAATCCGGAGGCCGAAGCGGTGCTCGCGGCACGCGAAGTTTTGCGGCTGACGCGAAATGGCGGACGCTTGCGGGATGCCGCGGTGCTGGTGCGGCAATTGGATGGGTATCACGAGGCTCTGCAACGGGTCTTTACGCGTTACGAAATCCCCTTCTTTCTCGACCGGCGTGAATCGGTTTCGCATCACCCGCTGGCGGAACTCACCCGGCACGCACTACGACTGGCCGCCTTCTCATGGCAGCATGAAGACTGGTTCGGAGTATTGAAAAGCGGTTTGGTTCCCGCTCCGGAAACAGGCATTGATGAACTCGAGAACGAGGCGCTGGCGCATGGTTGGGAAGGTCAAATCTGGCGCGAACCGCTCGTTACATCCGAGGAGAGAAAAAAGCATCAGGTAGAACATCTGGAAAAAATCCGGGAACGCATCATTCCTCCTTTCATTCATTTGGTGGCACGTCTGGAAGCAGTCCAATATCAACCGAGCGGGGTTGAACTTGTGGAGGCGCTTAGGGAACTCTGGTCTGCTCTCGACGTGGAGAAAACGCTGAACGAATGGACCGAACGCCCCATCGAAAACCGCTCCCAATTCGCCACGCTGCACAAAACGGTGTGGGAACAAATGCAGGCGTGGCTCGGCAATATCGAACGCGCCTTTTCGCAGGAAACGATGTCCTTGCGCGAATGGCTGCCCGTGCTGGAAGCGGGCCTGACCGGTTTAACGGTGGGAGTAATTCCACCGTCGTTGGATCAGGTATTGATCGGTGCAATTGACCGCTCCCGCAATCCAGAACTGAAGCTCGCGATTGTTTTAGGATTGAATGAAACCATTTTTCCCGCGCCACCTGCACCCGCGATTTTACTCTCGGAAGCGGATCGGGCCGCGTTGGAAAATGAAAATGTGTTTCTCGGCTTGAACACACGCCAGCGGCTGGCGCATGAACGTTACTTCGGTTACATCGCCTGCACGCGTTCCGGCGAGCAACTCACATTGAGCTATTCGCAGGCCAGTCACAATGGCCAGGCCATGAACGCCTCGCCCTTTGTGGCGCATTTACAACGGCTCTTTCCCACGCTGAAAGCAAAGCCGTTTGCGCTGAGCTTCACGGAACAACAACCAGAACATCCGGGCGAGTTGATGGGCGCAGTCTTGAAATCGCCGCCCGCTGATCGACTCCGTGAATTCGCCAGTCTGCCGGCTTTTGCACCGGTGATCGCGAAACATGCTCAAGTGAACGCGGGTGGGCAAATACGGCAACTTTCCACCGAAGCGGTAAACGCGTTGTATGGGCGTGAACTCCGCAGTTCAGTGAGCGCGCTGGAGGATTTTGCGGCATGTCCGTTCAAGTTTTTCATCGCGCGCGGGTTGGGAGCGAAGGAACGCGAAAGTTACGAAGTGGATGTGCGCGAGAAAGGCAGTTTTCAGCACACCATTCTCGATGAGTTCCACCGGGAGTTGCAAACGGAAGGCAAACGCTGGCGCGATATTACGCCACGGGAAGCGCGCGAACGGGTGCAACGCATCGGCGAAAAGATGCTGACGCAGTATCGCAACGGTTTGTTCCAGGCGACGATTACCGGGCAATTTACAGCGCGGATTCTGATTGAGGACATGCAGCAACTCATGGCCACGTTGATCAGATGGATGGATCACTACGCGTTTGATCCGCAGGCGGTAGAATTGAATTTCGGTCTGGGGGAAGAAGCGCAATTGCCGGCGTGGCGATTGGATCTGGAGAATGATCGGGCACTGGTATTACGCGGACGAATTGACCGGAT
>JBEHZA010000161.1:0-9674 GCA_048497895.1 Verrucomicrobiota bacterium
ACCAGGCGGTGTCGCCGGGTTGGAGGTAGCCCTGGGTCTTGAGTTCGGCGAGTTGCGCGGAGCTGGGTTTTTCGACGAGGTGGTTCAGGCAGAATTCCTGGTCGAAGAAGAAGAGGCCGCCTTTGGTGACGTCTTCGCTGCCGGTGACGGTGACGAGGCCGGTGAATTTACCTTCGCCGTAGCGGGCGAGCATTTGTTGATAGGTCTCGGGTTTGACGAGGATATCGCCGTAGGTGAGGAGAAAGGTTTCTCCACCAACAAACTCTTTTGCGAGTTCAGGGGCTTTGCCGGTGCCGTCCTGCACGACCTGCCGGGAGTATTGAATCCGGACACCGAAGCGGCTGCCGTCGCCGAAGAAGTTTTCGACGGCTTCCGCGTGCCAGCCGGTAATGATGCAGTATTCACGAATGCCGGTGGTTTTGAGACCCTCGATGATGTGTTGGAGGATGGGCTTGCCCTGCACCTGGAGCATGGGTTTGGGAATCTCCTGGGTGAGTTCCCGCATGCGGGTGCCTTTTCCGGCGGCGAGGATGACGGCTTTCATTTAAATATGACTAATCACCAAAAACGGTGGTTCTGATTGCAACCACGGATCAACACCGATGGACACGGATTAAAAACTGCATGCGCAAGTCCTGGTTTCCATTTTCTCACTGATTGCAGGTTTGCACGTGGAAGCGGGCTGAAGCCCGCGCTCCGGGAGACGTCCGTCACTCACCCACCCGCGATTAATTTCGCGGGTGGGCAAGTCGAGCGAATTAAGCGCCGAATTTGTCGAACATTTTGGCGTTGGCCTGCATGTAGCGGATGAGGAACTTGGCCTCAAACACGCCGAGGGAACCGAGGTTCGCGCCGGTTTCGGTAAAGCGGTCGAGCTTATCGGTGCCGGAGGCATCGGAGGTGAGCAGGACGGGTTGCGGATGCCAGGAGTGGCCTTTGAGGGCGCACGGAGTGGAGTGGTCGCCGGTGATGGCGAGGACCGTGGGCTTTTTCCCAAGGAGAATGGGCAGGGCGGCATCGAATTCTTCGATGGCTTTTTTCTTGGCATCAAAATTGCCGTCTTCGCCGTGCATATCCGTGTATTTGTAATGGATAAAGAAATAATCGTAGTTGTCGTATTCGGCGATGTAGCGCTCGAATTGTTCGGCAATGGTCTGAGGGCCTTCGATCTTGGTCATGCCGACGAGTTGGGCGAGGCCCTTGTACATCGGATAGACGGCGAGGCAGGCGGGCTTCAGTTTATAACGTTCTTCAAAGGTGGGAATGGCGGGTTGATGAGCAATGCCGCGCATGAGGAAGCCATTGGCCGGACTCTTTTTCGCGAGCAGAGGCAGAGCTGCTTTGTAAAAGTCCGCGACGAGCTTGGCCGCTTTTTTCGCCTTGGCCGATTTGGCGTCCACGGCTTCCACGGCGGGAATGGGCAGACCTTCGCGATGCGGGTCGGCATCCGTCAACGGCCCTTCAAGTCCCTTGCCCCGGAAGATAACGACGAAGCGGTGCCCTTTGCCGGCTTTGATGATGACCTGAGCGTCACCGATCTTTTTAATTTTCTTGGAGAGCAGCGCGCAAAGTTCTTCGCAAACTTCGGTTTCGATACGGCCAGCGCGGCGATCGGTGACGATGCCTTTGGCGTCGAGCGTGCAGAAGTTGGCGCGGGCGGCGACATCGCCGGCTTTCAGTTCGAGACCGAGGCCGAGGGCTTCAATGACGCCACGACCGACCTGATATTCGAGCGGATCGTAGCCGAACAGGGCCAGATGGCCGGGACCACTGCCGGGGGTAATGCCGGGGGCCACCGGAATCATGCGCCCTTGCGCGGCGCCTTGAGTAAGGGCGTCGAGATTGGGCGTCGCGGCGGCTTCGAGCGGGGTGAGGTCGTTTTGTTCTTTGGTGGCAATATCACCCAGACCATCGAGCACCACGAGCACGAGCTTGGCGTTCGTTTTGAGGGTTAATTCAGAATAGAGACTATCGAGGTTCATGATTCAATTTCAGGTTAAAATTTACGTTCGGGGCGACTGGCAGATAAAAGATCGGGCTGGCGAACCAATCGCGAAGATATATTGCGGGGAAGCCGTTGGCAGCGTCAACGGATATTCCACAGCAAAGGAGGTGAGAATGGCATTTTAATGAAAAGTGGGGGAACGGCCGCAAGCCGATCCAAAACGCAAAATATGGAAAATGACAACTTACCTAACTAACGATTCGACAGGCACTAAGCATTAAAATGAGTTTGTTTATGCGTTGGCAAGAAACCTGCATTATAGTGGATAACGGCACAGCGGTCATTAATGAGAATTGGAGCATGAAGTATCCACTCCAAGTCCTTTTATTAGAAGATAATACACAAGATGTCGAGCTGATTGAGAGGGAGTTAAGTAAAACCGGGTTGATCTTCAGCCTGGTGAACGTCTGTACCCGGGAGGATTTCGCACGCGCGCTGGAGAGTCCGAATGTGGATTTGATTCTGGCCGATTATTCCCTGCCGCAATTCGATGGGATGACTGCGTTACGAATGGCGTGCCAATTGGTTCCCCACATTCCATTTGTGATTGTCACCGGGTCCGTCAGCGAAGAAGTGGCGGTGGAGTGCATGAAGGCCGGCGCGGCGGATTATGTGCTGAAGGAACGGTTATTCCGGCTGGGACCGGCGATTAAAATGGTGCTGGAACGGAAGCAGGCGTGGCTGGAGAAACAGCAGGCGGAGCGGGACTTGCGGGAAAGTGAGGCGCGCTTCCGAAAAATGGCGGATGCAGCACCAGTCCTGATCTGGATGGCCGGACGGGAAGCAAAGTGCACTTACTTCAACCTGCCGTGGCTGACCTTCACGGGACGGACACTCGAACAGGAAGTGGGCGAAGGCTGGACGGAGGTAATTCACCCGGCGGATCGCGAGCAGCGGATGGAGTCGTATCTTTCGGCGTTCGCCGCACAGGAACGGTTTGAAATGGAATATCGTCTCCGGCGGGCGGATGGCACCTATCGCTGGGTGCTCGACCTGGGCACTCCCTTGTTCGTCCAGGACGGAACGTTTGAAGGTTACATTGGTTCCTGCGTGGACATCACGGAGCGGAAGGAGGCGGAGGAACAATTACTGGCCTCGTTGAAAGAAAAAGAGGTGTTGCTGAAGGAAGTGCATCACCGCGTGAAGAACAACATGCAGGTGATCTACAGCCTGTTCAATCTCCAGGCCAACCAGAGCCGGGTGCCGGAAGTGCGGGCGGTATTGAAGGAGAATCAAAACCGGGTGCGCACGCTGGCGCTGGTACATGAGCAGCTTTACCGCGCGAAGAATTTATCGCGCATTGATTTCGGCGTATATCTGAATGATCTCGCCACCAATCTGATGCGCTCGTTGTGTTCACAAGGCACCGTGGAATTAGTGTTCGATCTGCAACCCGTTTACCTGGGTGTGGACGTCGCGATTCCGTGCGGATTGATTGTGAATGAAGTGCTTTCCAATGCGCTGAAACACGCGTTCCCTGACGGCCACAGAGGGAGCGTGGAGATCGGGCTGCGCAAAATGGAAACCGGGGAAATTTGCCTGCGGGTAAAAGATAACGGCGTGGGCTTGCCAGCCGGCTTTGATTATCGCCACGCGGAGACGCTGGGCCTGAAACTGGTCGGCACTCTGACGCATCAATTAAAAGGAATACTTTCTGTTAAGGGAGAGAATGGAACGGAAATTGCCATCAAATTCATTGAACAAAGACGTAACCCAAAATGAAAACCTCTCAAAGACCCCAAATCCTCGTCGTTGAAGACGAAGCCATCGTCGCTCACGATTTGGGCAACCGCCTGGAAAACATGGGATATTTCGTGCCCTGCATCACAATGTCGGGTGAGGAAGCTTTGGAAAAAGCGGAGGAGACCCATCCGGACCTGGTCCTGATGGACATCAACCTCAAGGGCGAAATGGACGGGGTAGCCGCAGCGGCACGCATTCGTGACCGCCATCATCTGCCGATTATTTATCTGACGGCTTATTCAGATGAAGCCACGCTGGACCGCGCCAAAGTTACTGAGCCTTCTGCTTACATTTTAAAACCGTTCGGCGAACGCGAACTGCATAATGCAATTGAACTCGCGCTGTACAAACACCGCCGTCCGCAGACCGTGCCGGGAGAACGCCTGGAAGCGCAACCGACACTGCGCGCCATTCATCAGGCGGTGATCGTCACGGACATGGCCGGACTGGTCACCTTTATGAACCCGGTGGCGGAACGATTGGTCGGCCTGTCGCAAACGGAAGCGCTGGGCAATCCCATCACCGATTTCTTTCGCCTGATCAGTTGGCCCGGGCGCGAGCCAATCGCCAATCCGGTGGACCGGGTGCTGCGCTTCGAAGCGTCGGTCAGATTAAATGAGGATACCGTGCTCCGGACGTTGGATGGACGCGATGTGCCGATTGAAATGGACGCCTCGCCCGTGACCGATGATCGCGGTGGACTCATGGGCGTGGTCTTGTTGATTCAGGATGTGACGATGACCCGGCGGAGCGAAAAAAATTTGCGCAGCAGCGAAGCGCGCAAAGCGGATATTCTGCAATTGTCGCCCGACGGCATTATCTCACTCGATCACGAAGGACGCATCACGGACATCAACCCGGCGGGTGAGAAAATGCTCGGCTGGACACGTCCCGAATTACTGGGGCGCATCATGGTGGAGCAGGTGATTGCGCATGGCTGGCGGGATTGGGTCTGCTTTGAAATGGCGAGCCTCGCGGCCAATCCGGATGACGCCGCGCGCGGACAACTGGTGGAACTGGATGCGTTACGGGCGGACGGCGCGGAATTTCCCGTGGAGATTACGCTGCGCCGGCATTGGATGGAAGGTCCGCCGGTTTTCACTGCGTATTTGCGTGATGTCTCGCGGCATCGGAATTTTGAAGAAGAATTAAACAAGCTCGTCATCCGCCTGCAAAACGCGCGCGACAATTCGCAGGAACGCCAACTGGGCGGGTTGCTGCCGATCTGTTCGTGCTGCAAAAAAATTCGCAACACCGGCGGCGCCTGGGAACAATTGGAAGCCTACATTGCGCGACGATCCTATGTGACCTTCTCGCATACGTATTGTCCGGATTGCCTGTTGCAAGCCCGGCGGTCCTTGGGACTGCCAGCGAAACATTGAGGCGTGGCGCGGGTAAAAATGGACTGACTCCGCGCTCGACTTTCAGCACGACGCAACGGAAAATCTCCGTCAATGGCTGGCGTTGTTCTGAAGGCATTGCGGAAGGTGTTCCACGGTCCACGCAAAGAGGAAATCTGCGCGGTGCAGGACTTGAATCTCGACGTTGCCCCCGGCGAATTGATGGCGCTGGTGGGGCCTTCCGGCTGCGGCAAAACTACCACGCTGCGGCTGATTGCCGGCCTGGAGAAGCCATCGGACGGAAGTATTTTATTGGAGGGACGTGAACTGAACGGCGTGGAGCCGAAAGATCGCGAGGTGGCGATGGTATTTCAAAACCATGCCCTTTATCCGCATATGACCGTGCGCGAGAATATGGCCTCCGGCCTGGTCTGGAGAAAATTCCCCCGCACCGAAGTGGAAACACGCGTTCACGAAATCGCGCGGCTGCTGGAACTGACCGATTGCCTCGACCGTTTGCCGGAAGCGATTTCCGGCGGCCAGCGTCAACGTGTCGCCGTCGGGCGCGCGCTGGTGTTGAAGCCAAAAGTATTTCTCTTCGATGAACCGCTTTCGGATTTGGACACGCCGATGCGCTTACAGTTACGGCGCGAGATCATGCGGCTGAACCATTCGTTGCAAGCAACAATGCTTTACGTCACGCACGATCAATCCGAAGCCATGGCTATGGGCGATCGTATTGCGGTGATGCGCGAAGGACGCCTGCAACAGGTCGCCACGCCTCGGGAGATTTATCAACGGCCCGTGAACCGTTTCGTCGCTTCTTTCTTTGGTTCACCGGCGATGAATTTCTTTAACGGCACGATCGAAGTTGAAGGAGCCCAGGTTTCATTCCGTGCCGCCGGGACCGATTTAAAATTGAAGCTGGGAAGTGATGTTCCCACGGCTTTGAAAACGTACGCGGGTCAACCGGTCACACTGGGTTTGCGGCCGGAACACATTCAACCGGCAGTGACTGACACATGTCCGCAAATGGAAGCCGTGATTGAACTGGTCGAAGTGCAAGGCGCTGAGACCTGGGTACAATTGAAAGCAGGCGCAGCCGTTTTCACCGGACGGTTTCCTCCCGCCGATCACTGGCGGGCAGGTCAAAAAATCACGGTTGGCTTTTCCCTGAGCGGCGCTTGTTTTTTTGATCCAACCACAGAAAAGGCGATTACATGAACCCCCAACGCGCTTGCGTTACTCTTCCGGTTGGCTTTAAACTTTTCTCCATGATTCCACAGAATTCTTTACGTCACGTCCTCGTGTTGTTCAGCGCTGCCGGTTTGATCACTGCGGCCAGTGCGAAGGAATTGCCGGTGGCGAAGCCGGAAAGCGTGGGAATGTCTTCCGTGAAACTCGAAAAGGTGGATAGCGCGGTGCAAAGCCTGATCGATCAGAAAAAACTGGCCGGCGCCAGCGTGATGATTACGCGCCACGGGAAGGTGGCGTATTTTAAAACGTTCGGCAAAGCGGATGTGGAAACGGACAAACCGATGCGGGAGGATAATATCTTCCGCATTTATTCCATGACCAAGGCGATTACGACGACCGGCGCGATGATCCTGCACGAGGAGGGCAAGCTCGGTCTGGATGACCCTATTTCAAACTATTTGCCGGAGTTCAAAGGGGTGCAGGTATGGAGCGCCGAAGGCCCTCACGCGCCAAAGCGCGAGCCGACCATCCGCGACTTGATGCGGCACACGGCGGGATTGACGTACGGTGAATCCAGCGATGCCGCACTGGCGAAAATCTATCGTGAAGCCAGCCTGCATAATCCACAGGACGATCTCGCGGCGATGTGCGGGAAGCTCGGCAAACTGCCGCTGCAATACGAACCGGGCACGCGCTGGATTTACAGCCTCGCCGTGGATGTGCTGGGCCGGGTGATTGAAGTGGTGTCCGGCCAGACGCTTGATGTCTTTTTATCGGAGCGCATCTTCGCGCCCCTGGACATGAAGGACAGCGGATTCTTTGTGCCAACGGAAAAGCTGGATCGCGTGGCGTCGCTCTACAACAGCAATGGCAAAGGCGAATTGAAATCCGCCGGCGCAACCGCCAATCAGAACACCGGAACGAAGCCGAAAAATCTTTCCGGTGGCGGTGGCTTGATGTCCACCACCCGCGACTACACCCGCTTCCTTCAGATGATGGCGAACGGCGGGGAACTGGATGGCAAACGCCTGCTTAAGGCGGAGACGGTGTCGCTCATGACGCACAATCAATTAGCGCCAGAAGCCATGCCCATTGCCTTTGGCGCGCAAAAGCGTGAGGGGATTGGGTTCGGCCTGGGATTCAACGTCCGCGTGGAACCTTCGACCAAATGGGATCCGGCAGCGCCCGTCGGCGAATACGGTTGGGGCGGCATGGCGAGCACGCATTACTGGGTTTCACCGAAGGACGATCTGGTGGTGGTAACGATGGAACAAACCTTGCCCTACTCGTTCCAACTGGAATGGCAGATCAAAGGGTTAGTTTATGACGCGATTGAGAAATAAGCGGGACGAGATCGAAATGATCTTCAGACACGGGGAACCTGCCAATAATCCAACGGAATATTCGATGTTTCACTTAAGAGAGCTTCATCAAACTCCGTTATCGAATCAGAAACTTTCGCCATGGTTTCATGCAAAGGCTGGTCAAACAAAGTTTCATGGCTGAGGTAGAATACGGGCAGCTTGGGATCACGTGTATTAACAATTACCGGGTCGCCATTCGGACAGGAGCCGATAATCAGAAACCCCAACGCGATGGGTTCTTGCTCCAGGCCAAAGGCATTTTTAGGGTCATTCGCGCTCATCACGCGCGTGGGCGATTCTATCCAGCTTCCGAATTCCGGGTCCATGTCTTCTTCATTGAGCATGTGTTCCAGGAGCTTTTCGGTCGTCTCACTGGAAAGGCCAATCGATTGCGTCCATTGGCGGAATTGTTCCCGTTCATCTAATTTCATAATCGGCGCGGTTATTTGCCTCTTTCGTTGGCGTGTTCCCCAAGGGCCTTGGATTTCGCTTGCTTCATGATTTCGATTTTCGGATCGGGCTGACGGGCTTGCGTATGGGGTGCTGAATTCGGACAGCGCGGACCATCCCAGATCACAAAGTCTGCATATTCTTCCTGCCCTAACGGACATTTCATACTGGAATAATTATGGAGATAAGGCGCCAGCAGCTGCGGACTGATTTTGGTATCCAAACCCACTTTGTTTTCCATCGCGTAACCTACCGAGGCCGACCACATTCGCGCCATGTAAGCAACGCAATTCCGTTGCGCGCGCTCGGCTTCGTGTTTCCGGTGATAAACGAACGCCACACCTGCCAGCATCACAAACATCGCCGCGAATAACCGGGCTTGAACACGCGCTGACATCTGAATTTTGATTATGGTCGGGCGCAGTAAAGCAGGTAGCGTCCATCCGGTGAAAAGGAGAGATTGACCACGGTCTCGTGAATGCCGACACCAGCGATGGGTTGCGGCGGTGCCGAACTGTCGGCGCGCAAGGAATACAACGTCGTCTCCGTGTCATTGCGGCCGACAAAAATACACTGGCCCGTCGCTTTTGAATACACGGGGTAAGAAACCGCTAACGTCGCGCCTTCGGGCTTCCGCCAGAGCGTCTGCTTGATCTTCGCTTCGCCCGGATTGGAAATATCGACGAGCGCAATGGAAATGTTGGTGCCGGATTTGATAATTGAAACCAGCGTTTGACTGTCGCCCGCCCAGTTGGGCACCGAATGCAGTTCCAATCCAGCCAGCTTGACGTCCTGCGCGACCGGGTTTTCCGGATTCACCAAACTGATCACCCGCGAATCGACGGGTTTGCCAAAACCGGAGACGAGCAGCAGTTGGCCATTGGGCGACCATTTAGGAATGCCATACTCTTCCCGGCCGGGAAGCTGTCGGCGGTTGGTCCCGTCTGCCCGCATCAGCCAAACGCCGGTGGGCGCATGATTGTACAGGAATGCAATGTTCCTTCCATCAGGCGAAAGATTCGGGCAATTGCCAATCCCAAGATCTTTTAAACGGGAAGCCCCACCCGTCGTTTCCAGCATCAACATCCGGGTCTTGTCCCATTCCGTTCCGGGCGACGCATCAAAGAAGATCCGGCGGCCATCGGCGCTCCAGGAAGGCGTGCCGCAGTAAGTCAGGTCCGGCGCGGCTTGTTGGACGAGAACGGTAGTGCTGCCGTGTTCGACGTCCAATAGGTAAAGCGGCCGGCTGTCAGGTTTGAGACTGGCCGGAGGAGATTGCTTAAGCGCGCGGGCAACGTTATCGACATTTTTTGAAACGTCTGGAGCCGTCTGACTCTGAACCGAAGTGGTGATAACAATAGTGGCCAGGACGGTAGCGGATAAGAGCTGTCGCATAATTGCCGGGTTAGTTCAAATTCCACCGGAATCAGCGAAGGGAAGACGCCTCGGAACAACAACCTTTCCTCCATCTGTCACGGCTTTGCTCGTTTATGGTCGCAGGGCTGGGAATTGTCAATGATGAGCCGGTCATGGGGTGCGATTAGGGACGGAATACGGCTGTGTTCCGCTTGCGGA
>JBEHZA010000162.1:0-9654 GCA_048497895.1 Verrucomicrobiota bacterium
AGCACTCACAACCTTCCTCAATCGGACCGAAGTCCATCTTATTAAACCCGCCCTTGATACTAACAGTGCCTTTATAGGTAAAGGCCGTGCCGTTACGGGCCACGCGGGTAGGAAGAACACAGTCGAACATATCCACGCCCCGGGCGACGAGTTCTACTAATTGTGCCGGAGTTCCCAACCCCATGGCGTAACGCGGTTTGTGCGCGGGCAAAAAGGGCTCAGTGATTTCCACCGCTTTCATCATTTCCGGTTCCGGCTCGCCAACGCTAACGCCACCGATCGCGTAGCCGTCAAAATCCATACCGACCAGAGCCTTGGCACATTCCTCCCGCAAAGCAGCATTGCTGGCGCCTTGTACGATGCCGAACACTTTTTGACCTTCGGCCCGGGGTTGTACCCGGCATTCGCGCGCCCAGCGAATGGTGCGTTCCACCGCCGCCTTAACCTCTTTGGGTGGACTGTCATGGGGCGGACATTCGTCAAACACCATGGCGATGTCTGAGCCAAGTAGCCGTTGAATCTCCATGGCCTCCTTTGGGCCAAGGAACAAAGGTGAACCATCGAGATGGGAACGAAATTCGACTCCGTGTGCCTTGATCTTGCGGATTTTGGCCAGGCTGAAGACTTGAAAGCCACCACTGTCCGTCAGAATCGGCAACTGCCAATTCATGAACTTATGCAGTCCTCCGGCTCCAGTAATAATCTCCATGCCGGGGCGGATGGACAAATGGTAGGTATTGCCGAGAATGATCTGCGTGCCCATCTCCAGCAATTCGCGAGGGTCCAGCGCTTTAACACTGGCCTGGGTTCCCACGGGCATGAAAACCGGAGTCTCGATTTGCCCATGCGCAGTCGTTAAACGGCCCAGACGCGCTTTGGAACTGGTATCGGTTTTAAAGAGTTCGAACATGAGCTTGGCGGGCAACTCAAGACTGCGCCTGCAACCACTCCAATACTTTGGCGACAGCTTCCTCGGCCTTAACGGTGGTCAGAGCTCCAGCACGAGGCTTTAATTCCACTTCGCCTTTGGCCAGCGATTTCTCGCCAATACCAATGCGCAGGGGAAAGCCCACCAGTTCGGAATCCTTGAATTTGAAACCAGGACGTTCATCGCGATCATCGAGAATTACGTCCACGCCTTTGGCGGTCAGTTCTGCGTAAATTTTCTCTGCGAGGGTCATCACCGGACTGCCGGGAGTAATGCCGAGCGGCGTGATGCAGACAGTGTAGGGAGCGACCGAGGCAGGCCAAACGACGCCATCTTTATCATTGGATTGCTCAATAATAGCCTGCAGCGTGCGCGTAACGCCAATGCCATAGCAGCCCATAACGGCGGGTTGTTGTTTGCCAGAGCTATCCAGGAACAGCGCATTCAACGCGACGCTGTATTTGGTGCCTAATTTAAAGACGTGGCCGACTTCAATCGCGCGTTGAATTTTCAACGGCTGACTGCATTTCACACAAGGTTCCTCCGCCTTTACACTGCGGAGATCAAACCAGGCAGTCACCTTGATGTCGCGCTCGATGGAGACGTTGCGTAAATGGAAACCGTCTTCGTTCGCGCCGGTCGTCATGTCATTCGCGCCACGTAAACGTTCGTCAGCAATCACCTGCCAGCCTGAAGGCACGTTTAACACAGCCCCAAGCGATCCAGGCATAGCGCCCAGCGCGGTAAAATGAGCCAAATCGCCAGGCAACTTCACATCGGCTGGCCGGACTTTCGCGATGCCAGTCATGGCGACCAGTTTCGCTTCGTTGAGTTGATCGTCGCCGCGTAACAATACAAGCATCGGCTGTGAATCGGCAATATAGACCAGCGTCTTAATCTGACGATTAGCTGGGACTTTGTAAGGGTCTTTGCTTAGGGCTTCGATGGTCACGACACCGGGTGTAGGGAATTTTTCCACGGCGGGCCCGAGGTCACGAGCAGCCGTGCGGGGAATGCCGCTGGTGGCCTTTTCGATATTCGCCGCGTAACCACATTTCTCGCAGTAAACGACTTCATTTTCTCCCGTAACTGCCGGGACCATAAATTCGTGAGAGAACTTGCCGCCAATTACACCCGTATCGGCTTCTACAGCGAATGCCTTTAAACCGCAGCGTTGGAAAATGCGCGTGTAGGCATCATACATTTTTTGATAGCTCGCCTGCGCACCTTCGTCCGTGGCGTCGAAACTATAGGCGTCCTTCATGATGAATTCCTTGGCGCGCATCAGGCCGAAGCGTGGGCGAATTTCATCGCGGAATTTCAATTGAATCTGATAAAAATTCTTGGGCAATTGGCGATAGGAATTAATTTCCCCCGCTGCGAGTGTGGTGACGACTTCTTCGTGCGTGGGGCCAAGCACCCATTCCTTTTTGTCGTGATCGCGCACTTTGAAGAGCACGTCCGAAGCCGCTTCATAACGGCCGCTCTGCTGCCAGATTTCGGGCGGTTGCAGGGCGGGCATGAGGATTTCGAGCGCACCGGCACGATCCATTTCCTCACGGATGATCTGCTCCACTTTGCGCAAGGAGCGCAGGCCGAGCGGCAGGAACGTGTACAAGCCGCCACTGAGTTTACGGATCAGCCCCGCACGCAGCAGCAATTTGTGCGAAGTGATCTCCGCTTCCGCGGGGGTCTCTTTTAAAGTCGGTATTAAAGCGTTGGTCCAGCGCATGGGGTGAGAGAGTTGAACGACGGCAGGCTAAGGTCGAGCGAAAAATGCGTCAGGAATGGATTATCCCGTCCACTTTCCGGCGAACCGTCGAAAAGAAAGGGCTATTTGACGGTGTTTACCAGCGGAGCGAGACCTTGAATGCGGACTTCCAGGCGGTCGCCAGATTCGATCGGCCCGACGCCACTGGGCGTGCCGGTAAGAATAATATCTCCCGGAAGCAAGGTCATGTTAGTCGAGATAAAGCTGACCAGATGGTAGCAATTGAAAATAAGCTGACTCGTGTTTGAATTTTGCCGCAATTGACCATTCTGGAACAACTGGATGGTCAAATCATGCGGGTCAATCTTCGTTTCGACATATGGCCCAACCGGAGTAAACGTATCAAAGGACTTACAACGCGCCCATTGGCTTTCGGAATTCTGAATGGTCCGGTCACTGATATCCTGTGCGGAGGTGTATCCGAAAATGTAGCGAGCCGCCGCCGCGGGAGTCACATTCCGGACGCGCCGACCAATAACAATCGCCAGTTCTGCTTCAAAATCAGTGCGGTGATTGGAAAAAGGGATTTCGATTTTCGCTCCATCGGGAATCAAAGAAGTTGGAGCTTTTAGCCAAAACAAAGGCTCTTTCGGAACCGGCTTGCCGGATTCCCGGGCGTGATCGGCGTAATTGAGACCAACAGCAATCACTTTTGACGGCACTACGGGCGTAAGGGTCTTAACTCCTTTCAGAGGTGTCGCTTTTTTCGCATAAGACGGAGATCCAAATACATCCCCTTGCAGGCGAAAAAGTTCGCCGTCCACAGCTTTCGCGTAAAAAATATCGTCACCTTTTTGGAATCGGCCGATGGCTGCCATAATTGTTGCGCATTATTAACAGTTTTACTGACCGTTTCGCAAGCTGAAAATCATACGCATGCTTAATAATTTTCAAAACCGAAGCTGCAACACATTGAAATGGAGAAGGTTGCAAAATAGCTAATTAACCCGACTTAATCCAGTCATGAATTCGAATGAAACCTTTTGATAGCAACGGGTTTAAAAAGAAGTATAATACAGTTATGGTCAGGCGTAACAAATTTAAGACCTCTTGGCTGGTGATGTTGAGTTGTGCGTTGCTGCTGTGGATTGCCCCCCTAACAGGTCAGGCCGAAAACTCCTTAAGCTGGAAAGCGGATAAAAATCTGGTAGATGCTCATATTGATTCCTGGACGTTGAGTGAGTTATTGCCTCGTCTGGCTGCGGTCACGGGTTGGCAGGTTTACGTCGAGCCAGGATTGGAGCAACCCATCTCTGCCAAGTTCAGTGGATTGAAAACGACGGACGCTTTGGAACGCCTCCTTGGTAAATTGAATTACGCAGTGGTGCCGCAAAAGAATGCCGCCTCGCGTCTTTACATTTTTAAAACAGAACGCGGCAACGCGACTCAATTGGTCGAGGTGAAAGAAAAGAAATCCAAACGCATCCCTAATGAATTGGTCGTGACGCTCAAACCGGGCGCGAAGATTGAAGAAATCGCGCGCCAGCTCGGCGCGAAAATTGTTGGCCGCATTGATGCGTTGGGAATTTATCGTTTGAGTTTTGACAACGAAGAAGCAGCCAATAATGCCAAAGCGCAACTGGCCAATTTGAAAGATGTCGCCGCGGTGGATTATAATTATATCGCATCGCCGCCCGCCACAGCACCGCAAACCATCACCCCCAGCGCCTCCGCCGCCCTGCCCTTCTCGCTGAACCCCGCCGTCAATGCCAACGGCAAAAACGTGATTGTGGGCTTGATCGATACCCCATTGCAATCGGTGGACCCGGCCTACAACCAATTCCTGCTGAAATCGCTGTCGGCCGCGGGCGATGCCAATGTGCCAACGGATTCTCCGACTCACGGCACGTCCATGCTTGAGACTTTGTTGCAGGCGCTTTCGCAAGTGACTCCCAGCGGTCAAAGTTCTGTGAAGGTGTTGCCCGTCGATGTTTACGGGAATAACACATACACCAGCACGTATGATGTGGCGTATGGCATTTATCTGGCCGTCCAAAACGGAGCCACCGTTATTAATCTGAGTTTGGGCTCGGATGGGGATGTGAGCTACTTGCATCAGATTATCCAGAACACCCACAATCAAGGGGTCACCTTCTTTGCTGCTGCCGGCAATGATCCGGTAACAACTCTCACTTATCCGGCCGCCTATCCGGAAGTGATTGGAGTAACGGCCGTCAACAGTAATGGCAGTTACGCCTCCTATGCCAACCGCGGAGACTTCGCCGCTGTGGGCCTGCCGGGCAATAGCATCGTTTCGTTCAATGGCCAGTATTATTTAGTCAGCGGCACTTCAACCTCGACCGCCAATGCCTCAGGCCTGGCCGCAGGAATCATTCAAGCCACTGGCAGTGCCAGCAGCGCCGTTAAGATTATCGAACAGAAATTCCCCTCGCCTTCGGCGAAGGCCCAATGATGGCATTACGTTTTCGCTGACCGCACAGTGCGGACGGAAACATACTTCGTATCCGTGAGGATGAATTTCTTCACTTCGACCGATACCTTGCTGGCCTCGTATTTATCCAATACCATTTCGGCTATTTCCACGGCCAGCCGCTCAATGAGCTTCCAGCTCTTGCCGTCACCGAAAAGCTGAAGTTCACGGGTAACGGCATAGTAATCGACTGTTTTCTTCAGATCATCCGCTTTCGCCGCCTCGGCGAAGTCGGTGGATATTTCCAAAGTTAACAATAAGCGTTGCGCCATGGCGCGTTCATCATCCGGCACGCCCACGTGATATTTGACTTCCAGGTCGCTAATGGTGATCAGGTCCATTTAGTCTTTCAGGTTCAACTGTGGCTCCGCCGCCAGCAGCAGTTTTTGAGTTGGTTGATTTAACGGCATGCTCAGCGCTACTGCCGGAGTTACCCAACGAAACTCCTGCGCTTCCTCGTTCAGCTTGACTTTGGGTTCGCCCACACACCTGCATTTGTAATTCAACAAAATAAAATGTGCGCTCCGGTAAAACTCCGTCGATTGAATGCAATCCTGCACCATGACAAATTCAATGTCTTCGATCTGCAGGTCCGTTTCTTCTTTGATCTCGCGCCGCAACGCATCTTCGGAAGTTTCGTTCAGTTTTATTTTACCCCCTGGAATGCCCCACAAATTCGACCATTTTTGCGTGCGGATCATTAGCACCTTCCCCGCCGCATTGTAAATCAGCGCCCCCACGGTCGAAACCGGGATCGCCAGCGCGGAAGATTTATGACCTGCCTGTCCGGAAGGCAATTCAAAATCGTGCCGTTCCAATATTTCCTGCAATTCTCCGAGGTGTTCGACAATTAAATCCGGATTGCTCGCCCGCAATTGATCCAGCCGATTAAATCCCGTCAATACCGCGCAGGAACGAATGCCTCCATGATGGGCTGTCTCGATGTCATGCTGCATGTCGCCGATAAACAAAGTCTCTTTCGCGTTCAGCCGGTTCTCTTCCAGCAGTTCGTGAATCCTGGCTTTTTTGTCCCAGACCTCGACATAAGAACGGTCCAGAAACTTATGAAAACCATTCTTAATCGTCTGCGCCCGGAAATGGTTCTGGTGAACGGTGCTTAAGAGAAATGTCCGGATTCCCCGTTGCCGGCAGAAAATCAAAAAAGCACGCGCGTGCGGCAGTTCCTCCACGGAATCCCCGACCACTTCAAACCGTTCATGAAACCATTCCTCCAACTGTTCCAATGGCACATGCGGCGTGTGTCGATCGTAAAACTTTTTGAACGGAAGCGAGAATTCAGCGCGGAATTGATCCAGCGACATTTCCGGCAAACCCGCTTTGGTGAAGACATGATTGGTCGCTTGCAACACCGCGGGTAAATCATCCACCAGCGTTCCGGACCAGTCGAAGATGATGTTGCGAATCACGCGTTTAATTCAGCTAAGCTCCCGCTTAAGCCATTACGTCCGGCTTTTCGTCAGCCGGAAAATCACTCTCCAATGGAGGGTGTGGGCGACGTTTTGTCCGTGGCGCTTTGGCCATCCAATACCGGTGAACCATCCGGACGGCAAAGATGCTGCCAGGCAATTAACCCGGCTGCGGTGGCGATACCAGCGCAAATCACGTAGGGCAACGGTGTGTGGCGGTTATATAACCCCGTCGCAAAAACCGGCCCGAACACCCGCGCCAAAGTTCCCGCGCTCTGTGCCACCCCCAAAGTCGCCCCTTGCTCTCCGGCTGGTGAGTTCAAGGAAATCAACCCCATCGTTGGCGCCCGGTTAATGCCCGAACCCGCCGCAAACAGTCCCAATCCCAGTAACAACGCCGCCAGCGAAGTCGCGTACGGAATCATCACCAGGCTGACCG
This sequence comes from Verrucomicrobiota bacterium, assembly GCA_048497895.1. Taxonomy (GTDB): domain Bacteria; phylum Verrucomicrobiota; class Verrucomicrobiia; order Limisphaerales; family JBEHZA01; genus JBEHZA01. The sequence goes on from JBEHZA010000162.1 coordinate 6,997, forward strand.
CCACCACCAGCAAACTGCCGAAGATCAATTGTTGCTCGCCGAATTTTTTAACCAAACGGCCAATGGCTCCCCCTTGAATAAACGCCGCCATGATACCGCAATAGGCAAACAAATAGCCCACGTGCTTTTCATCGAAGAATAGCCGTTGCGGCGCCAGTTCCGCTGTATAAGTCTGATTTAGTAACAACCGGTTCAACCGCATTCGCACCTGTTCCGGTTTTTTATCGTCCAGCAATTTTTGAATTTCCCCGCCCAAATCAGCCCCTTTAAAACGGTCCGGCGAATAGACGTCTTTGTGCATCAAAACATCATTCAATCCGCGCAACAACTGTTCACCCAATTCATAGGAAACTACTCCCGTGCCCGAATATTCCGCCAGGGCTTTGGTGGTATCCGGCGGCAATTGCTCATGCAAAAACTTCGAGACCGGATCAGCGCTCGTGTTAATTCTCTGGATCAACTTACCCGCGTCCTTCAAATCATCGTGATGCAAAGTCGAAGACCCCACCAATAACGGCAGCGTACTTTCAAAGCAGGTAAAACAAAAAGTCGCCAGGAAGAAAATGCCGATCAGCAAACCCAGCTTCGGATGCCGCATCGTGTGCAGCCATTGGTCCAGCTTTGGCCGCGTCGCCGCATGTTCGGAAGTCGGTTGCTTGCTCTCCACCAGAATAAAACAAGCCATGAGGAAATTCGTGCCGCAAAAGGCCGAAGCCACCCAACCCGGACCCGCCAGTCCAAAAATGGAAGCGCTAAACGCCCCCAGTGCCGGGCCTAGAATAAATCCCAATCCGAATGCCATCCCGATCATCCCCATTCCCTTGGACCGGTTCTCCGGCGTCGTGATATCCGCAATGTAAGCCGACGCCACTGACAAATTCGCTCCGCAAATGCCGGCGAAAATCCGTGATAGAATTAACACGATCAATCCCGTCGTCCCGTTGAAGGTCGCTGCCAGCGCAAACAACGCATACGACAAGGTCGAACCTGCCAGGCTGAGCAACAAAATCGGCCTCCGCCCCATCCGGTCAGACAACCGCCCCCACATCGGTGAAAAGAAGAACTGCATCAATGAATACGAGGCAATGATCGCTCCAATCCAAAAGCCCTCCGCTCCAAACCGTTCCGAATACTTCGGCAACAACGGCAACACAATGCCGAACCCAATCAAATCAATGAATACGGTCAAAAAAATGATCAACAACGACGGCTTCTTCATGTTTTCGTCTTCAATACGTTTCTATCGACATTCAGCCCGGCAAATTGTTCAGGTGGTCGCTCCGCTCACTCCGGTTCCATCCGCAAAGCGGCTTCTCCATTAGATGCCCAAATTGGAAAGCGTGCTGCAAATGGAATTAACGATGTTGACCAGCCGCGGATGCGACTTCTCCAACCCCTCCACCGAGGAGGATAATCCGCCCAAAGAATGCTTCAACAATTCCGGGTTTTGCTGCGACCGGGTCGCCTCCAGCGTGGACACATCTGTAAATGCCGCAATGCTTTGGGCATCTTCACCACGGGTTTTAGAAAGCTCATTAATCTCCGCTTCCAGCGTGGAAACCAAATTTAACAACTCCTGCTTGCGCTCTTCCGGAACGGCAGCGGAATGATTGATCCGGGCCTTAATTTTTTCCAATGTGTCGTTTATCATAATCCCGCAAATAACTGTGCCTCCCCAATATCATATCGCTTTCCGAACAATTGCAACCAATTCGATTCGCTCACCCCATTTTGGCTCCCCCTGAATATCCCCCTCCGGGCTTCAATTTTTCCACCCACGCTACTTTCCCACCGTTCGATCTGCCTTCCCTCCTAAAAATGCCCGGAATAAGCCGGAATATCCCAGACAAGCCCCACTCCCTCGGAGCGCGGACCGCCGAGTCCGCGTATTCCCACTGCAGTCTCCACACACCTCGACATCAGCTTCCATTACCGCCTTTTTCGTAATTTATTGGGTTTCTTTCGGAATTTAGCATTCGGATTTCGTCATTTTTATCCCCATCCGTGGTTTAAAATCCCCTCCTTTCGACATTGCGTTTCCCACGCTCTCAAATCCGCACATAAATTATCCCTGAATAAGCCTGAATAGCCCTGACAGAACATGAACCGCGTCCATATGCGCTTTCACGCCCACATCTGGTTCCCTTCCAAGGAGGGGTTAGGGGTGGGCTCCTTCCAGTGTCCTTGCCCCCATCCGTGTGAATCGGTTCATCCGTGGCTTAATCGGTTTTCCTCTTTCGCGTGTTCCGTGTATTTCGCGGTTAACCTTCTGGCTTTGTTATTCTTTCGGATTTCGTCATTCCCTTCCAATGTTACCCCATACAAAGCCATACAATCCCATACACCCCAGTCAATTGCCGCACCAACACTGGGCGCAAAGCTCCGTCTTGGAGCGCCATGTTTATAGCCTTCCATTCACAACTTCTCTCAAGCTCCAGCGGTGCTGCATGGAAACGTCCGGCCTCATCGCTCCCGACTATAGCCTTCGGTGATGAGCCTGCGAATCTTTCACCTGTTAGTCTTCCTGGTTTCTAAATTACCCCCTCTGCATCTCCTTTCTCGCCCCCATCCAATCATAAAACGCCGCCTTTGTATTTCCCACCGTGGGAAATAGCGCCACTTTATTCTTCATGAAGTCCGCAGGGACGATCAGAAAAT
>JBEHZA010000163.1:0-9617 GCA_048497895.1 Verrucomicrobiota bacterium
GAATTTCTTGAGCACATTCGGGAGCAGGCTGGAGAGTGGCCACTTGTAAGTCTCGGATTCCGCAATGTCCGTGTAGGAGGTCAGACTGTTCTTCAATGTCACCTGCGTAACTTTGCCGTGCAGCAAAGCGGCGAAGGTGGCGGGGATCGCACCCCAGCCTTTGCCGACGAGGTGAATCTCTTCATGTCCGTTCGCGGTAATTAAATCCAGCACACGCAGGACGTCGAAAGTCTTTTGCCCCACATAGGGGTAGTCCAGCATGATCGAGTGAATGGCGTAAAAGTAATCGCTGCCGTAGGCGGTGAGAAAAGATTTCGGATCGCACGTGTCAGGTTGGGATTCACCAATACCACGCACGTCGCACGTAAAAAACGCCGATTCCGGCTCGGCCTGGAGCAATTCTTTGAGCAGCGGTTCTTCGCGCAGTTCGACATCCGCGGATTGGTGGGATACGTAAAGGATGGCGCGCTTGATACCGCGTGGAATGCGCGAGTAGAGCGGTTCGTTGGAGAGCCGGTAAACAATGGCCTGAATGCCTGGCTCCGTTTCCACGGCATAATAGGCAAATTGTTTGGTGGGATATCTCCGCCCGTTGAGAGAACGCAAGATGCGATATTCCGGCGCTTCCGTGCGTTTGGGTAGTTTCAAGGTTTCGGTCACGGCTTGTTTGAGCGCGTCGCCTTTCAGAGCAGGGCGGGATTTGGCGAGCGATTGTGACAACTCTTGCGTAAAGGAAATGGCCGTGCGCGGTTTCAGTTCGGCGAGCTGGCCGTTGGGCGTACACCAGAGGGTTTCATCCTTCTCAATGGTCAAAGCAGGTTCTTTTGTGGCGCTGGAAATTTTCGTAACGTGATTGAACCATTGATACATTGCCTCCCGGTTTTCCAGTGAGTAGCCGTGATAGGTGGGGCCGACGAATAAGTGAATATTTTCCTCTGCGCCCAGCAATTTGTATAAGCGGCGCAAACGTTGGTAAGCCTCCGCTGTGCCGCGGGTATCGAAGAAATCCTTTTCCTGGCTCATCAGGATGACCGGCTTGGGCGCGAGTGCGGCGATGAAATCGGAGTGGTCAAGCGCCAGCGCCAGTGCGCGGGGCGGGCATTGCTCGGTATCCGCAGGCAATTCGTTTTCCACATTGCGCCGGAACGTAGTGACGAAACAACTTGCGGCCGCCATGCTCCAGCGCTGCTCATTGCCGCAGAGCCAGGTGGTTTCGGTGCCGCCGCCGGAGTTGCCGGTGACGCCCACTTGTTTCGGGTCCACTTCCGGGCGCGTGAGCAAATAATCCAGCGCGCGAATGCCATCCCAGGTGCGCCAGGAACCGAGGAATTCGCCGACGAGAAATTGCTGATTGCCGGCCAGGAGATGCTCCTGCACCCCTGCGCCGATGCGGGATTTCCATTTCTCATCCACATATTGAAAGCGTTCACCCTGGCCGATCGGATCGATAATCAGTACTACATAACCTTGACGGGCCAGGCCCTGGGCAAAGGATTGATAGGCTTCCGCAGCTTTGCCATTGAAAGAATGGCCACAGACACCCACGACGCCCGGCAGAGGAAAGGCGTGTCCTTTCGGGACGTAGAGGTTGGCGGTGACGGGGAAATTGGGGCGGCTTTCAAAAATAACCTTTTCAATGATATACGCGTCCCGTTCCACTTTTCCCGTGATGCGCGCGTTTAACGGTGTCTTTTGCGGCCAGGGACCGAAACAAAGTTGAATCTTCTGCTGCACTTCGCGCACGTAGCGTTCGGCGTCCGCTTTGGTGTTAAGGCTGTTTTTCGCGAGCAAACCGACCGTTTCCGCCCGGCGCACTTGTTCTACGAAATATTCCTGTACCATGCGCGGGAAATGATTCAGCGCGGTCAGCCCGTTGATTGTGGTGGCAGGACTCGCCGCTTGCGCGGTGCGACTGGACCAGCCGCCGAGCGCCAGACCAAGAGCGGTGAGGCCAGAGGTGCGGAGCATTTCACGGCGGGAGAAGCCATGGGCCGGATTCTGTGAGCGGCCGGAGATAGGTGAAGTTCGCATACGCTTGGGTGTCGGGTTTTATTTATAACGGGCGGATTGGAGTTGCGTCAAATGCTGGTTGGAAAAAGCTGGAAAGGTTGACGGGTTCCTCTTTTCTTGCGCCCCGGCGGCAAAACGATACAGTGCGGAGGTGCCCGTGGAGAAACAACCCGAAGTTCAAAGTGCAATTCCCGCAGAGGCGTGCGCACTGGAGAACAATGACGCCTTGCCCGAATATTGGCGCTGGTGTCCGCGTTGTGGGCATGAATTGCATAACGAAAAGTGCAAACTGCGTTGTCCACGCTGTCATTATTTCATGAGCTGCTCGGATTTTGACTGAACGGCACGCATCACTATTCACTGGGAATTAATAAGGAGGGGAAATGATAAAACACGTTCATCAGTGGAAGATGCTAGTGACAGTGCTGGGATTGATGATTGTGATCGTTGTTTTTTTGTCGGACGCTTTTAGCGCAGAAAAAGGGGATAAAAAGGCGTGGAAGAAATTTCGTGATGACGGACAGCAGGCGCTACGCGAACGGCGATGGGAGGATGTGGATAGGCTCTTTACGCTGGCACTCATGGAAGCCGAAAAATTCGACACCAAAGATTTCCGACGGCTCGACAGCTTGACCGACTTGAGTTCTTTTTTGCTACATCGCGGTTACCCGGTCAGAGCTGAACCATTGTTGCGGCAATTGTTGGAGTTAAAGCAGAATACGCGAGGTGAATTGCCCGGCAATATTGCAGAGATTGAGTATTACTTGGCCGAAGATTGTCGTCGGCAGAAGAAGATTGAAGAAGCTGAACTGAGGTTTCAATCTGCAATGAAGATGCTGGAAAATCACTCCGCATCGTTTCATCCTCTAGTTGGTAGTTGTTTGCTTGGTATTGCGAGAATACGCATTTATCAGAAGCGGTATCCAGAAGCGGAGATCTTGCTTCTGAAAGCAAAACAGGTGTTCGAACATGAATACGGCGAAATCCAAGTAAAAAGCGGACGACGCTACTTTGTTACATATCAGAAAGCAAACGTCGAAGCGAACGTTCTACTGATTCTTGGTTCGCTTCAGCGAATGGAAAACCGAACTGCTGATGCGGACATTTCCTATAAGCAGATGGTTCAAATTCTTCAGAAGCAATTCCCCGGAGAAAAGTTGATGTTATCTGAATACTTTCAATTTGTGGGCGATGCTTCTTTTGAACAAGCAGACTATCTTTCGGCTGAAATATCTTATCAGCAAGCATTTCAATATCAGGAGCAAAGCGTTGGTGTGAATAATCCGGCCTTAACAAATATTTTGGAAAAGCTCGCCACGGTTTACACACTGGATGACAAGAGCTTGGATTTGGAGTTGACCTGTAAACGGTTGATTCAACTCAAGGAGGCGGCATGTGGTCAGGATAGTTTCGAGATAACAAGTGCATTGAGCAAGTTGGCGGATCTGTATTTTAGGCAGGAGAAATTTGCCATGGCTGAGCCGATGTATCGCCGGTCGCTGGCCATTGAAGAGAAGGCGCGGGGTGAGAAGAGTCTGGCCCTGGTGGGATTAGTCAGCAACTTGGCCGTCATCTACCAAAAGCAGAATGACGATCCGCAGCTCGAAACGATGCTCAAAAAACAGATGGCGATTTACGAGAGCGTGCTGGGCGATAAAAATCCCGTCTTGATCAAACTATTGACGGACTACGCGGCGCTATTGCACCGCAATAAACGGGATGCAGAAGCGGTAACAGCCGAAGCGCGGGCCAAAGAAATTCAAGCGGCGCAAGGGCAATAAAATACGAACGGAATCAAGCGTGGGTGGTTTCAGTTGTGCTGATCTGGGCGACAAACCGGAGTTCACCCCAGCCGATTTCGACGGGATCGTAGCCTTCGGCTTCGATTTGCGTGAAGACGTGGCGGAAGCCTTTGAACCCCAATTGATCTTTGAGGACTACGTCTTTGAATTGGGTGATGGGGATGAAGACGGTTTCCTCCTGGATCGGTTCAAAACCATTTTCATGCAGTAATTCCAGCAATTCCTCGGCGGTGTGGTAGGACCAAAATTCCTGAGCGGTGCGTTCGGCGAACAGCCGGCTTTCCGGTGAGTTGTCCCGCAGGCAGGGGATAATGCCGATGAGCGTTCCGCCTTGCCGAAGGTGTTTGGCGGCGTGTTGAAACAGGGTAGCTGGACGGATCAATTCAGTGATCGGACCTGCGACAAGGATGGCCTCATGTTCCCCGGCGCTTCCGCTGACGGTGGTGTCCACCAGGTCGGCCTGAATCAATGACAGCACGGCGGCGTCATCCGACCAGTCGAGCCAGACTTTATTTTCCACGTGGCGAATGACGAATTCCTGCTGGGCAGCCAAATCTTCCGGTGACCAGCGCAGGGCGAAGTCATTGCGATAGTGCATCAAAAAATCACCGCCGGCGGCGGGAAACGGATCGATCATGCCAAGAAGTGTAGGCTTTTCCCGGCTGGCTCACAAGCGTGACGGCAGTATGCTTGGCGGCCAATCGTGGGTTGGACGTGGTTGGAAGCTGAATGCGAAAGCAGGCGAGACGCCTGCGCTACGGTTTTGGCCTGTGCCACTAGGCTCTCGACTCCCGCGCGGTCCGCGTCTATGTTTTCCGGAAATGTCTAATGGTTCGTTAGTTATTGCCGGACGTGAGTTCAAGTCGCGCCTGATTCTGGGCACGGGAAAATTTTCTGCCCCGGAAGCGATGCGTGATGCGCTGGCCGCGAGCGGCACGGAGATGGTGACCGTGGCGTTGCGGCGCGTCGATTTGACGGGGAAGAAAGATCCGTTCGCGAACATTCTGGAATTTATTGATCCGCAGCGTTATTTGCTCCTGCCGAATACCAGCGGAGCCATGAGTGCGGAGGAAGCGGTGCGGTTGGCGCGGCTGGCCGTGGCAGCCGGGTTGCCGAAGTGGGTGAAACTGGAGATTCATCCGGACCCGCGTTATCTGCTGCCCGATCCGATTGAGACTTTTAAAGCGGCGGAACTGCTCGTGAAAGAGGGTTTCGTCGTGCTGCCTTATATTAATGCCGATCCGGTGCTCGCGAAGCGTTTGCAGGAAATTGGCGTCGCTACGGTCATGCCGTTGGGGTCGCCGATTGGCTCGAATAAAGGCGTGGCCACCCGCGATCAGATTCGCATTATCATCGAGCAGGCGACAGTGCCGGTGGTGGTGGATGCCGGGTTGGGTGCGCCGAGCCACGCGGCCGAAGCATTGGAATTGGGCGCAGATGCGGTGCTGGTCAATACAGCAATTGCCGTGGCCGCCGATCCGAACCGCATGGCGACCGCTTTTAAACTGGCAGTGGAAGCCGGGCGTACCGCTTACGAAGTCGGTCTGGCCGATCGGCAGGATACCGCCAGTCCCACGAGTCCGTTAACTGCTTTCCTCAATTAATTATGAAGAGCCTATCGATTTCCCGCGTGCGCCAATTGTTGACGGCAACGAAAGAGCGCCGGGTGCTGGTGATCGGCGATGTGATGCTCGATCAATTTATTTGGGGACGCGTTTCGCGAATTTCGCCCGAGGCACCGGTGCCGGTAGTGGAGTTTGAACGGGAGAGTTTCATGCCCGGCGGAGCTGCGAATGTGGCGCGCAATCTGACGGCGCTTGGTCTCAAGGCGGAATTATTTGGCGCAGTCGGACGGGATGTGCCGGGCAAGCAACTTAAGCAGTTGCTGGCGGGACAACACGTGGATTGTTCTGGATTGCTACCCATCCCGGCACGTATGACGACGCGCAAAACGCGTCTAATCGCCGGGCAACAGCAGGTGGCGCGCGTGGACCGGGAAACCCGCGGCGATCTGGATGCAAAATCCACGCGACGCATACTTTCTGCGTTTGAGAAACAGTTGGAGGGGGCGGATGCAGTGATTGTCGGCGATTACGGCAAAGGAGTGGTGACGCAATCGTTGCTGGATGAAGTAAAGCGACTGTGCCGAGAGCGGGGAGTTTGGCTGAGCCTTGATCCCAAGCCGGTGCATCATTTGAATTTATCAGGTCTCTCCCTGATTACCCCGAACCGGAAAGAAGCGTTTGAACTGGCGGGTGTGCATGACGGCATGCGGACTCCCAATCCATTGAACGATGCCAATTTGATGCTTGTCACGGAACGGCTGCTGATGGAACTGCTGCCGGCCTTGTTGCTGATTACGCTGGGTGATCAAGGGATGTTGTTGTGCCAGCGCGGGCAGAAGCCGTTTCATATTCCTACAGTGGCACAGGAGGTTTTCGATGTTTCCGGCGCGGGAGACACGGTGATTGCGTCCTTCACGCTGGCGATTGCAGCAGGCGCTTCACCGGTAGAAGCGGCGATATTTTCCAACCACGCCGCCGGAGTAGTGGTGGGCAAAGTGGGCACGGCCACGGTTTCAATTGAGGAATTGCTGGCCAGTTTCAAACGGAAATTGTAACGGGCAAGGGAGTTAAAACGCATGAATCGGGCGGTCTTTTTTGATCGGGATGGGACGCTGATTGTGGACAAGGATTATCTCCATGAACCGGCTGAGGTGGAGATTTATCCCGGCACGGGAGCGGCGCTTAAGCGGTTGCAGGATGCGGGTTTTCTCCTGTTCATGGTGACGAATCAATCCGGGGTAGGGCGGGGCTATTTTACGCTGGCCGACGTGGATAAGGTTCACACTTATCTCCTGGCGGAATTGGCGCGGGACGGGGTGAAGTTTGAGAAAATTTACGTGGCCCCGGAAGCGCCGGATCAGCCGAGCCGCGGACGAAAACCTTCGCCTCAATTTCTGTTCGATGCACGGGATGAATTTGAGGTCGATCTGGCCCGGAGCTTTGTGGTGGGCGACAAGTTGATCGACCTGGAATGCGGTTGGAATGCGGGCGTGAAGAAATCTTTGCTGGTGCGCACCGGCTACGGCGCGAAAGTCGAGCAATCCGCCAATGATAAACTGACTCAGGCGGTGGTTACGGACACCGTGGTGGAAGCGGTAGAGTGGATTTTAAAATCCACTCCCGCGTCATAACGGTTTTATATTGGTCAGCAGTGCTGACTATTGAGTGGCTGGCGGCGTTGTCGGCGCAGTGGGTTGCGGTGGGGCGATCGGTTTCCAGGCTTCATCGAAGAATCCCGCGAACAGGACGCCTTCAGACGGGCGCTTGGCCGGAGGCACGGTCATGTCAATTATGGCGAAGTCCGGCAGGGTCGGTACTTGCAAAGCGTTGTTCCGGGCGCCGGTCTCGCTAAAGGTGAAGCCCGAATTCAGCACCACATAACGTCGCGGGTTCAGCGGATTCGGGAAAATCATGACCGGAATATAACGGTTGGGCGGCAGCAATTGTTCACCGAGCATGACCCCGCGTTCATGCCAGCGGAGCGGCAGGCGATCCAGAATGCGGGCGAGCACTTTGTTGCTGTTGGGATCGCCCCAGAGGATGAGGTTGCTGTTTTGAATGTCGTCATCGGTGATGGTGGCGTCGTCTTTCACGCGCGCCTCACCGCGGAATTGCAACCACCATTGGCCGATGGCGTGGTTCATTTCGTTATTCACCCATTCTCCGGTCTGGGTGTTCAGGGCGCGGCCAGTGGGGCGAACCATGATGAAGCTGTCTTGAAAGGCATCGTCAATCGGTCCTTGCAAACCGGGTTTTTTACGCAGGATGTTGGCGGGCAGCGTGCCGCTTTCCCATTGGCCATCCTGTTTATGAAAGCTGGCGGTCCAGGAACGGTCCGCAGCGACTTGCGGAGTGCCCAATTCGCGGATATCGACAATTACTTTTGGCGTTTTCTTCGCGTCCAGCGGACAAAGTCCGGCAGCCATACTGAGAGTAAAGGCGGAGACGTTTTCGGTTTTAATCCGGATGGTATTTTTATCCACGATTTCGGCGTTTACGGTGGCCTTTTCCCATTGCTTTTCGAGGCCATCGACAATGACCCAAAGCATTTGATTGTAGGCCAGGGTATAGGTGGTGAATTGAACTTTGTTCGGGATGGGGTTACGGCCTTTGGCCACCAGTGCGTCCATCTTTTCACCAATGATTTGAATGGAAGCGTCATCGTAACGGTGCCCCATGCCGGCACCAATGACGCGCGTTAGTTTCAGCCCCTCGTCAGCCATCACCTTTTCCATGAGATCGGCGGATTGCTTTTGGCCGTCTTTCTCGCCGCTGTAAGCGATGGTCGGGCAGTTGAAAAGATTGCCTGCGTAATCCGTGGAATTATAAAGATGCCAGAGCTTTTGTTCGAACCAGGTGGGTGACGGTGGACGGGAAAAAATGTTGACGAAAATGGGTGTTTCCGCAAAACCCGCTCCAGGAGTTGCTGCGGCCCATAGTCCGGCGTAATGCGTGGCCATCTGCCAGACGGTCGCGCCGCCCATCGAGAACCCGCGCACAGTCAGCCGATTCATATCAATGGGATAATGTTTAGCGGCGTGAGCCAGGGCTTCAAAGGCATCGACTTCACCGGCAAACTTGCTGGCATTACAAAAGCGGCCATAGGGATGCAGCACGAAGGAGTTGGTGGGGAGAAACGGGCTTTCCGCTTTCAACTGGCGTTGATAGATGAATTTCAGTTCGGTCAACCGTTCATCACGCCCATGGAACCAGAAGTCCAGCGGATGCGGTTGCTTCTGGCCGGGTTGGTAGGTCGAAGGCACCACCAGAGAATAAGGCTGGACGGAGCCATCAATGCGGGAAACGTAACCGCGTAAGACCAGGCCGGTTTCGCTGATCCAACGGGGGTTGCCTTCACGCAACTGGCGGGCGCGGTCCAGTCCATAGTTCAGCAGCGTGTTCGCTTCGCCAAATTCGTTCGTGCGATAAAAGACACTCTGCACAAGCGCATAGCGAACGGCGTTTTGGTAAATCTGCACGTCCGGCAGCAAATCCAACAGTTCCGGCTTGTCCTTAAGTGCCGTCCGCAAGGAGTCGATTTCCTTGCCTAAATTGGCCGTGGCTTGTTCCAGGCTGGCGCGTTGAGCCGGTGGAACGGTGATGCCCAAGGCGGGGAAACGATGAAATTGAGGAGCATTCGCGGCGAACAAGGCGCTGCTGGCGAATAGCGACCAAAGAATTAAACAAAATTTGCGCATATAAAATCTGAGGCCAAAACAATAGCACTCCGGGGGAGCGGGAAAAGGACTTTTCGCGTGTTTCCGGTGCGAGAAAATTACATGCACTCATGGAGGTTTATCCATGGCACACTCAGCAGTTTGCAATTAGTGTCAAAAGCTGAACCAAACGGTGGGCAGGTTTAATCGTGGCGCAAACCGGACGTTGGAATTAGAGTATGCGGAATACCAAACTGTAGGCCAAAAGCGATGTATCAACGCCAAACATTTTCCGAAGGTGTCCGTTACCTGACGGCAACGTTGTTGACCGGCTGGCTGGCGGGTGTCGGCAGCGTCCACGCCGCCGCGCCGGAGTTGGACTTGACCAAACTTCCACCCGCAGCGACTCGTGCCGTGGAGTTTTCCCGTGACGTGCAACCGTTATTCGAGCGGAGTTGTTACGGTTGTCATGGACCCAAAAAACAGGAGGCCGGATTCCGCCTGGATAGTAAGAGCGTGACGTTCGCAGGAGGCGATTTAGGAGTGGCAGTGCAGCCGGGCAAAAGCGCGGAGAGTCTTTTGAT
>JBEHZA010000164.1:0-9565 GCA_048497895.1 Verrucomicrobiota bacterium
ATTTAAAATTCCTCGCCCGCCTCAAGGGCTTGAGCCGGGCGCAAAGCCGGGAACGGGTGGATGTCGTCACCGAGCCATGCGGGCTCAAAGATGTTCACCGCAAAGTGATTGGCCACCTTTCCAAAGGGTATCGGCAACGCGTGGGATTAGCCGACGCCCTGGTGCATGAGCCGGACCTGATTATTCTCGACGAACCAACCATTGGGCTTGATCCCCACCAGATCCGGTCCGTGCGCCAACTCATCAAGGAACTGGGCAAGAACCATACGGTGCTCATTTCCACCCACATTTTGCCGGAAGTGGAAATGACGTGCAGCCGCGTGCTGATTATTAATGAAGGTCGCGTGCTGGTGTCGGAAAAGCTGGCGAATTTACAGAAGTCCGTGCAAGTGATCGTGGAACTGGCCGCCCCACAGGTTGATTTGCGCGCCAGTCTGGATCATCTGGCAGAAGTGGAACATTTTGATCTGGCCGCCGCGCAAGGGGATTACCACCGGTGCGTGCTGACACCACGGGCCGGCCTGGATCTGCGGCCGGTGATTTATAAGCTGGCTTGTGCGCGGAACTGGCCATTGCGGGAACTTACCCATACGCATCAAACTCTGGAAGACATCTTCGTGCGCGTGACGCGGGGAGATAAAGAGGAGGAAGCCTGATGCAAACCTACCTTACCCTGGTGCGCCGCGAACTGGGCACGTATTTCATTTCGCTGACGGGCTACGTCGTGATTGCGGCGGTTCTGCTGTTAATGGGGTTGAGCCTGACGCTGGTGCTGACCTCGGTAAATTCCCAGCCGATCAGCATGCCGATCATGGAAGTTTTTTACGAAACCCTGTTTCTGTGGATTATTCTGCTGCTCATTTCGCCGATTATTACCATGCGCACGTTTGCGCAGGAACGGAACTCCGGCACTTTTGAGACGTTGATGACGACGCCGGTGGGAGATTTGCAAGTGGTGTTGGCGAAATTTTCCGGGGCGTTGATTTTTTATTTGCTGACCTGGCTGCCGCTGCTCGGTTATCCGTGGATTTTGCGGCATTACACCACGGACCCGCAGGCTGTAGATGCCGGTCCGGTGGCCAGCACGTTTCTGGGGATTTTTCTGCTGGGCGCGCTCTATATGTCGCTGGGCTGTTTTGCTTCCTCCATTACCCGCAGCCAGATCATCGCGGCGATGAACGCGTTCGTCATGGGGCTGGGTCTTTTTCTGTTGAGCTTTCTGACGCGGATGCTGCCGCCCAAACCGGGCTGGCCCACCAAAATCTTTTCCCAGATTTCCATGGTGGATCACATGCACGATCTGGTGCGCGGGATTGTCGATGTGCGCGCGATTGTTTTCTACGTCAGCTTAACGGTGCTGTTTCTGTTTTTAACCCTGAAAGTCGTGGAGGCACGCCGCTGGAAATAGCCACTTGTGAACGAGCCGAACGAACATCCCAGTTTTTCTGCGGGCCGCCGCTGGTACATCGGCCTGAATGTGGGCTTGTCTCTGCTCGCCATGGTGGCCATCGTGGCCATGGTCAATTATCTGGCCATCCGGCACCCCAAACGGTTCTCCTGGAATGCCCAGGCCGATTTTCAATTATCTCCCCTCAGTATTCAGGTGGTTAAAGCGATCACGAACCGGGTCAACGTGATTGTTTATTACAACCCGGAACAACCGTTGTATGGCCAGGTCATCAGTTTGCTGAAGGAATATACCCTGACCAACCCCCGCATCGTGGTGGAAGCGGTGAATTATAATTCAGAGCCAGCGAAAGCAGGTTACGTCCGCACGCAATACCGGCTCTCCGATGAAATCAAGGACCTGATTATTTTCGAGTGCAATGGCCGGGTGGAAACGGTGACAGAAAGCGCCCTGTCGGAACTCGATATGTCCAAAATGTTGAGCGGACAGAGCAATGAAGTGAAACGCAAAGCCTTTCTCGGTGAGCGGTTATTTACTTCCAAGATCATCACCGTAACCGACCCGAAACCGTTTACGGCTTTTTACCTGGGCGGCCATGGCGAACATAATCCGCAGAACACCGTGGATGATTTGGGGTATGGAAAATTTATCACCATGGTGGCGGAGAATAATGTCACCGTTAAAACGCTGAACCTGTTGCTGGATTCCGAAGTGCCAGCCACTTGTGATTTACTGATCATTGCCGGGCCCGCGCAGGATTTGCTGACAACCGAAGTCGAAAAGATTGAAAAATATCTCAACCAGGGTGGACGTCTGCTGCTGCTGCTGAATTATCTGCCCCATCCCAAAATGAATGCGCTCATGGCAAAATGGGGAGTGCGGGTCGGAGAGAATGTGGTGTATGACGATGCGTATTCGCAGAATAACCAGAGCCTGGTATTGCAGGACTACGGCAGTCACCCGATTGTTCAACCACTCAGCGCAAGTCAGGTGCCGTTAATCATCACCCCGCCGCATTCGATTGATAAAATTCAGAACAACAGCCAGCTCGGAGATGCTGCCCAGGTCACCGAACTGGTGCGGACCGGCCCCAATGGAGTGGCACGCACCACCTTCCGCCCCGGAGTTCCCGTTCCGGAAGCCAGTGCACGTGACCGGCGCGGAGCGATCCCGGTAATGGCGGCCGTAGAAAAAGGCAGCATTCGCGGGCTTCGCCTTGAGCGCGGCTCCACGCGTATTGTGGTCACGGGAGACTCGATGTTTTTGGATAATCAAATGATGACGGCTTACCCGCGCAACCGGGAATTTGGCTGGCAGACGGTCAATTGGCTGCTGGACCGCTCTCAGTTGTTGGGCAATATCGGGCCGCGGCCGTTTGTGGAATACAGCGTGACGATGACCCGGACGCAGGTCGCCGCCATGCGGTGGCTCCTGTTGCTGGTGCTGCCGGGATCGACCTTGTTGCTGGGGCTGCTGGTATGGTTCCGCCGCCAGCATTAAAAATTTGACGGTTCTGTAATGAATTCAAAAAACACATGGACGCTGGTGGCGGTAGCCGGGTTCCTGTTTGCCTTCATCTATTTTTATGAACGGCGGCTGGATCTGGCGGATCGTTCCACCGTGAAAAGCCACCAATTACTGGAGGCTTTCCACGCTTCTTCAGTGGCCCGCCTGGAGATTCAGGATGAAGCCCGGAGTCTGACAGCGGTACGCACTAATGATCTTTGGCGGCTGGTCGCGCCGGTAAATTATCCGGCTTCGCAAGGCCGCATTCTCAACCTGTTGGAAGCCTGTGAAAAGATGACCTGGTCCACCCGCATCAGCGCGCGCGAATTAGCCGCGCAACCACGTGGCCTGGCAGATTTCGGCCTGCAACCCGCGCAAGCCACGCTGTTGTTTGAACAAGGTCCGGATAAATTCGAAGTGCGGATTGGCGCGCGCACTCCGGTGGGAGATCAACTCTATGTGCAGTTGGGCGAGCGCAATGAAGTCTATCTCGTCAACGGCGCATTGCTGCAAAACCTGCCCACGAGCGCGGATGACTGGCGGGACACCATTGATGAACCTGCGGAATCTGGCCTTCAATCGTCTGGAGGTTCATTCCGGCACGCGCGGGTTCGAGCTGCAACGCGACACCAACAAAGTCTGGCGCCTCACCAAGCCGCAGGCGTTCCGGGCCGATAACTCCAAAATCCAATATCTCTTGCAGCAAATCGAACTCTGGCCGGTCAACAAGTTCATCACGGATGATTCTCATGTGGACCTGGACCGGTTCGGCTTGCATCCACCGGCGCTGGAATTGATCTTTGGCCAGGGAACCAATGACGTTCTGACGACTCAATTCGGCAGCAGCCCGACCAATAATCCGGGGTCCATTTACGTGCGCCGGATGAGCCATACGAACATTGTTACTGCCCCGCGGGAATGGCTCGATTTATTGCGCGGTTCCTCGACCGATTTTCGTGACCGCCGGCTGCTCTCCCTCACCCGGATTACCAACCTCGATCTGGTGGAAGTGAAATCCGCCGAGCCCTTCACGCTACGTCGCCAAACGAATGGCACCTGGCTGGCGCTGGAATCCACGAATACGCCGGTGGATGCGCGGCTGGTGAATGATTTTCTTTTGAATCTGGCTGAATTGGAAGTGGTGGATTTCTTCAAGGACGTCAACACGGACCAGGACTACGCCAGCCACGGTCTGACCAATCCGGCTTTGCAATACACATTATTCAGCACGGTGACCAATGCCGGGACAGCGCCCACGAATGAAGTCATCGGCCAGGTCGGTTTTGGGACGAACGAAGGCGGCGCCGTTTTTGCCCGCCGTCCGGATGAAGATTCTATTTACAAAGTTTCGGAAGTGGATTTGCAACGGTTGCCACAGGCACTCTATCAATTGCGGGACCGCGCGATCTGGAATTTTGCCTCCACGAATGTGATCAGCGTGACGGTGGAACAGGGCGGCGGGACGCGTAAATTAATCCGCAATCCCAAAGGACAGTGGACCTTCGCGCCCGGATCACAAGGCATCTTCAACGCCTTATCGGTGGAAGACGCCGTGCATAGTCTGGGGCAATTGCGGGCGGAAAGATGGGTGGGACGGGGACCGGCAGACGTAGCGCAATTCATCCCGCCGGAATTGGCCCGCTCCATTACTCTGGAAGTATTGCTGGCCGGAAAAACCACTTCCTTGAATATCACCTTTGGCAAACTCGGTCCGACGCGCAGCCCTTATGCGACGGCCCTGATTGATGGGCAACAGTTGGTGTTTATTGTGCCCCAGGCGATTTACCTGGATACCTTGCGGGATCTCCAGGTGTCTTTCAGCGGTAAAGCCCCGTAAAAAATCTATGCCTGCGTCGAAGCCGAAGCGGTTCTGGCTGGTATGTCGCAGGCTCTTCCGTTGGTTTCGCATCCTCTGCTGGCTGGCCGTGCTCATGCTCGTCTGCTCGGTCATCTACGTGACGCAAATCGGCGTGCCGGGCTTTATCAAAACGCGGCTGGTGACTGAACTCTACGCCCGCGGGGTTGATCTGGAATTTGAACGGATGCGGTTGCACTGGTTCCGCGGCATCGTCGCGGAAAAAGTCCATCTCGAACGCCGTGATTTGTCAGCCGGCCCCAGGTTTGCTGCGGAAGAAATCACCTTCAAGTTGAACAATGAAGCGTTGAAAAAATTCCAGTTACGGATCGACTCACTCCTGTTGCAGCAAGGCACCTTGACGGTTCCGCTGGTGGTGACAAACCGTACGCCGGAAAAATTGCAGGTGGAAAACGTAGTGGCGGAATTGAATTTTTTGCCAAATGACAAATGGGAACTGGCCCACTTTCAGGCGGCGGCCATGGGCATGAAGATTGCCATCAGCGGCAGCGTGGCCAATGCGTCACAAATCCGGGATTGGAAAACCAGCAGCACCGCTACCAACCGGGTGGATAATCTCCGGCCGGGAAGCTTCTGGCAGGATCGCGCACTCCAAATTAATGACGTAATCAAGCAATTGAAATTTTCGGCACCGCCGGAATTGCAATTAACGTTTGCCGGGGATGCGCATGATCCCAATACCTTCTCCGGTGACTTGCGCTTTCACGCGGCGGGAGCGGATACGCCCTGGGGCACGTTGCAAAATTGTTCCCTCACCATTCCGCTGAATCCAACGCCGACTACGAACGGACTGTTTCAAGCCTCCGTACTGTTGGACTTTGATAATGCCCAGACTCAATGGGCGAAAGCCCGCCGGGGCCGGCTCTCCGCACTGGTTACCGGGCCGTTGACTAACCGCATGCCGGCACAAGTGAAGTGGGAATTGAACTTGCGGGGAGCACAAACTCCGTACGGCCAGGTGCAACTGCAAAATATTACAGTGACGGGACGGAGCGAGTGTCCGACCAATGACCCGCAACGTGTCAGCACCGAATTAACGCTCAGCTCGCAGGCGTTTCAAACCGAATGGGTGCGGGCAAAGGATTGCCGCCTCACCGCCAGTGTGGTGCAAACCTTGACGAATCCGTGGCCCGATTCGGCACAGTGGGATCTGACCGTGAATGCGCCGAAGACCCGCTGGGGTGGAGCACGCAAAGCTTCGTTGCATGGGCAAATGACCGCCGCTTCCACCAACCAGATGGCCGCCGTCACTCCGGCCTGGGGTGGCTGGGGCAAACTGGCGCCGTTATTTCTGGATGTGGATTTGGCATTGGATGAAGCCCAGGTGGACAAGCCGGATTTACGCGTGGCCAAATTTACTTTGTCCGGCCAATGGCGCGGGCCGGAACTGGAAGTGCGCAAACTTCACGCCGACGTGTTTGACGGCCGGGTAGATGCGCAGCTCAAGCTCAACGTCGCCACCCGTGAGGTGCAGGAATTGGCGTATTTCGACTTCGACTTTCATAAACTGAGCTATCTGCTCGGCACCAACGCCCAACCATGGCTCAAAGAAGTCCAGTGGCAGGAAACGCCGCTCCTGAGTGAATCCGCCCGTTTCATTTTGCCCGCCTGGACGAATCGGGAACCCAAGTGGGAGCAGGAAGTATGGCCCACTCTCCAGATGGAAGGCGCTTTAACAGTCGGTCAGGGCAGTTATCACGGCATCACGTTTAACTCCGTTAAATCGGAATTTGGCTATTCTAATTTAACGGTGCATTTGCCCGATTTCTGGATCAAACGTCCGGAAGGTGAAGCGCGGGTTAATTTCACTACGGATTTGGGAACACACGATTTTCATTTGTCCGCCCGCAGCGGATTGGACCCGCAAATTGCCCGGGCCTTTATTGCGTCCGAAGACGTGAAAACAGTATTCAATGATTTGAATTTCGGCACTCCGCCAAAAATTGAAGCGGAGTTGAAGGGGAATTGGTTGAAGCCCGAGGCATTGGCCGCGTTCGCTCATCTGAATCTGACGAATGTCAGTTACCAAGGGCACGCCTTCACCAATGCCAGCGCGTCCGCCACTTATACGAATTACAGCCTCGTCGTTACGAATGTGCTCATCACCCGGGGTGAAGAAATCGTGACCGCAGAGACGGTGCATTTTGATCTGCGCAATGCCTTGATGTTTGTGACTAACGGCTTCAGCACCATGGACCCGGCGTTTGCCACAAGCGTCATTGGTCCGGAAACGGCCAAAGCAGTGGAGCCTTACCGTTTCGGAAAACCACCGGCAGTAAAGGTAAATGGGATGATTCATCTGCTGGACGCGGAAAAGATGAATCTGCACTTTGATATTGTGGGCGGTCCCTTCAACTACTGGCGCTTTAATTTGATGCAAGTGACCGGTTCAGTCCATTGGGTAACCAATACGCTCACCATTACAAATGTGGATGGGGAATTTTACGGCGGCAAATTAACCGGTGATGCGTTCTTCGATTTCTTCACGAAAAAGGGCACGGATTATCGATTTCACGCCATCGCAACCAACAGTAATTTACATACGTTCATGACGGATGTGCGTCCGGGCACCAATAACCTGGAAGGAGCGGTGGATTGCGACCTTAACGTAACGCATGCGAATACCGATGACTGGGACAGTTGGCAGGGATTGGGCACGGCTAAATTAAAGGACGGTTTCTTGTGGGACATTCCGCTGTTCGGGTTTCTCACGCCGGTACTGAATACCATCAATCCGGGATTGGGAAAAAGCCGGGTGAGTGAAGGCGCTTGCACCTATATTATCACCAATAGTGTGATTTACACCAAGGACCTGCTGCTGCATTCCGACAAAATGCGTTTGAAATACAACGGCACGGTGGATTTCGATGCCCGGGTTAATGCCCGGGTGGAAGCGGAGTTGTTCCGGGATTCAAACATCCTGTTACGAATTTTCGGCACGGTCCTGACGCCGTTTACGAAAATCTTTGAGTACCGGGTTACTGGCACATTGAACCAGCCGAAGTCAGAACCACTTTTCTTCCTCCCCAAATTATTGATGGTTCCATTCCATCCGATTGAATCATTCAAGAACCTGCTCCAACCGGATTCCAAGACTCCGCCCAAAAATCCGGAAACCGTGCCGCCCCCTGCCCCCGCTCCTTCACCGCAGAAATAACAGGCAGGCCAATCCAATAGCGATCCGGTACCAGCCAAACGCCGTAAAGGTGTGGGTTTGGATGTAACGCAAGAGCCAGCGCACCGCGATAAAGGAAACAACCGCGGACACGAGCGTGCACAGGATAACCATGCTCCAATTCTCCGGCACTGTTCCGGCCACTGGATGATGGAAGGCTTTAAAGATTTTATAACCGCCCGCAGCCAGCATCGTGGGGATGCCCACCAAAAAGGAAAATTCGGTCGCCGCCGGGCGGCTTAATCCAAAGGCCAGCGCTGCCACAATGGTTGCGCCGGAACGCGAAGTGCCAGGAAAAGCCGCCGCCAATAATTGAGCGAAGCCAATCGCGATGGCAATTTGCCACGTAATGAGCTCGCTCGTTTTGCGGCCTTTCAGCCATTGTTCCACGAGCACAAAAGCGACGCCACCAATGAGCAGCGCCCAGGCGACGGGAGTAGGCTCTTCCGGTAGTTTGAAGTGCTTTTTTTCAAGGATGAACCCGCCCACGCCGGTAATGAAAAAGGCCGTCGCCAACTTGAACAGATAATCGCGGCCCGCAGGATCACGCCAGCGGAGTAATTGCTTTAGCCGTTCCGGAAAGAGCGGAATGACGGCGATGACGGCACCGCATTGAATGACGATATTGAAGAGATCGCTGCGCGCATGCAGCCAGCGTTCAACGATTAATAAATGGCCCGTGGAAGAAACCGGTAAAAACTCGGTGATCCCTTCCACGATACCCAACAAAATAACATTTAACCAATCAGGCATGTGCTTATAGACGCGAAATTAACGTGGCTGACAAGTGACAAATGGATGGCGCCCTGATTAATCCACTCATTCCAGTCCACGATGATCAATCAGGCAGCAGACGAAATTCAGGCGCCCCTTCCGACTGGGATATTATCTGATTAAGGAATGCGCACCGGCTTAGGTTTCTTCATCCGCGCGGTGAAAGTCGAACCAGGTGACAATATCCGCGCGGTCGCCGAAGCCGTATTGCCGTTTTACCTCTTCGAGCTTGGGGGTGCTGACATCGCGCCAGCCGCGTTTGCTGAGGAAGCCGTTCCAAACATCGATTTCTTCGGCATTCGGGCGGCGGCCGGTTTGAAAGCACCATTCGAGGATTTCTTCATCGGTGCCGCCTTGCAAGGTGCGCTGCACCAGTGCTGCGTAATCGACTCCGAGAAACCGGGTGCAACGGCCGTCGAACCACGTACCATCACCCGCACCCAGCGTGTAATCACCAGGCAATTTTCCAGCGGCATGAAGCCGGATTTTATCCAGCATGCGGCCAAAGAAAACCAGACCGCCAACTTTTTCTGAGGAACTGCGCAAACCGGGCACTTTCATAAATGAGACTTTTTTAACCGGGTTAAATGGAACGGAAATATCCGTGACCAGCTTGAGCTAAAGCGCCCGGTTTGGATAGCTAAAAGCCGAAGTGGAGAAGCGCGGTAGTTTTCGGACCGCGGCTGTGCCGGAGGCCAGCCGCAGCAATATCCAAATACACGCGCTCGATTTATTCTTGAACCGCTTGTTCATTAAGCGTTGCTGCGGCTGGTTCTGCGAACACAGCCGCGGTCCGGGAACCGCGTTTGAATGTGCCTGGTAAGCT
>JBEHZA010000165.1:0-9559 GCA_048497895.1 Verrucomicrobiota bacterium
CTGGATAGCAAATAAGATCACAAGAAACGAGTATGTTAGGATGCGGGCGCAATTCGCCCAAGGATGCTTCGGCTTACCAAGGGAAATTCAATCTGGAGGTGCAAGCTTTGGATGCCAGCCAGCAACGCATCGAAGCGATTGCGACCGTTCCTGATGCTGCTTTATGGGCCACCGATGGCAAGGAGAACAATGCGCTCTGGGAAGCGGCGTTATCCATCCGTTTGCTGGACAGCACGTCCAGCCGCACCAATTCAAATGCTAAATCGACCGCGTGGCCCGTGTTGGGAGTGTATCAGCAGGAAGGCGCCAAACTTCGTTTCCGTCCCAATTTCCCATTGCTTCCGGGAGAGGCTTACGAAATCCGGTTTGAACCAACAGTGCTGTTCTCTGATACAACGGCAAAACTCACTGCACTGATCAAGCAGCATACCGTTCCTGTGCCTCCGAATTTACCAGTCCCCAGAATCGAAGCCTGTTATCCTACCGCGCAAACGTTGCCCGCCAATCATCTTAAGTTTTATTTGCTGTTCTCCGAGCCGATGCGGAGAGGAAATATTTTCTCACAATTCACCCTGCTTGATCAACAAGGGCAGACGGTGCTGGAGCCGTTTCGAGAAACGGAGCTTTGGTCGGATGACGGACGGAGATTGACTTTGTGGTTTCATCCCGGCCGGCAAAAAACGGGCGTGAACCTCAATGTGGAAATTGGTCCCGTGCTGCAACCGGGCAATCACTACACGTTGATTGTTTCCGGACTTTGGAAATCACAAGCCGGAGTTCCCTTGGGGACTTCATATCAAAAAGCGTTTCTTGCCGGACCACCAGATCATGAACAGCCCAAACTTGAGCAATGGCAGATTACGCCCCCCACTGTTACAGACACAAACGCATTAAAAATTGCGTTCCCAGAACCATTTGATTGGGCACTTTTAAAATCGCGCTTATGGATTGAAACGAGTGAGGGGCGAAACGTTGAAGGCAGCAGTCTGGTTGGAACTGAGGAGCGCAGTTGGTCGTTTACACCGAAAACACCATGGCAAAGCGGTCATTATCGTGTGGCTGTGGAAAGCTTGTTGGAGGATCTCGCTGGCAACAGCCTGGCGCGGCCCTTTGAAGTAGATATTAACGGAGAACCTGTTGCTCCGGTCGCTTCTACTCTTTATCTGCCGTTTGTGATCAGCGAACCAGCTCGATGATCAAAGATATCAGACGGATCGCATTACTGGAGGCGTTCCCCTCAAAAGGCCTGTTAAATAAAACCCTTTTGACCCGCAGGCAAATTAGTCCTACCCTGCCCTAATTCAGCGTTATGATTTGCCCGGGTAAGAGGCCGCCTATGGACGACGAAAAATATTATCAGGTGGTGGCTGACGAAATTCGTGATGGACGAATCCGCGATGCGCTCTGGACGAAGGCCATCGCCAAAAGCATGGGCGATGAAAACAAAACCAAGGCGGTCTATATTCAACTGCGAGTGGAGCAATTGATGCAGGAGGAAAACCGCACCCGGATTGAAGAAAAACTGCACCCGGATGCGGCTGAAAATCAGGATGAGGCGGGCGAAAGCACTGTTGAACGAACGTCAAATCAACCTAATGAGGCAGCTAAATTCATTGCCATCGTAGTGCTCGTTATCGTCATTCTTTTCGTTTTCAAAAAGATGGTTTGGCCCAAATTACAAACTTACTTTTGAATCGCACTGTTAATCTTCCGCGGTTTTTTACCGAGCAATAGAAACACAATGGCCAGACTTGCCAGGCTAACGCTGGCACCCCATTTGAAAACGGTTGGAGGATAAAAAACTTCGATGTCGCGTTCTCCAGCCGGAAGACGGACGCCTCTCATCCAGACGTTCAGTGGCACACAGTCTATCTCGTGGTTATCGATTCTCGCTTTCCAGCCCGGATAATAGCTCTCAGACAGCACAAGCATACAATCGTTTGGGTTTTTGACATGAAGCTTGATTCGTTCGGGAAGGAATTCAGTGATGGTGGCCCGAGAGGTGGAATAGACTTCACTGTACAGGGCATCTGCTGGCGACTCACAATAGGCCACTTGGCGATCATTCGGATGGGTCTTTTGGAATTGGATGCAGTCCTTCCATTCTGGCGATGGGACAACAGTGCCGACCAGATAAGCACGCGGATCTGGCGCTGGATTCTCCACTAACCGCTCTTGAACTGAATCATATCCGAGAGACAGATTCATCGTGCGGTAAGGAAAAGGGCCATGTGAAAAAATTTTCAAGTTTGGAAAAGCCGAAAGGTCCACCGAAAGTGGAACCTCCAAATACTGATGCAAATAGTACCACACCCGCCTCAACGGTAATTGAATAAAAAAAGAAGGGCTGCTATAGCCATTGATCAGGCCAAAATTACTGCGCACATATTCATAGGAAATTAGAATGCGTGGCGGAACTGCGCTCTTTCGACTTAGAGCAAAAGATTTAATGGCTCCTTCTAAAGGAAATTCCGTCATGAAGGGGCCTTCGTTTGCTTTTGCGCGGTAATATGTTCCACCGACATCAACTCCAATACACAGGCACAAAAGCAGTAGCATCGGACGTCGACGTTCTGGATGAGACGTGTTCGCTTTATGCCACGCGGCCAGCAGAAGAAAGATCAGGAGCGCGCACTCAAATAACCGCCATTCATCCGAGCCTCCCGTTCCTGCGCTTTTCATTGCCGGCAGACAAAGGTGAGCCAACCAGCCGGCACTCACAAAAACGACCACCAGACTGCCTGCAACGACAGCGAATGGACGCCGTTGGGATAACCCTAAAGCCAGCGCGACAGTCAGCGCGAAATTAAGTAACAACCCAAACCGGGCGTGAGCGCGAAAGGAGGTGTAGCCGGGAACCACCACTTTCAGCAGTTCAAACAAGGGCGTCCGAACGGTCATTCCCAAAGCAATCGCCGCCACGATTACGAGCCATAGCCCTCTAATGTTGCGATCACGAATCTGAGTCAAACCCGTCATCCCAATCGCCAGTGAGATAACCCCCATGTAATAAGAAGCCTCTCCAGATTTCCCCAATAAAATCCATGGCTCATAAAATGCGCCCGCCAGATGGCTGCCATTCATGCTCACAAGGTTCATGTACCACTGACCAACGGACGCCCGCAGGCTTTCGCCCGCGTATTCGTGTAACGGCAGCAATATGACGCCACCGATGCCTGCAGCTAAAACGACTCCACAAATAAAAAATGCCGCATCGCGTCCCAACGCTTTAAGCGAGGATATCAACGGCCACTCCGATCGCCTTCCAATTAAAAAAAGAAACGCGCCGATGACAGTCATCCATAAAACCTGCGGGTGTCCGGACAGAATTTGAAAACCCAAAGCCAATGCCAACTGAGCGCAGCGCTTCCAATTCGGATCATCCTGCAATCGCACCGTCAGGTAAAAAATTAAAGGCAGATAACACGCTGTATTCAGCAGGCCGAGATGCCCCATCGACAATCGATTAAACATTTGCGCGCTGGCGAGAAAAACAAAAACCGACAACCAACTCGCTGACCGGGTTGCTCCCAGATAGCGAGTAAAATGCAGCAACGAAACCGCCGCCAATCCAAAGTGAAAGGCCAGCGAAACAGCGCAATAACCCGTCGGCCCAAAAATGACGATTAGCCAGGTAAAAGGATAAAATACGGCGACTTCCGGATTGGCGGCAAAAGGAACTCCCAGCCCCACATAAGGGTTCCAGAAGGGAATTTTCGCTTTCAACAGAGAATTACGCAGATATTCCAGGTTGAACGCATGCAGCCGCAAATAATCGTAACTCTCGAAGAACCCGGAAAAGGCCGTCAGGAGAACCAGCACTGCCACGCTTGCAGAAATGAAAACAATCGCACTTTCACGGCGCGAAATAGTGCTTGGTCCCTCCATATGAGATTTTCATACCAGAAATTCAAACCGCGATTACCGGGTTAGAAAAGGTGGTGGGCGATGTAGGACTCGAACCTACGACCAACTGCGTGTAAAGCAGACGCGCTAGCCACTGCGCCAATCGCCCAACCGTCAACAAAGTATGCTATTCACCTGCCGTTTGGCAACGGAGAACATTTTTGTTTCTCCCCGGCTCCGACGTCCGTATGATGGCGACATGAACCAGCCGAGTGCGACCCCCTTTTACCTGCACGAATTTTTGACCGGAGAGGCCATAAAGTTGAACCTTGCCGGCAGCCAGCGCGACGAGGTCTTGAATGAATTGATCGATCTTATTCCGGCATTGGCGGCGCAACCGGCCAGCAAAGAAAAGTTGTTTCGTGCTTTGCAGGAACGGGAGTTGTTGCATTCCACGGGCATCGGCGATGGGATTGCCCTGCCCCACGCCCGTAATGCTCTGGTTGGACTGGTGGACAAACCAGTCATTGTTTTTGGTCGCCACCCCACTGGAATCCCTTATGGAGCCGTTGACAACGAACCAGCGCGCTTGTTCTTTTTGCTGGTGGCTACGAACGTCAGTCAGCATTTGCAAATTTTAGCGCGTATCAGCCGGTTGTTGCGGGATTCCAGATTGCGCCGTGATTTATTGCAGGCGGATAAGCCTGAAACAGTGATCGCTTTAATTACCAAAGCTGAAACCGAAGGTTAAAGCTCGTGCGGAAACCCTTGTTGACGCAGGGCTTCATAAAGCACCAAGGCAGCGCAATTGGATAAATTGAGTGAGCGCGAAGCAGGATTAAACATTGGAATCCGCAGCCAGGCAGCTTCGTTCTGCTCAATTAATGCGGCTGGCAATCCGGCCGTTTCACGGCCAAAAACGAGGTAATCATCCGGGCCATACTTCACTTCGGCATAATGTCGTTTCCCTTTGGATTCGATAAACCACAATTTTGCCTCCGGCGGAAGTTGTTCCTGAAAGGCCTTCCAATTCGCCCAGCGCTGCCATTCCACCTGTTCCCAATAATCCATGCCCGAACGTTTCAGCTGCTTATCATCCAGACGAAACCCAAACGGCTCGATTAAATGAAGTCGTGTTTTCGTGGCTGCGCACAAACGGGCTACATTGCCCGTATTGGGCGGAATTTCAGGTTCAACCAGGACGATGTTCATGAGGTTGGCCGTTTCTGATAAAACACTTTCCAGAGCACCAATCCCTGTGCTGGCGCCGTCATTCCCGCGACCCGGCGGTCCTTGGAAATTAAAATATGCTTCAAATCATCCGGTTGAAAACGCCCCTGCCCGATTTGCACCAGCGTGCCCGCAATACCACGGCACATTTTGTAGAGAAAACCGTCACCCTCAATAATGATCGTTAATAGGGGACCATTCTTCCTGATGTCACAACGGGTCAGCGTGCGAACGGTATCTTCTACTTCGTAATCACGGTTGGCGGCAAACGATTTGAAATCATGTTTCCCCAGGAATAACGCCGCCGCCTTTCGCATGGCGGCTAAATTCAAGGGCTGTGGCACCAGCCAGGCTTGCGTGCGCAGCAACGGATTCATCGCGGAATGATTCCAAATGAAATAGCGATACTGCTTTCCTTTCGCATGAAAACGGGCGTGGAAATCAGCTTTGCACCGGACTGCCTTCATGATGCGGATGTCCGGCGGCAAATTGGCGTTGAGCGCTAAAGCCAGCTTGGGAACCGTCATGCGAAATTCGGTCCGGGGAATTTCTACATGCGCCACCATGCCCAGCGCATGAACGCCGGTATCGGTGCGGCTGGAACTGTGAATCCGCTTCACACTCGGGAAAATCTTTTGCAACGCCTCTTCGACCCGTTGTTGCACCCCCACCCCTGATTTCTGCACCTGCCAACCGGCGTATTGAGCGCCATCGTAAGCAATCGTTAATTTGAATTTTAGCGTGTCAACAGCCATGGGATGGGAGCAGAAACAGTATGAGCTTGCGGTCCGCTACGGGTGGGCAAAACCGTCCAAATAGCTTTGCAAAAGAATCGCGGCCGCCGTTTTGTCCACCTTTTGTTTGCGGTCAGCACGGCGCACGTTGGCCTGCACTAAAAAGCGGTTGGCCTGAGTTGAAGTCAAACGCTCGTCCCACAATTTAATCGGGATCGTCAGCGCTTCTTTCAACACGGCGGCAAAGGCCTGCACTTTAAGCGCCGCCGGGCCATAACTGCCATCCATGTTACGCGGCATGCCCAGAAGAATCAGCTCCACTTCCCGCTCCCGCAGGATTACTTTAAGCCGATCCAGAAAGGCAGCAAAAGGCTCGGCATCGATGTATTCCAAAGGTGTAGCAATCAACTTCATTTCGTCGCTGATGGCGATGCCCATTCGCTTCGTCCCGTGATCAATGGCAAGAATACGCATGTAAGCAATCTCTGTGAAAAGATTATAAAGTCCGCATGACATTCGCCGCTGCGGCCACGGTGTTATCAATGTCTTCCGTGGTATGCGCTGCGCAGATAAATCCGGCTTCAAATTGGGACGGTGCCAGATAGATTCCCGCCTCCAACATGCCATGGAAATATTTCGCGAACCGCTGGCGATCACTTTTCAATGCTTCCGCCAGATTATTCACTGGTTCACTGGTGAAGTAACCGCAGAACATGGAACCGATCCGTTTGAATTGAACCGGAATGTTGGCTGCTTTCGCTGTCTCACGCATTCCCGTTTCCAATTGCGCTCCCAGAGTTTCCAGCCGGTCGTAAGTTTTGCGATCAGATAGTTCTTCCAGTGCGGCAATGCCAGCGGCCAGCGCCAGCGGATTTCCGCTAAGTGTTCCCGCTTGATAAACCGGCCCCAGTGGCGCCAGACAATCCATAATTTCCGCCCGCCCACCGAAAGCACCTACGGGCAATCCTCCGCCAATAATTTTACCAAAACAACTCAAGTCCGGAGTAATCCCGAAACATTCCTGAGCGCCGCCCCACGCCAGGCGAAAGCCTGTCATCACTTCATCAAAAATCAGCAAGGCCCCCTGCTCTGCCGTTATCCGGCGCAGTGATTCCAAATAACCGGGCAAAGGCAAATAGAGCCCCGCATTACCGGGAACCGGCTCTAATATAATGCCAGCAATTTGACCGGGATTCGCGGCAAAGGCAGCTTCCACAGCGGCCACATCGTTGAAGGGCAGGACAATGGTGTGTTGCGTAAATGCGGCGGGAACACCTGCGCTATCCGGATTGCCAAATGTCAATGCCCCGGAACCCGCTTTGACCAATAACGAATCCGCGTGACCATGATAACAGCCGTCAAACTTGATGATCTTGTCACGCTTCGTAAAGCCACGGGCCAGCCGGATGGCGGACATGGTGGCTTCCGTGCCGGAATTGCACAGGCGCACCTTTTGCAAACTGGGAACAGCAGCGCACACCAAATTCGCCATGGTTACTTCCAAGGGATTGGGAATGCCAAAGCTCGTGCCCGATTCTGCCGTCTGCTGAACGGCTCGAATTATTTTGGGATAAGCATGGCCTAAAATCGCCGGTCCCCAAGTACCCACGTAATCAATGTAGGCATTGCCATCCACATCAAAGACTTTTGCGCCCAGCGCCCGGTTAACAAAAAACGGCTGACCGCCGACGGCACGGAAAGCCCGCACGGGCGAATTCACTCCACCGGGAATGCGCTTCAATGCTTCGGCGAATAACTGTTCAGATTTTACCCGTGGAATCATGCTCACTATTAGGCTGAAATATTTATTTTCGGCAGACTTTGTTGTGCCCCGTATGGTCGTTCAAATTTCACGATACCGTTGTGCGATGGGAATCCGGCGGCCCACCCCAAAGGCCTTGGTTGTCACCTTCAATCCAGGTGCCGCCTGTCGGCGTTTGTATTCGTTCAAATCAATCAAACGCACCACAAACTTGACCGTTGGCTCTTCAAAGCCCATGCCGACAATCTCAGCCACCGAACGGTTATCGACCACATAGGCTTCGAGAATGGCGTCCAGAACCTCGTAAGGCGGTAAAGAATCCTGATCTGTTTGATTCGGGCGTAATTCGGCTGACGGCGGTTTGGTAATCGAAGCATCAGGAATGATCTCCCGTTCACGGTTCACCCACTTGGAAATCCGATACACCATCGTCTTGGGCACGTCGCTAATAACGGCCAGACCACCGCACATATCGCCGTAGAGTGTGCAATAGCCGACGGCCAGTTCGCTCTTGTTTCCGGTGGTTAACAGGAGCGAGCCAAATTTATTCGACATCGCCATCATAATCACACCGCGTAAACGGGCCTGAATATTTTCCTCCGCAGTATCTTCGGACAACCCGGCAAAGACGTGTTTGAGCTGGCCGGTTACCGCCTGGAATGGGGGTTCGATGGGAATGACATCATAACGAATGCCTAAATTTTCTGCCAGGATGCGGGCATCATCGAGACTGCCTTGCGAAGAATATTGCGAAGGCAGCGAAACTCCGCGCACGTTCTCTTTACCCAGCGCATCCACGGCAATGCACGCGGTCAACGCCGAATCAATGCCGCCGCTCAATCCCAATACCGCCGATTTGAAACCGCATTTGTGAATGTAATCGCGCAGCCCGATTGTCAGTGAGCGATAGATTTTTTCTTCAGCCGGCATTTCCGGCATCGCCACCACTTGCTTGCCGGTTGTTTCGGCGATCAGCAAGTCCTCTTCAAATAATTTCCCTTGAGCAATGCGTTCCCCGGCGCCATTGAATACCGCGCTGCCACCATCGAATACCAACTCATCATTGCCGCCCACCGAATTGCAATAAACCAGCGGGCAACGGGTTTTCGCGGCCATACTGGCGAGCATTTCATGTCGGACGCGATTCTTTCCCAAGTGCCAGGGAGAAGCCGAAATATTGATAATTAATTTGGCTCCGGAAGAAACCAACTCCATGACCGGGTTGCGGCGATAACGCCGTTCCCGCCAGAAATCTTCGTCATTCCAAATATCTTCGCAAATCGTCAGACCGATTTTTTTGCCATTGAACTCGACGGGTTCATTGCCTGTAGCCGGTTCAAAGTAACGGTCTTCATCGAAAACATCATACGTTGGCAACAGTGTCTTGGTACGGATGGCAACGATCTTTCCGTGTTGCAACAAGGCCACGGCATTGGTGACTTCACGACCGGGTTGAATTTCATTCCGCCCGACAAAACCGACGACCAAACCGGTTTTACCCGTGTCGCTCGCCAACCGGTCCAGGGCCAGAAGATTGCGTTCTAAAAAGCTGCGCTTCAGGAGCAAGTCCCGGGGCGGATAACCGGCAATGGCCAGCTCCGGGCATACGACGAGTTCTGCTCCGGCAAGCGTGCCTTGTTGATATGCTGCGAGAATTTTGGCTTCGTTCCCCGAAATTCCCCCTACTGTCGTGTTGATTTGCGCCAGTGCGACTTTCATGACATTCCTGATTCAGCCCGAATTAATTTACCGGAAAAAGCTCTGCTGCAAGGAGCCGAGTTCTGTCCGGATAACCGTCCCCACTTTTATTTTATTCTTCTCAAACCAGCCTTGATTGGTCTCCAGCACGTACTGCACGTTGGCTGTGGCCGCTGTAACCGAATTGGTATCCTTCGGTTTCAGATCGTGAATTTCCAAACGTCGGCGCCGAGTACGTGCTGCGCTGGCTGCCGCGCGGAACGCACACCTACGACAAGCTGGTGACGCC
>JBEHZA010000166.1:0-9525 GCA_048497895.1 Verrucomicrobiota bacterium
GGATTATTCAAGAGCATCTGATCCGCGGCCAGCCAGTGAGTGAATACGCCTTCGCCACGAACCCGATGGACGAACCGCCGAAGGTGTGAAGCCATGTCCGTATCGTATTAACAAGATGCTCTTTCAATCTATGAATGCCCCGGTAAAAAACTTGGGAATAAGGGGGTTGGTGCTGGGATTAATCGTTGCCTTCGCTGGTTTGACTGGTTGCCTGACCCGGTCGGATTGGAATCATCGGATTGGCGTCTATACCTATTCCGATGCAGTTCGGGAATTCGGTTCCAAAGGCAGCACTGTCCAGTATCCCGATGGCATCCTGGTTGCCGAATGGCTGGTTGAAAAAGGCACGCGGGATGAGATCGGTTTCGGCGTGGAAGGAACCCATGAGGCTCCCAGCAATGTCGGGAAAAGCAACTCACCGTTGATTCCCAAAACGTTAGACCATTATTTGCGCCTGACTTTTGGACCGGATGGAAAACTTCAGAAATGGTCTCGTGAATCTCATTAAATGATTTCTGTTTTCACAATTGTTTTTCCTCCTGTATCTGCTAGCGTCGGGACTGTGAACACCGAAACTCATCCCGCCCGGTTCACGCGCGCTATCGAGTTGGAGTTGCAAAACGGCAGCCGCCGCGAACCCATTTGGAACGAAGCATTAATTGCTACTGAAGGTGACGAAACTGCCGCCCACGATCAGTATCTCCGCTTGCGGGTGGAACAACTCGCCACCGATGAAGCGGAATGGGAAACAGCCCAAAAAACGCGCCGGGAACAACACCGCTGGCAGGATGAATTCGCGCTAACCTTTGGGCAAAAAAACGTGCTCTTGGCCACCGGCGTGGCACTGGCCCTGTGGATTGGCTGGTTTCTTCTGCCTCGTTAAGGACGGCGCCGATGTGCGGTTAATTTAAAATCAACGTGGTAACTCATCTTCAAAAAGTTCCGATTTTCGCCGGACTAAGCGAGGCAGCTTTAACCTTGCTCAGCCAGCGCATGCAGCCCCTCAGCTTTCCACCGGAAGCAATCGTGCTGCGCGAAGGGGATGTCGGTAATCGCTTTTTTATTATCGGCAATGGAAAAGTTCGTGTGTGCAAGAAAACCGGGCATCCGGACGAAGTGGAGTTGGCCGTAATCGGCCCCAACGAATTCTTCGGTGAAATGTGCATCCTGGAAACGTTGCCGCGCACGGCGACAGTGCAAACGCTCGAAGCCACCACGCTTTACAGCCTTTCCTCCCTCGATTTTTTGCACCTCTACGAAGCCATGCCGGAAGAATACGGCATTCTCGTGCTGAATATTGCGCGTGATCTTTCCCGGCGCTTACGCCGGTTGGACACCCGCTTCGCCGCCCTCCATTAATTCACCGGACAGCGACCGTCCCGGTCGCAGCGAGGTGACCTGATCAAACGGTGTCGGACATTTCAAACCTGCTCGTGCATGCGGACGTTGCTGCGACCGGGGACGGTCGCTGTCCGATAAACTTGCCATCCGCACCGCGCGCCGAGAGCACATTGTATCTGACCGTCTTCTGTATTAATCCTCCACTTCCGGAATCGGCTCTTTAGCTCCGATCTCTTTACCCTCCCAGGTTGCCACGCCTGTCCTGGCGTCGTAGGTCAAAATGCGTTGCGCACTTTCAGGCACCGGCGGCTTATCATTTTTCGGCAACCACTGAATCAGCTCCTGCTTTTGTTTCGCGTACTGCGGTTGCTTCGCCAGATTGACCCATTCGTTCGGGTCTTTCTTCAAATCGTAAAGTTCTTCTGAACCGTCCGCATAGCGAATGTAACGCCAATCTGAAGTGCGCACCGAATCGTTGCCTTGGTTATGCGTGGTGATCGCCGGCCAGAGGCGCTTGGCAGTAGCCGCTTTCAGCTGCGGCACCAGACTGTGCCCTTCGTTATCTGCGCGGGCTGGGAACTGGCAGAGTTCCAACAAGGTCGGAAAAATATCCAGTAACTCGACCGGTTGCGAACAAACCGCCTTCGCCGCAATGCCCGGTCCCGCAAACATTAACGGCACGTGCGTGGAACGTTCCCACAACGTATTCTTTCCCGTGATTAACTTCTCGCCCAGATGCCAGCCGTTATCGCTCCATAGGACAATGATCGTATTATCCGCGCGCCCCGTGGCCTCAAGCGCGTCCAGCACCCGGCCCACCTGACTGTCCATGAAACTGATGCACGCGAGATACGAGCGCACCAGCGGCTTCCATTGCTGATTCTCCTGAAGAAATTTCAAGCGCGGCTCCGGCAGCTTCCAATGCAGATACCACGAAAAACGCGGCGTATCCTCCCGATCCGTCGTGAGCACCGGCGGCAAAATCAGTTTATCTTCCGGATACAGGTCAAACCACTTTTGCGTCGCGTAACACGGTACATGAGGCAGCCGGAAACCGCAGGCGATAAAAAACGGCTTGTCCCCCGGCGCGGCCTTTAAAGCACCCACCGCCGCTGATGCGATTTTCCAATCCGCTTGATCCTCATCCGTGGCCGGGTAAACGCCCCAATCCACTAGCGGATTCGGGCTCGGAGTTTGCACAAACTTCTTCGGTGGACGCGGCATTCCCGGAGCCGGTCCCCAGGTATTGAACTCCGCCGCGTGATCCTTCGGCTTCATGGAACCATCGTGATAAATCTTGCCACAGGTGAAGGTATGATACCCCGCACTGGTAAAAGTCTGCGGCAACGTGATGTGATTTTTCAGTTCCGCCACGTCACGAATACCCGGCACCAATCCATAGATGCCCGTGCTGGATGGACGCAAGCCGGTCATCAGACTGCACCGGGAAGGATTGCACAACGGCGATTGGCAATGCGCGTTTGCAAATAGCGTCCCCCGTTGAGCCAGGCGGTCGATATTCGGCGTCTGCACTTGTGGATGTCCATGCAGGCACCCCAGCCAATCATTCAAATCATCCACCGCGATGAACAGGACGTTGGGCTTATCGGCGGCGATGAGCGAAGTGGAAATGAGCAACAGAAAGCTAATGAGAATCTTTTTCATTATCACTCAAGGATTGATCCTACCTTCTCTGGGCGCGCGTTCTTCGTCAAAGGTTTCGTGACAAAAAGCAAAATGGGCACCCGGTATTAAACCGGATGCCCATGCTGGCATTGAACAGTGATTCTCCGCTTAAGAGTATATAAAATAAACTGACACCTTTGCATCCTTGCTCACCGTCACGCGCACCCAATGAGCGCTGAAAGCCGCGGGAAATTCGTGATGCACATACCCATGCGCCGGCACCTTGAACGTCTCATAGGTTCGCCAATCACCGTTGCCCAGGAAATCCACTTCCACTTTGAATTTCACTTCGCTGTTTGAATCGTGCGCCAGATGCAGCACCTTCTTGTCAAAGCCGGTCATCAAGTACGGGTCCGACACCGTGCCCGCTTTCACTTCGTCTTGGTACCACGGTCCACCCCAACCGGAAGGCTTGCCAAATTTCCAGAGATCATCGATCTGCCCAAACCAAAGCCCCGATTGCGGCTGGCCCACTGCATTATCCGTCTGGTCACCTGCCATCACGAACAACCCGCGCCAATAACAAAAGTCCGGCACAAT
The DNA here is from genome assembly GCA_048497895.1 of Verrucomicrobiota bacterium. Lineage (GTDB taxonomy): Bacteria > Verrucomicrobiota > Verrucomicrobiia > Limisphaerales > JBEHZA01 > JBEHZA01. The sequence goes on from JBEHZA010000166.1 coordinate 3,568, forward strand.
CCGCAGGTGATTCGCAATCGGCCGCAAGCCCCACACTTTGCCACCGTAAACCATCGGCGGCAGTTCGTAGAAAATACCGAACGCATCCATCAAATAACGCTCTGTTTGCGCTTCGCGAATCCGCATCCATTCCGTATTCCACGTGTGATCCCAGGAATGACTCCCTTGCGGCAGACGATAACGCGACCACTTGCCATCATGCAGCACGCGCAAAATTACCGACGCCCGATCCCATCCCACCGCAAACAGTGTGTTCCCATAGCGCCCGCCCGCCACCGGATTCTGTTTGCCGGACACTTCAATAAACGGGTTCTCCTCCAGCACCGTCCACTTCTTGCCATCGTATTCGGCCAACCGCCCTGCCGCGCGTTCGTGCAAATACTCCGGTTCTTCGTAAGTATTGTTCGCCACCACTAACCGGCCTTGCGCCGTATGAGCGCCCTTGTAATGCGGCTGCGCCCCTTTCGGAATATTCAGTTCCTTGTTCAAATTGAAAAGCTGCTTCACCTCCAACGTGTGCACATTCACCTCAAACAACAGCCCCTCCATCGTGAGGAAATAGACCATGTTTTTCGGGTCCACTAAATGACGCGCGGTCGCGGTCAAACGCAGTTTGCTCAACGGCTCGATCACCTTAACGCCGCCTTCGGGATCAATGACGTACGGCCCAATGAAAACCTGTTTCGATTCCCAATGCACCAGCCGGTTCGCAAAGGTTCCGGTGACCGACGCCGGGTGCATGTGGAAGGACATATCCGGCCCCATTTCATACAGGCCAATGCCTTTCCCGTGAATGTGTGCCACATAACTCACCGCCCACAGTTTATCTGCCCACGGAATCACCGCGCCAATGCCCGTCTCGCTATCACTGCCCACGCCATGAGCCATCACAGTGGCATTTGGAAAAATGCCGTTCACCTGGACGGGCGGTGAAATGGAAGCAGCGTCATCCGCCGCGTGCAACCACGACGAAACCGCCAATAGGCCGGCACAAGTAATTCGAGCAATGATTTTCATAACAGGGTATTGAACTGGAGTGAGCCTAGCGCAAGGGCTTTCTGACTACTAGTCCGGAACCGACCATAAATTCGTCTCCAACCGACCTACGCCTGCAACCGCGCCACCCACTGGCGGGGCGTCACGCCGGTGAGCCGTTTGAATACCTTGCCGAAGTGCGCTTGATCTGCGAAGCCCGTGCGTTGCGCCACTTCTCCTGCGCGATAACGCCCGGTCTCCAGCAATCGGCGCGCGTGATTAATCCGCACGCGCATCAGGTATTCGCTGAAGGTCAGGCGGAGATGTTGGCGGAATAGGCGACTCAAATAATCCGGATGCACCCGCAACTCTTTTGCCAGCGCGGCCAATTGCACTGGCTCTCCATAATGTGCCTGCACCCATTGCAAGACCCGCTGCAAGGTAATCGGTAATCGCCGGTCCTCCTGCCAGATCGCCCCCGCCCGGCCCGTTCGTTCATTGCCATCTGGAAAACCCCATGCCTCGACCAGCCGCGCCGCCAATCGCGCCGTGAATTGCAATCGCTCGCGCATCTGCGTCACGTCGCGGAGCGAAACCCGCGGCGTACGCTGTAATTCCTTCAAGAGCGGTTGCGGATCAATCTGCTTGCGCCGGCTATAGCGCAAAATACGTTCCCGGGCCGGTCGCTCCGTTCCTCGCACGATGACCGATCCAAAATAGAAGGTGCCCAACGCCCGCCCATTTACCAGCAGCGGTTCGACGATATCCGTCAGTCCTAAATGACATTGTCCCGTGAAACCCGCTTTCCGATGAACCACCAACCGGTTCACCGCATGTTTATTGCGCACACAATCCGGCAACGTCGCAGGATTGTTCTTTGCCACCTTGCAGAAAGCGCAATTGTGCAGTTGAAAATCAATGGGCAACCGCAAGTCAGGGATCCGGCGCGCCAGACCACTCAAATCATCAAAATTAATTTTCCACGGACCTTCCCCTTCCAGCAGCCGGAATAAATCTTCGAGCAACGAAGGCTGAACGGTGGGTTGCGACCGCTCACGTAAACGCAATTGCCGTTCGCGCTCTGACACGGAAGTCATCCCTAATGAAGCCGCCCGGCCCATAACACCAGTTATTCAGCGATCGCCTTCACTGCCGCATCCTGAAATTCCCGGCGCATATCCGAGGCATCCGAATTCGGCAACTTCGCGCGTTGAATCAGCATGAGAAAAATCGCGTCCTTGCGCGGATCAATCCACGCCTGCGTGCCATAAGCGCCGCCATGGCCAAACGTGCCCGGCGAAAGCATGGCGCTGACCCCTTGCGGTTGGCGCACCAGACACCACCCCAATCCCCACGCATTGCCATCCGTAAAGCCGGTCTTCAAATCACCCGTTTGCACGCTGGTCATTTGTTTCACTGCCGCTTCCGAAACGTAGCGTTTCCCGTGATAGGTGCCGCCATTAAGCATCATTTGATAAAAGCGCACCAGATCCTGCGCCGTCGAAAAAAGTCCACCTGCTGGAATCGGCGTGCGCGTCCTGGAAGCGAGCAGAGCGCCGCCCAGATGATACAATTCCGTTTCCGCCAGACCGTGCCCATTGGCGCCGGGCCCGTAAGATTTGGCGAGCCGTTTAATTTGACCTGCCGTCGGATAAAACGTCGTATCTTTCATTCCGAGCGGCTTGAACAACCGCTGCTGTAAAAAGTCTTGATACTTCTGACCCGATACCACCTCCACAATGCGTCCGAGCGTGTTCATGCCTTGATTGCTGTATTGCCACTTGCTGCCAGGCGCGAACATCAGCGGAGTTTGCGAATAACCCATCGCGAGTTCTGCCAGCGTGGCATCCGGACGGCGCGCCGTGACATCGCTCAAACCGGAAGTGTGCGTCAATAAATCGTGCAGCATAACCTTGCGCTCCGGCCGTTTCAGACGCTCCTCGTTGGCCGTCTTCTCCGCGATCAACCATTGGCCCTTGAATTCCGGCAGATATTTCTCCACCGGATCATCGACCGACAATTTGCCTTCATCCTGTAAAATCAGAATCGCCGTGGAAGTAATCGGCTTGGTCATCGAAGCGATCCAGAACAGATCGTCTTTGCGCATCGGCTTTTTCGTAGCGAGATCGGAATAGCCCACGGCTTCGAGGCTCGCGATTTCTCCATGTCGCGCCACCAAAGTCACCGAGCCGGAAATGACTTCCTCGTCCACGAACTTCTGCATTCGTTTGGGAATTTCCAATAGTTTCACCGGATCCATGCCAGTCGAAGCAGCCGGTGAGTTAAAGGCCACCATGAGCAGGGCAAGTCCAAGCACCAATCGATTGGGAATCTTCATGCCGGGAATATTGCCAGAAGGTCCGCGCCGTTTCGATAAAGAAATTCCCGCCACCGAGTGAACGCTTGAACAAGTCCGGGCTTCGGATAACTATGCTCTTTTGATACCGTAAATTAGAGGTATCAATCCATTTGTGGAAATTGGCATGAAGTTATTGTTCATCATCGACAACTTGCAGTTTTTTCGCGACGTATTTCGCAGCCCGATACTGCCGAAACTGCTCGCGGATAAAACCGTCGAAGTGATTATTGCCACCACCTATTCCCCCGAAACGGTGACCAAAGAATTCGGCCATGAACGCCTCCGCGTTTACCCGATTAAAATTGTCAAACCGCCCCTCATCAGCACTTTGCTCTATTCGCTCGCGAAAGATATTTACACGGTGGAACGGCCCGAAGGCAGTTTCACTCAGAAGCGTTTGACAGAGGCTGATCAAGCCGAGCGTTTCAGCCTCAAGCCCCGGTTGGCCTTCGCTCGCGGCTTGTTAGCCCTGGGCCTGACTTCCCGCTCTTTAACCAAACTGGCCGCAAAATTCGGCGGTGATCCAGTATTTGACGCCATTCTCGAAAAAGAACGCCCTTCGCTCATTGCCTATTCCACGATGTTGCCCGGACCGGGCGAATGGCTGAAGGCCGCCCGCAAACGCGGGATTACGCAAGTGTTGAGCGTGGCCAGTTGGGATAACCCGACTTCCAAGGGCCCGTTGGTTGTGCCTCCAGATTACGCCATTGTGTGGACCGAAGAAATGAAACGGGAGATGGCTCATTTTCACTGGCTGGCTCCCGAACGCATCACTCCTGTCGGCGTGCTCTATTTTGAAAGTTACTTTACGCAACCACAGTTGTTGAACCGCGAACAGTTTTGCGCTTCCTTGCAAATTGATCCCCGTTGCAAGGTGCTGCATTACGCCACCGGCGACAGCACGTTGATCCGGTGCAATCAGGAATTCATCCGCGTGCTGCAACGCGTTATCGCTTCCGGACAATTGGGAACGCCCTGTCACTTGCTGGTGCGGGTCAGTCCCAAGGATGTGTTCTCGCTCTACAAAGAATTTGAAACGCTCCCACATGTCACCATTCAATATCCCAGTGGTGACGGCACTTTATATGGCGGACATAAATGGCTGCCCGCCGCCGGTGAAGAGGTCGAACGCGCTTCCACCATCAAAAACAGCGATGTCATTCTGAGCGTTTCTTCTTCCATGGTGCTGGACGCCTGCTGCTTCGATGTGCCTGTGATCAATCTCGCTTACGACGCGGGCCTCCAGGTTCCTTCGTGGGAATCGGTGGAACGTTTCTTCATTTACGCACACTGCCAACCGGCGCTTGCCGAAAACGCTACGTTCCTGGTGAAGAATGACGCGGAATTGATAGCAGCCTTAAAGACCACACTGAGCAATCCCGCCGCTAAACGCCCGGAACGCCAAAGCCTGCTGGCGCGCATGGTTGGGTTTACTGATGGCCGCACCAACGAACGTTTAGTGAAACATCTGCTGACTCTAGCCGGAAACACTAAGTCTTAGTCAGAATTGCGTACAAGTAATCACTGCGGCCCGTTGTTTCGAGGAAGTTTTTCCAACTGCTGTTTAAGTCCGCGCTGACCTTGATTTTACCCAGCCCGGAAGGTCGGCTGTCCCGCAGCCACAACAGAGCATTGGAAATATCGAAGCGATGCTGATAAATCACCCGGCATTGGTTGAAGCCCGCCAGTTTGGCCAGTTCCGTCAACGCGTTCGCCGTGAAATACCACAGGTGCACTTTGCGATAATAAAACGGCACGTAGTTCGGACAAATCTCCAGCATGAAATCATCCGCATTCGGTGTGCTCACCAGCACTTTGCCATCGGCCGTGAGCGATTGTTGCATCTCGTTCAGAAATTCACGCGGCTTTTCCACATGCTCGATCACGCTGAAAGTCACGGCGACATCCACCTTGCCCGCCCATTCCTTCAGCATTTCCGTGGTCGAACCATAAACGACATGACCACGTTCCCGGAGTGACTCGTGATAGGCGCGATTCGGCTCCACAGCGATGGTTTTCGCCGCAAACCCTTTCACCAAATCCAAAAACGGCCCCGCGCCCGCCCCAATATCCGCCACCACTTTGCCCCGCACAGTGCGCATGCCGAGCAATTCCAGTTTGTGCGGTTGATCGTCGTCCGTGAGTTCAAAATACTTTTTGATCGTGTTGCCCTGGTCCAGGTCTTCGCGGTAAGCGCCGTCACGATAATACTCCTCCAGATTGCCCATCAGCGGCGGCAGATGCCGCGCCCCGCATTGGCTGCATTGCGTAATCTCCGCATCGAAACTCGATTGCTTGCCAAAAGAGCCCATGCGAATGGGCCCCTTGTAAAAAACCGGCAAATGGGACGAACCACAAATTAAACAGGCTGACATAAAATCCCCTCGAAAAATTATCGGTAGATGTAATGCAGTTTCTTTTGACTGTATGGCTTGAGTCCGGCCACGGCTTGAGCAATCCGCGCTGAGACTCCCGGTTCGCCATAGATCGTGGACGGCGCATAGCGACCGTGCGCCAACTGCTTGAGCGTCACCGCTTCAATCTCAGCACGGCGCGGTTCGACACGCACTACGGAAGGCGACCATTCACGGCCATCCTGCCGCGATCCCACGAGCACCACCGGC
>JBEHZA010000167.1:0-9505 GCA_048497895.1 Verrucomicrobiota bacterium
TCCTGCAGGAACTCTTTTGCAAGCTCGCCTGTCGTCCGGAAATGCTGACGGGCATCCGCAATCCTCGTTCCTTCCTCCTCCGCCTGGCCCATAATCAGGCTATTGACCTCATGCGCCGCCGCACCGTGCGCGAGCAAAATCTCGAGCGCTGGGGCACGGAAACCTTTGGTCTCTTTGCGGCAACGGCTGATCCCGATGAATCCGCCTTTCGGGAACAACTTGCCATAGCTTTGGGCGAACTGCCGCCCGAACAGCGCGCAGTGATTCACTTGAAGCTGTGGGAACACCTGACCTTCGAGGAGATTGCTGTTACGCTTGAGCTTTCCGCCAACACTGCGGCCAGTCGCTATCGCTACGGGTTAGACAAATTGCGCGACCGCCTGCGTCCACTCTACGAAGAAATCAAATGAACCGGTTCAAAAAGCAAACGCTGGTCCGTGTGAACTCAACGGACAGCGACCGTCCCCGGTCGCAGCAACGTAATCAGGTCAAACGGTTTCAGATATTTCAAACCCGCCAGGGAGGTGGACATTGCTGCGACCGAGGACGGTCGCTGTCCGGGACTTTCAGATTACTATGAACTCTGACGATTTTGAACAACGCCTCCAGCGCCAGCCCTTGCGGCCCGTGCCTGCCGATTGGAAGCGCGACATTCTTCAGGCCGCGCAGGCTTCAGCCCGTAGCGTTACTCCCGCTGAACCCTGGTTGACCGTTGCGTGGCGGGAATTGTTCTGGTCCTGTCGCCGCATCTGGTTCGGTCTCGCCACGGTTTGGGGAGTTATTCTATTGCTTAATGTGTCTCAACCAGCTCCTGCACAGCTTATGGCGGCAACTCCTGTCAATGTCTCCGTCGATTGGCTGCAAGCCTATCAGGATCAGCAACGGCAGATCATGGCCGAACTTGGGTCCATAGAGCGTCCGGATGCCGAACCCCCGAAGCCACGCCTGCCGCAACCCCGCAGTGAACGTCTGCCTGTGGCTGTCTCCGTTTAGTAGAGAGATTTCGTTATGAATGAATCCATCTCCACTCCTGCGCCAGAGGCTGCGCGCTTCATTCGTTGGAAAAAGATTCGCCGTTTCATTCTTGCCGTCGCCGTAATCTTCACTGTCGTCGCACTGGGTTACGCTGTGGAGAACTGGCGTGGCCGCCGGGTCTGGGCTCAATGCCAGCGTGAATTGGAAGCCAAAGGCGAAAAGCTCGCGTGGTCGGATTATCTTCCGAAGCCCATTCCTGATTCCGAAAACTTCATGAAAGCGCCCGCCAGCGAAATCTGGTCGCGCAACTATAGCAAGTCGCAGGTGGCTGTTAACGATTACCGTCGTTCCGTTGCTATGCAAACCCAATTCAGGGATTATCCGGGCTGGATCGGCTTTCCCCCTGTTCGAGTTAACACTCCAATTCAGTTAAGTGAAACCAAAGCGTGGCCGTTGAGCATCACCAACACAATGGATTTGATGACGGATGCCTTGCCGGTAGCGACGCGAGACGAGGTATTGCCAGAGGTTGCTTTCCGCAATATCCCTTTGGACCAGATTGTCAGTTCCCTGAGTCAAAAAGCCGGGCTGACCATGACGTGGGATTCCAGCGCCATGAGCCAGCTTCAAGTTATCCAAGGTATTCTTCGATTTCCCGTTGAATCAGTCTCACTGACGAATGTCACCGCGCGCGCTGCTCTTGGCCATCTTTTGAAACAAAAGCTTTTAGCGGTCCGTTGGGATGAAACCGGGCATCGCTTTGTCATTGTTTCCAATTTATCCGTCCAGGGCCTGCGCGCCTGGTTTGATCGGAATGAGCCTGCTATTGCTATTCTTCGGGCTTCATGCCAGCGACCGCATGCCCGATGGGAAGGAGGTAGTCCCGATCGCATTTCGCTGGATATTCCCAATTTTGTTTTAATGCGCACGGTGGCTCAGGGGATGGTCTCACGAGCCAATCTGAATCTGGCGCTGGGTCATCCTGAGCTCGCCTGGGAGGACTTGCGCTTGGTGCTCCGGTTGTCCGACTACTTGAATGATTCTCCTACTTTGGTGGCCAGCATGATTCGGGTGGCGATTGTAGGACTCTGCGTTGAGTCGATTCAAGCGGGCCTGCAAGCCGGCTTATGGCAGGAAGCGCAATTAAGCGAAATTCAGGGAGCAATGACCCGGATAAACCTGATCGAAGAGGTGGCTCAGTCAATGCGTGCCGAGCGAGCGGGAGCGATTCAGTTTTACGAACATTTGCCGGATGGAATAACCAAGTACATAAAAATTGGAGCGCTCTTTGGAAGGAAGGACACAGTTAGTCAGGATTTTCCGGCTCGTCTGGCGTTGATCATTTGGTTGAGCCCACGCGGTTGGATTTACCAGAATCTGGCGTTGCTTTGTCAATTGCATCAGAACGATCTGGATACTTTGCATCCCGCGGAAGCCCGCATCGAATCAATGCGATTGGGAACAATCGCCGCTACCAACGCAACTCTCTTGCAAGCACGATCAGTTGCTCCTTATGACTATCTCTCCCGGATGTTCTTCCCCAGCTATCTCAAAGCCTTGCAAACCACCAGTCGCCACCAAACCCTCGTTCATCAAGTTCGCCTGGCCTGCGCTCTGGAAAGGTTCTACCTTCAGCAGGGTAAGTATCCGCAAAAACTGGATGAACTCCTGCCGCAGTATCTTGACCGTATTCCCGGTGACCTCTTTGCACCGCAACCATTGCAGTATCGTCAATTGAAAAACGGCGGCTATGAAAGCTGGTCGATCGGTTGGGATCAAAAAGATGATGGCGGACGGAATACCAAGGCTGACTACGATTACAAGGAAGGCGACTGGGTTTGGCGGCAGGCGGCTCATAAGTAAGTCACATTTTGATGTCGGCTTGAAATCACCTTGTCTGTAAGCCACGGACGCGCTTATATCAGGGGCATGCAAGCTGTCCAACTCGTTGCCCATGGCGTCCCGGGAAAGTTTGCGCTTCAGACTTTGCCCGACCCTAAACCCGCGGCGGATGAAGTCGTGGTGGCTGTTCGCGCCTGCGGTTTAAACCGGCTCGACCTCTGGTTTGAAGCGGGGGAACTCCCGGTCTCTGTTCCGCTCCCGCGCATTCCCGGTTCTGAAATCGCCGGTCAGGTAGTCGGTCTGGGCGCGGATGTGGATCAATGGCGCGAAGGTGATCGCGTCGCCATCCAATCGAATCTCTTTTGCGGCCAATGTGAATTTTGCGCGCGCGGTGATGAATCCCTCTGTTTGAAAGGCCAGTTGCTTGGCGTGCAATTGGATGGCGGCTTCGCGGAAAAAATTGTGATTCCAGAACGGGCTTTGGTACGGTTGCCGGAAGGCGTTGATTATGCTACCTCCGCTTCGTTAACGCTTGCTGCCAGCACCGCCATGCACATGCTCACCGATCGCGTGGAAGTGCGTCCGGGCGATTGGGTGCTGGTGATGGGGGGCGCTAGTGGTGTCGGTTCAGCGGCGATTCAAATTGCCAAACAATTGGGCGCGCGCGTGATTTCCACTGGTTCGACTGAGGCCAAGCGCGAATTGTCCCGCAAACTGGGCGCTGAATTTGTGGTGGATTCCACTTCCGCCCAATGGCCCTCAGAAGTTCGCAAGATCACCAGCAAACGCGGGGTTGATATTGTGGTTGAGCACGTGGGCGGCGATGTTTTACCCAAGGTGTTTGATTGTCTTGTGCGAGGCGGTTCCGTGGTTACTTGCGGCGCCACTGCGGGGCGCGATATTTCTTTGAATCTCTGGCCGTTCTTCGTCAAGCAACAGCGGTTGATTGGCAGTTATGGCCGGAATATGGCCGACCTGCGTGCTACTCTGGAATGGGCCGCGGAAGGCAAGCTCAAGCCGGTTATCGACCACATTTTCCCGCTGAGCGAAACTCCTGCCGCCTTTCAGCGTCTTCGCAACCGCGAAGTCCTCGGAAAAGTCCTGATCAAGCCTTAATCAGCTTTCTTTCCAGCAAGAACGAGCTGGTCAATTTCCGGTCAAAAATTCTTCGTGCGGAATTGTGGCAATTGTGTGACAAATCTCCCGCCATGTTTTCACTGCAACAACTTTTTGGGGAAGGCGACAAGTTTTTCGGTTTGCTGGAAGCCAGTGCTGAAGAAGCGCGTACCAGCGTGCAAACGCTCGTGCAATTCTTGAAAGCCCGGCCCAGTGCGCCCAAAATGGACGACTTTGTGCTCGCCCGCCGCAAGGAAAAGCGCATCGTCGAGCAAATCAGCGAGGAGTTGGTTAAGACGTTCGTTACTGGCCTGGAACGCGAGGAGATCGAGGAGCTTTCCAACGCGCTTTATAAGATTCCCAAGACCATTGAGAAGTTTGCCGAGCGTTACATGCTGGCCGCCCAGCAATTGCAGGACGTTGATTTTTCCCAGCAGATTGAAATGGCCGAGAAAGCGGCGGACATCCTCGTGGATATGGTGAAGCATTTGCGCAAATTTCCTCCGCTGGAAAAAATGAAGGAATTGAACGACCGCCTGCAATACGTGGAAGGCGAGGCCGATAAAATGATGCTGCAACTGCTGCGTGAAGTTTACAGCGGGAAATACGATCCGCTCAAAGCGATGATCGTAAAAGACCTTTACGAATTGTTGGAACGGGTCATTGACCGCTGCCGTGACGCCGGCAATGTGGTTTCCCATATCGTGCTCAAGAACTCCTGAGTCCACCCCGCTGCCATGATCCTCATCGTTTGCGTCATTCTGGTGGCCTTGGTGTTTGAATACATCAACGGCTTCCACGATACCGCCAACTCGATTGCCACCGTCGTGGCGACTAAAGTGCTGACTCCCCGGCAGGCGATTGCCATGGCCGCTGTCTTTAACCTGGCTGGCGCGCTGATGGGAACCGCGGTCGCCAAGTTCATCACCTCCGGCATGGTCGATGCGAATTTCGTTTCCCCCTCCACGATTCTGTGCGGGTTGATTGCGGGCATTCTCTGGAATTTGTTGACGTGGTATTTCGGGATTCCTTCCAGTTCCAGCCACGCATTGATCGGCTCCATGGTCGGTTCCACGCTGGCGGCGGCGCATGGAGATTGGTCGGTAATCAAGTTTGTTGAACTCAAGAACGTAATGGTGAGCGTGACCGATCCCGTTACCCACGCCGTCACCGAGCACGCGGCGGTTCAGAAGGGTGGCTTGTTGTATAAAGTGGTCATGCCGATGTTCCTTTCTCCGGTCGTCGGTCTGGTCGTCGGCTTTCTCTTCATGGGGCTGCTGTATTTTCTGTTCCGCAAATGGCGGCCGCACACGGTCAACCTGGTGTTTGGCAAACTGCAACTCGTCAGCAGCGCGTGGATGAGTTACAGCCACGGCTTGAATGACGCGCAGAAGACCATGGGTATCATCGCGCTGCTGCTGGTGGCGGCGACCAAGACCGGCACCTTCGAGCATCTGCCGGCTTTCCTGCAATTTCTCCATACGCCGGAGCCGGCGAAAGGGAAATCATTGGAAGTCGCCCTGTGGATTAAGGTCATGTGCGGCATTACCATGGCGGCCGGTACTTGGGCTGGTGGTTGGCGGATTATCAAGACACTGGGGCATAAGATGGTCCGCTTGCAACCCGTGCATGGTTTCGCGGCGGAAACCACGTCCGCGCTCATTATTGACCTGGCCAGCAAAGGCGGCATTCCATTATCCACTACGCACGTTATCTCGTCCTCGATTATGGGCGTAGGTGCGGCTAAACGTTTTAACGCGGTGAAATGGTCCGTGGTGGAACGAATGATTTGGGCCTGGATTCTGACGCTGCCGGTCACGGCTACGCTTGGTTATCTCTTTGTTCGTTTCGCTCAAGTGCTCGGCTTGATTTAGAGTCTTTGAATGTGGAGTCAGGCATCTTTGCCTGACGGTGACGGCAGCATCCCTGCTGCCAGTCACAATCTGAAACGCGGCTGGAAGCCGCGCTCACCATCAGGCAAGGATGCCTGACGCTACAAAGGATAGTTCCTGCTGCCAGACTAAATTCTTCATCCGCGTCAGAATATTGCATCCATCGGCCGGGTGCTTTAGTCTTCACCTCATGTCTGAAACTTCACTCAAAGTGCTGGCTGTCGCGGGCAGTCCCGGTTCCGTTTCGGTGACGCGGGTGGTGATTCTGCACGTGGCCGAAGCCTTGCGGGACAGTGGTTGCGAAGTGGATGTGCTTGATCTATCCCAGGAAGCTTTGCCGCTCTTCAATCCGGAGACAGCCTATACTGCGAACTATTATGCTGCGTTGAAAGCGCGGGTGGATCGTGCGGATGTCCTGCTCCTCGCTACGCCCGATTATCACGGCAGCCTGAGCAGCACGCTCAAGAATTTTCTCGACCATTTTTGGAAGGAATTTTCCGGCAAACTGTTTGCGACGATTGTGTCCTCGCATGAAAAAGGGCTGACGGTAACCGATCAACTCCGGACCGTAGTCCGCCAATGCTATGCCTGGTCGCTGCCTTATGGCGTTTCTTTTTCCGAACGCGAAGACCTGAAGGACGGAAAAGTTCCCACGGAAGCCTTTGAGAAACGATTGGCCATGCTGGCCCGCGATCTCCGGGTCTATGGCCAAGTGCTCGCGCAACAACGGCAGGCCGACCTGGCTGGCACTGACCCCGGTTTCCTGGCCCGCCTGCGTAAATAACGGTCGCTGCCCGCCAAACCCATCGGTTGACGCTCCGGCCTTCTCGCGCTAGCTTCTGCGCATGATCGATTTGACGGAAGTTCAACCTCGCGGTGTGGATCGTTTTGAAACGCGCAAACCCATTGCGCCAGCGCAGTTCGATGCTTTGTCCCGCGAAATTCTGGCCCTGAAGAAAAAGCTGAATGCCGTCATTCTCGCCCACAATTATCAAGTGGCGGAAATTCAAGACGTGGCCGATTACGTGGGTGATTCGCTGGGGCTTTCCCAGCAGGCGGCGAAAACCAGCGCGGAAGTCATTGTCTTTTGCGGCGTTCATTTCATGGCCGAAACTGCGAAGATTCTGAACCCGAATAAGATCGTCATCCTGCCGGATATGGATGCCGGTTGTTCACTGGAAGAAAGCTGCCCGGCCGATAAACTCAAGGCCTTGCAGGATACCAATCCCAATTTCTACACCATCGCCTACATCAATTGCAGCGCGGAAGTGAAGGCCTTGAGCGATGTCATTTGCACCAGCGGCAATGCCGTGAAGATTGTCAACGCCGCGCCGAAAGATCGCGATTTGCTTTTCGTGCCGGATGAAAACCTCGGCTCGTGGGTGATGGAGCAGACCGGACGGCCCATGACTTTATGGAAAGGTAACTGCTACGTGCACGTGGAATGGACGCACGCGAATATCAGCCGGATTCGTCAGGAGTTTCCTCAGGCGCCGCTCGTCGCTCATCCCGAATGCACCAAGGCCGTGCGCATGCTCGCGGATGTCGTTTGCTCGACGGAAAAAATGGTGACTTATTGCCAGCAAAGTCCGGCTCGCGAAATCATCATTGCCACGGAAGCCGGCATGCTGCACCGCTTGCAGCGGGATTGTCCGGATAAAGTCTTCATTCCCGCGCCCACGGATAATTGCCGGTGCAACGAGTGCCGGTTCATGAAGATGAACACGCTCGAAAAACTCTACGATTGCATGGCGAACCTCGCGCCGCGATTGGAGTTAAGCCCGGAGATCATTCGCCGCGGACGTTTGCCCATTGACCGGATGTTGGAGATTTCAGCGCGTCCCTGAATTAGTGGCGGGTGTGCTGGTGGGGCCGGAAAAAGGCATCGGATCTTCAAAAGGCACTTTGATGCCCCATTTTTCGAGCAGTTGCGCGCGCTCTTTGAACAGTGTCGGATGAATTCCGGCGCTTTCAAATTCCCGTCCGTTTTTCAATTTCATCACCAGCGCGTGGCGCATGGTTCGGCCTGACCACACGACGGCTCCCGTCCAGCTTTCCACCTGTTCAGCGGGGATGGGGCGGACCCGTTCCGGGTAATGGTAAACCAGTTTCCACACGGTCTTCGCACCTTCTCCGTCCCGTTCCAATTCAAAAAAGCGGGACCCCAGACTCGCGTTGTAAACCCAGAAAATGGAGATGAACCAAATAAAAAAAATCACGAAAAACGCGCTTTGCGGACGGGCGGTTAACAAATCGCGTCCCAGTGCTTCCTTGAGTTCCTGCCGCATGCCCGTGCGGCCCGTGAAGAAAAAGAAACAAAAAATACCCACGGCAGTGAACAGGATTGCCATGAGGACACAGTAAGCCATTTCCGCCCGGAGATCTCCCAGGCCGACGACATTCGGATTGCCGGTTAAATCAATCACCTGTCTCCAATAGGGCTAGTTGGCCGGTTGGTAAAGTCCAAAGCGTGCCGGACTTTGCGTTTGGCGCGGGAGAGTTTTCCTGTTTGTAACCATTCAGTCATAGGATTGAAACGTTCCCTCTCTAGCGTGGCGGCTGGCTTGGATAATGAGCACCGTGAGTGCGTTCCAGGTGAAATAGTGAGTGTGCGCGTCGTGTAAACGCGTGCCGGCAGGCTTTGGCTATAATTTGTGTGCAGGCCAAAGCCTGCCGTTTTACTTTCGACAGGTTCTTAAACCGGAGGAAACAAACTTTCCGGAGCTGTTCCAGCGGGAAGCGCCTTGCCGCCGGGATAAACTTTTTCCAAAGCGCCATTCGCCCAGCGGCGCAGGCGATACAGCGTGGCGAAAACAAAATCCGGCGCGGCGTTGCCTTGACCGCCCACCAGTTCACCCCCGCGCCGCACATTATCCATCAGCCAGGCGGGCAGTGTGAGGTGATACGGATTTCGCTTCACTTCACCGATGTGGAAGGTCAGCGCCGTGATCAAATCACTGACATCCTGCACGTTTGATTCCACCATCAGGTTCGGCGTGGGCATTTGCCCCCAGAATTCCGTTTCCACCACGTAACATTGAAAGCTCGCGGGCAGTGTTTTCAGCGCGTCCAGAATCAGAAAATGCGTGCCGATGTGGGAACTGTTCCAATCCAATTCATGCGGAAAGAAGATGACGCGTGGCTGATGTTTGATGAGCAGATCGGCAATCACTTTTACGGATTGCGCCCAATATGCCGGGTCTTGTTCGCGGGTTTTAACGTTTACTTTCTCTAACCCGTTTGGCCCGGTGGCCTCCGGCCCGAAACCGATGCAGTTACAGCAATTTTTTAATTCCTCCCAGCGTTCGGCTTGCCGTTCCTTGTTGCTGCCTTGGGTTACGGCGATGTTGATGACATTCCATTTTGCCTCGCGCAGCAAGCGCAGGGCGAGCCCGCCAATAATGACCTCATCATCCGGATGCGGAGCGAAGATCAACGCCTTGGGAGCGTTGGGATCGAGGGCCGGATGGGGCAGGGGATTATAAACGCCCAGCGGATAGCTTTTCCCTTCTTTCGCAAAGCGGGCGTATTCAGAAACCAATTGGTAGTAGGGATTCATTTTCGCGCCTAAACCCTACGAAGTCCCGTGAAATGACGCAATCGGAAAGGGAAAGCGTAATCGCTGGTGGACTGTGGCTGTGGGGGGGAAAGGAAGGAAGAAGGGGGGGGGGGTTGGGGGG
>JBEHZA010000168.1:0-9488 GCA_048497895.1 Verrucomicrobiota bacterium
CTGTTTCCGGCATAACAACGGGAAGATCCCAGAATTTAAACTGGTCTATCTTTTGAAAATGTTTGGCAGCGGCAAAGCGACGGGTTGGGGTGGACGTATGTTTGGAGGAGTCATTTTCACGATGATGCTCGCTATGGCGAGCCAGATTGTCTGCGCGGCAGACGTATTGACGAACGCCGTGACTCAAGCGGAACTGGATCTGGCCATGGAGCCGGTGCCGATTAACACTTCTCCCGGACCGGAATATGCGGATGAAGCGCGCAGTTTCGCGATGGTGATTGGTATGGACCGCACGCCGAAGGGGAGAATTTGGGCGGCGTGGGTGGCGG
The DNA here is from genome assembly GCA_048497895.1 of Verrucomicrobiota bacterium. GTDB lineage: Bacteria > Verrucomicrobiota > Verrucomicrobiia > Limisphaerales > JBEHZA01 > JBEHZA01. The sequence goes on from JBEHZA010000168.1 coordinate 330, forward strand.
GTGGCGATAGTGAGCGTGGATACTTTGTGGCGGCGACGAGCGATGATAACGGCAACACGTGGTCGAAGCCGCGATTGGTGATTGATCCAGCGGATGCGCCAAGTGGATTGGCGAGACGGGCACTGGTGGGTAATTTCTGGACCGATCCCAGCGGACGGCTGTGGTTGTTCTACGATCAATCGATGGGTTATTTCGATGGGCGCGCCGGCGTATGGGCGATTACGTGTGACAATCCGGATGACGAACAGCCGGTGTGGTCGAAGCCGCGGCGCATCTGGCACGGGGCGACGTTGAACAAACCGGTGGTGTTGAAGAATGGCGAATGGCTGATGCCGATCTCGCTGTGGACGCGTGGAATGATTAATCCGCCGTCATTGCGTGGGGAATTTCATGAATTGGATGATCAACGCATGGCGCACGTGTTTGTTTCCACCGATCAAGGGAAAACCTGGTCACGGCGGGGCGGAGTGCAAGTGCCGAAAAGCGAGTTTGACGAACATATGTTCGTGGAGTTACGCGATGGGCGGTTGTGGATGTTGATCCGCACGACGTATGGATTGGCGGAAAGTTTTTCATCCGATCAGGGGCGCACGTGGACTGCGGCACAGCCTTCGGCGATTAAACACATCAACGCGCGGGTTTTCCTGCGGCGATTGGCTTCGGGGCGGTTGTTGCTGGTGAAATTGGGACGCATCGATGAACGCACGGCGACGCGTTCGCATTTGATGGCGTTTTTATCCGAGGACGAGGGCAGGACGTGGAATCAAGGGTTGATGTTGGATGAACGCGAAGGCGTTTCGTATCCGGATGGTTTTCAAGCTCCCGATGGAACAATCTCGATTCTCTACGATCACAATCGGTCGAAGGATCGTGAAATATTGATGGCGCGTTTCACGGAAGCGGATGTGTTGGCAGGAAAATTTGAATCAGCGTCAGCCAAACCGCGTTTGCTGGTGAACAAAGCGACGGGGAAAGCGGTGAAAACGGTCGCTGCTAAACCGGTGATCGATTGGGATAAACAGGCTGTGGAAGATGCAAAGCTGGATCGCACGACGATTGTATTCGATGGGAAGACGCCGGACAAACTGGTGTGCGATGCGACATTGCGTCCGATGCCGGATGGCTCATGGGTGATGATTATGCTGGGCGGCGGGGATCATGAACCGTTGCCGCAAAATCAGATTTTTTTGACGCGCAGTTTGGATCAGGGAAAAACGTGGACGGCGATGGAGCCGGTTGCTTTGGCCGTCAAACGCGAAGGCAATACGGCGGCGCTGGTGCCTTCGGAATTGATGGTATTGGGCCAACGCTGCACGTTATTTTTCTCCACGCACGGGGGCAAATATGGCGCGTGGAAATCCTGGATGACGCACAGCGATGATTCTTGCCGCACATGGAGCGCGCCCGAGCCAGTGCCGGGGCGATTGCAGGACAGCACGTTTATCCGGAATCATATTAATGCGCGGGGCGGACGGGTGATACTGCCTTTCCAGCATTATCTCGGGCCGGATACGAAATTACCACTGCCAGCGGATCAATGGAAGCAAGTGGGCTATTACGTGAGCAATCCGCGCAATGGCGTCATCATCAGCAAAGACAGTGGTAAGACGTGGGAGGAACATGGAGACATCCGGATTTCCACGGACGACCACTATTATGGCTGGGCGGAGAATAATATTGCGGAGTTATCGGACGGCCGGATTGCGATGGTGATTCGCGGAGATGGGTTGGGTGGAGTGTTATATTATGCGGAATCCAAAGACGGTGGCTTAACGTGGCCCGCTTTTGCGACGAAAACGGAGATTCCCAATCCCGGTTCCAAGGCGACGCTGTATCCGCTGGGCGGTGATGCAGTGGCCATGTTGCATAATCCGAATCCGAAACAACGCAGCCCGCTGGCGTTGTGGATTAGTTTCGATGGCTTGAAGACCTGGCCTTATCGGCGGGTGCTGGTGCCGGAGTCAGTGGATGGGTCGCAGGGGAAGCTGGCGTATCCGGATGGATTTGTGAGTGCGGATAAACAATATCTGCATTTTACGTTTGATGATAACCGGCATCGGGCGGTGTACGTGGGAGCGAAGTTGCCGCCCATACCCTGAGGGGAAACCCGAAGCTCGAATGACGAAATCCGAAAGAAATTCGAACTGAGGATATTACAACGGGTTGTGAAACCTTTGGAGGGTGAGAGTCGTCTTTCCAGACGAGCCCCGTAGCGTTTTGCTGCGGGGCAATTCAATCTCGCGCCGTAAAACATTGGGGCATCAGGCCAGTTTTCGCGTTGAGGCTTGAATATATGGGTTTACCGAACGTCCAAAAATGACTCCCGAAGACGTTTGGAGCGTGGAGTCGAAATGCCGATTCAACCTGTTGGCCCGGTGTGTGTTAAATGATGAAGTCCGAACGGAGCAAATGGCTGGTCTTGCTGGGCATTATTGCTCTGGGGACGGGTTTTCTGGTGTGGCGGCAACAGGTGGCGCACTCCCGCGAGTTAGCCAAAGCAGCCAGCCGGTTGACGGCTCCCAAGCCGCTTGAACAGTCCGAGGCTTTCGCCCGCTTCCAACGTGACATTATGCCTTTGCTGGTGCGGGAAGAACAAGGGGAGAGTTGTGTCAGTTGCCATGAACCGGACGGAAAATCGCCACTGGTGCTGAGCGGAAATCCGACCAATGACTTCAAGGCGCTGATGAATGGCGGTTTTCTGTTCATGGAAGGGCCGGATACTTTCCTGGCGCGGGTTTCGACGGATAATCCCAAGACGAGAATGCCCAAAGGGAAGCATGCCGTGCCGTGGACGGATGCGGAAATCGATAAGTTGAAGGAGTGCCTGAATTCTCTGAGCGAAGTCATGAATATTGCGGGCCGGGCGGATGAGCATTTCCCTTCGGCGTTGACGGTCAGTTATGCCGGGGCAGTGCCGCAATCGCTGGATAATCAATTCATTACTTACCGTCAGTTACGGGGGAAGATTCAAACAATTTTTGGAGATGACGGCGTGCGTGAAGGAGAGGATCTGTTCCAAAAGAACCTCGCGTTGTTTGGCGGAGCAGATTTTAAGGAACGCTTTAACGAGAGCAGCCGGGCTTCTTCCTCTTTTCTCTCGGGTCTGGAAATGGTTTCCCGCGAAGTGGCAGACCGGGCTTATACCTTGAAAACGGGTCCGTTTCTGGGGCGTCCGGATACAATTGTTTCACCGGAAAAACAAGTGAAGCCGGACGCGGTTTATCAGAAGGAAATCGCCCGCATTTATCAAACGATGCTGTACCGGGAACCTCGACCAGAGGAAATGCAGGAATCCTTCAACCTGATCCGGAGTGTTTATCACGCGCGTCACGAAATTCTCGGCACCGATCTGGAACTTAGTTTTCAACTCACGGTAGAAGACCCGGCCACTGGCTTGAAAGCCACGCGGATGGTGAACATTCCGGTGAGCGGCGATTTTCACGGGCTGTATCAGGAACTGGTGGATGAGTCTCAAGGGGAGAGCGGAAAAGGCGAGTTGACACGGCACGTATTGAACCAGAAATTCAATTTCAAGCCGGATGATGCCGGGCAGCGGTTGCGTTTAAGCAACGTGAATACGTTCGGGAATGTTTCGTTTTACGGAATTGAATTGCGCAAGGCGGGAACGACCGAATGGCGCAAGCTGCCCGCGACAGATCCGGCGGTGCAGGCGGATGGAGCCTGGAAGATTAATACGGAAAGTGGAGTGACGACTTTTGAGGACGGGAATATCGAGAAGGAAACGGTCAGTTACGTGCAGATACCGGTTTCCGTGACCGAAGCGGGAGATTATGAAATGGCGGTGGTTTGGCGGCGGAATTCGATTAACGCGCGGGATGTGCTGGTAGAAGTTTTTTCGCAGGGCAGCAATACGCTGGCGCTGGCTTCACCTCCCGCCGTGCCACCGAAAGGGGAAGCGCATTTCCATTACGATTCCAGCGCGGATAATATTCCTTATCTTGAATTGCCGGGCCGTTTTCAGTTTGGCGAGTCCGATCTGGTGGAAATCAATAACAAGGATACACGCGGTCGGGTGACGGCCAGCGCTATCCGGTTTGTGCCGGGCGATAAGGAGACGGGTTTTCTGGTGGATAGCAAAGAAGCGGAAGGATTTGATAAATGGGAGGACTTTGATTCGGGCAAGTTCAAATCCTACAACAAAGTGGGGACTCCGGTTCACGATGGCAAGAGTCACAAGGGGGAATTATTTCTGCGGTTCAAGCCGTCGGTGAAAAAGGGCGCGACGGAAGGGTGGAAGCCGGAATCGTTCTACCGCGTGCAGGTTAATTTCCCGGGCAAGGCAGGCAACGAATTGCGGGTGCCGTTGATCGTGAAAGCGAAGCAATCGGCACCGATTATTCAATTGGTTTACCCCGCGCGGGCGCGTGGTGAAGCGGAAGTGACGATGGATGCTTCCTCCTCATATACGGTGCAGGGGAGCAAACTGAAATTTACGTGGAAACAGGTGGAAGGGCCGAAGGTGAAGCTGACGCGCAATGGGCCGGTCTTGAAATTCACGGCCCCACGCCGGAGCTTGCAGCAGGCGGCCTGGGTGGCGCTGTGCCGGGCGTTGATGCGACATCCGGATTTTCTGTTCACGCGCCCGCCAGCATTGGAAACGACGCAGAATGTGGCGGAGAAGAAACGGTTGCAGTTGGTGAAGCTGGCGTTGGATTTAACAGGACGTCCGCCGACGCAATCGGAACTGGTCAAACTGACCAGTGGCGCAACGTGGGAACAAATGGTGGATGGCTATTTGAACAGCCAGGAGTTTAAAGATTTTTACTTTCATCGGATCCGCTTATATTTGGAAAGCCACGGGACGGAGGTGCAGGATGAACCGGCGCGGTTGTGGTGCTACATCGCGTTCAATGATCTGCCGTTTCAACAGATACTCACGGCGGATTACACGGTGGATACCGGTTTCAAGAAGCAGTCGCGGCCGGCTTATTATGGGCATACGGGTGTGCTGACGACGCAGGGTTTCATCGAAGGCAAACCGGGTTTGCCGCATTACAATTACGCGGCGCAGGTGGCGATGTTGTTCCTTGGTTACGTATTTGAAGTGCCGCCGGAAGTGGTGGAGCAACGGGAAGGCTCGACGGCGGCGAGCACAGTGGACCCGAATGGGATTTGCTACAGTTGCCACAAGGTGCTCACGCCGCTGGCGATGCAGCGGAATTTCTGGACGGATGAAGGACGCTTCCGCATTCACGATGAGTACGGCCTGCCAATCGAAGCGAGCGATGGAAAGCTGGTGGAGGGTTATCCGTTTGCCGGGGAAGGATTGGAGGCGTTTGCCACGCAAGCGGTGAAGAAGGAGCGGTTTATCCGGACGATTATTGATACGCATTGCACGTTCTATCTGGGGCGGCAAATGCGGTGGAAAGAGGATGAGCGCGCGCTTTATAAAAAGATTTGGGATCAACTCCAGAAGGATCATTACACGATCCGCAGTCTTATTCGCACCCTGTTGATCTCGCCGGAATATCTGGAAGGCAGACCGATGATCCGGCCGGACGCGGAAGCCAGTGCGGCGACCGGGTTGCGGGCACAACTTCAATCTTCTACCACGGCTAATCCATGAATAAACCTTGCGAGGTCGCCCCGGATATCAAGCTGGTCGCGCCGGACCATACGGAGCAGCAACACTTCAGCCGCCGCCGGTTTTTGAAGCGGGCAGGCTTTTCGGCGGCGGCGTTGACGTGCGCGGATTTTCTCGGGTACTTCGCAACCTTCGGTTTGCCGCGCGAAGGGCGGGCGGAAAAGGTGGCGGCGCAAGCGGCGAAGGCGAACAGTAATCCGCATTTTCTCATCTACTGGTATCTGGAAGGCGGCTGGAGCGGTTACGATATGTTCAATCCGGTAATGACGGAGAACAACGTGCTCAAGCGGCTCGATAATATCACGGAAGAACGTTATCGCGTGTTGAAGTTCGGGCAGCCGGGGTATGGGATTTATCAGGAAGGGGGCTTGCGTTACGGGTATCTGGCGTCGCCTGGCAAGGATTTGTTCAAGGACATGGCCATCCTGAGTTCCATGCACACGGGGGGCGGGCATTCCAGTGAACGGCTCAAAGTGCACATGGGGCATTACAGCTTCAAAAACACCGAGGAACGGCAGGATGACGAGCGTTCCGTGATGCAGGCGTTTGCGGAAGTGTATGGCCAATCGTATGTGCTGCCGAATCTATCGTGGCATTGGTGGCTCTCGGATGGGGAATTGAACGAGGTGCAATACACGGGGCGGCGCGGTTATTATCATGCGCTGGGACCGGCGCATGCGCATACGATTTATGCGGGCACGCCGGCGAAGTTGAAACGCTTTTTGTTGAAGATGCAGGAGGACTCCGGCGATACGGTGAACAAGGAGATTCAACGTTTTCTCGATGATGCGCATCATGAGTTTCTGAAGGATGATCACATTGAGGCGGTGAAGAGCTATAATTCGGCGCGGGAAATTTATCTGCAACTGGCGGCGAAGGGGATGAAGCTGGACCGGGCGATGTTGCTGCGATTGTTTACCGATCAGGCGCTCAAAGAGGAGTTTAACGTGCAGCCGGCAGATGAACTGATTACGTATCGGAGTGTGAACGGTAATAAGGCGCGCAGTAAATTTTCGCCGCATTCCAAGGTGCAGGCGATGATGACGTATGAATTGATGCGGGCGGGATTGTCGTGCGGGTTCTTTATCGAGTCGCGGGACATCCGCCGGTTTGATTCGCACAAGAATCGTGGCTCGTTGTGGGCGCGGGATCGCAAGACGCCGATTGGCATGCCGGACCAAACGACGATGATGAAGGAGGATTTATGGGAGCCGTTGCACGCACTGGTGGCGCGGTTGAGGAATACGGAATATCAAGGCACCGGGAAGTCGCTTTACGATCACACGAACATTGTGCTCACCTCGGAATTTGGCCGTACAATTCACGGGGCCGTGGATGATATTGCTGCGAAAAAAGGAACCGATCAGGGGAAACAAAAGGAAATCGACGGGCAGGACATCAGCGCCCATTGGAAGGTGACTTCCTGCGCGTTTCTGGGCAGCAAGGTGAAGGGCAACACGCAATACGGCGGAGTGGGCGAGAAGTCGCTGCTGGCGCTGCCGTTGATGCCGGATGGCGGGGTTGATCCGGCGTATGATCCGCGGACAGGACAATTGAAACCGGATAAAACGGCGGACCCGCGTTCTTCAGTGCCCAATCACGGCGATGTGTATGCGACGGCATTGTATTTGAGCGATATCGATCCCAAAGGCAAAGGGCGTAACGAGCGCGGTCCGTTGTCGTATATTAAAAGGGCATGAGTTTCTTTGCGCAGGCAAACGCGGCCTTGAAACGCTTGCTGATTGCGGGTTGGCTGCTGGTCTTTTTATCCGGCTGGCTAACGGTAAACGCCGCGGATTTTGAGGAGGTTACTTATCAGGACATGGTCTTCATCTCCATTCCAGCAGGAACGTTTACGATGGGCGCGGCGGATGAATTGAAGGCGCAGTTGAAGGCGAAAGAGGCCTGGACGCGCTTTGACGAGTGCGAACGTCCACCGCATAAGGTCACGCTCAGCAAACCGTTTTTGATCGGAAAATACGAAGTTACCCAAAAGCAGTGGACGGCGGTGATGGGAGGTAAAAAAAAGCCTTCAGCCTTTAAAGGGGAGAATTTGCCGGTGGAATCCGTCAGTTGGGCGGAGGTGCAATCGTTTCTCACGGCGCTGAACAAGAAAGAGGGGAAAGATAAATACCGTCTGCCGACGGAAGCGGAGTGGGAGTATTGCTGCCGCGCGGGTGGGGAAGGGGTTTATGGGCAGACCAAAGAGGGCGCGGCGATTACGCCGGAGAGTTTAGGCGATTACGCCTGGTACACCGCCAATGCCGGAAATAAAACGCATCCGGTGGGCACTAAAAAACCGAATGCGTGGGGGCTTTACGACATGCACGGCAACGTGTGGGAATGGTGCCAGGATTGGTATGGGTTCGGCTTTTATGCGAACGCGCCAGCGAATGACCCGGTCAATGCGGAGACGGAAACGGAGCGGGTGATTCGTGGGGGAAGCTGGTTTCTGGGGCCGAATAATTTACGTTGCAGCTTCCGGGGCGGCAGTTTGCCGGATGCGAAAAGCTCGTATATCGGTTTTCGACTGGTGCGCGAGCCGTGACCTTGACGAGTGGCCCGAGGGAGTTCTCAAGAGATGTTATCGGCCTGGTTCTTTGGGACGGCCTTCGCCATACGGATTCCGCTCATAATACTCCCGGAGAGAGCGCAAGGCGCCGCGTTCCGCTTGAGATTCGCGCCGGGTGATTTCATCGAGCATCGTTTCATTGCTTTCATAGCGGGTGAACCCCGCCGGGATTTCGAGCGCATCCGAACGCAGTTTAACGTATTGAATTTTGGAAAAGGTCCAGGTGGTGATTGAATGACCATCGGTCGCCTGAATTTTCACGGGAAAATCTTTCAAATCCGGTGAACGCCAGAGGGTGTAAGAGATGATGGCTCCGGGAACGGATTGATAGGAGAGACGCGATTTCGCGCATAGGGTATTATTAACCGTTTCGTTTCCCAGTGCGGTGAGTTCGTAGTGCGGCATAGGTTCAAAGGCGGGGCGAATGGGGGCGTAACCCTGGAGCGGTTCATTGAGCACAAAACCGGCTTTCTCCGCCTGATTCCAGAGGAAAGTCAGGCCCCAGCGGGAAATTTCTTTGGCTTCCCAGCGGCCATCGGTTCGTTCGAGAATAAACAACAGGCTGCCATTCCGGCCCAGCAATTCGCCGGAAAGGTGGGCGGGCTGGCTGGGAACGGCGTCGGCGGGGCGGTCCACTTCCACTTTGGCGGTAAAGCCAGCGATATTCGTGAAGAGGAGGGCGAGATCACGGTTTAGAAAGAGCGGAGTGACGACCTGGCTGACGTTGGGGACGGGGTCTCGATGTTTTTTAATTTCCGGGTTACCGCAGGAGGTGTGGAGCAGCGTAACAATCAGCAGAGAGAGGGCAAGCAACCACCGGTGGATCAAATTTAATTTACCGTTCTTCATAGGCACTTCGCATTTCCTGCGAATTTCGCAGGGAGTTCGTCATGTGAGACAAACACGGCTGGGATGTGTTCGCAAGTTTTGAGAGGAAATAGTGGAGGGGGGCTTCGGGTAGCGGATCGCGGCTATGGCGAAG
>JBEHZA010000169.1:0-9449 GCA_048497895.1 Verrucomicrobiota bacterium
GGAAATCTCGTGCAGGTTGTTCGCGGCGCGCTGTTTCGCAGTCCAGAATTCGTTGACGAAGGTAGTCAGCGTGTGCGGTGCGCCGAGGGCATCGATGTATTGGGTTTGAAGCTGGCGCGTGGTTTCACCGAATTCTTGAAAGCTCGCGAGTTCCTCGGCGAGTGGTTGCGGCGCGCGCGGTGGCACGACGGGTGCGTCGTTCAAGATCAATTCAAAATTCAGTTCAGCAGCCACGGCTTGGATAGATGAGTCAGTAATTAATCCAGTGCGGACTATTCCAGCAGGAGTCAGGGCAATCAGCAATCGTTCTTTGAAAAGTCCAGGAGGTGGTGCGCTTTAAGGTTTGCCACTGCTGCGCTCCGGTCTTACGGTGGCGCGTGATGTGGCACACTGAATTTCCCCGGCGGGTGGTGAATGGGGCTCGCTCGACTGAACGTCTGGCCAGGCTGGGCAGTTTACTCGTTGTGTGGGTATGTCTGGTGAGCCCGCTACGCGCGCAGACGGAGTTGTATATCACGGGCATCCGCGCGGAGGGCGCCAAAGGCACTGATCCCACGCCGGAGATGAGCATCTATTTGGAATCGAAAGTGGTGGGCTTTATCGCCACGCAATACGCGGTGGGCTACCACTTTGAGGCCAAGGTCATCAAGGAGCACACGAACACGTTGTATCTCGAAGCGCAGTTGGAGAATCCCGACAACAAGAAAAATCCGATCATTTACCGGACGCAATTAAAGCCGGGCGCGAAGGATGTCGTGGTGCGGCATGGGCCGGTCCAGAACGTGAAAATGAAAAGCTCGTACCTGATTAAGATCGTGTTGTACGAGGATGCGGAATATTTCAAGCCGGTCGATGTGCTGGAGCAAAAGGTCCGGGCTCACGTGGATACCCGGAAGAAAATTACTGCCGTGGACCCCGATTTCGCGCCGAAACATTAACGACCGGACGCAGCTTAACCTTCGCGTTCCAAGGCCGGCCGCACGCCGAATTTCTTCGCCAGCGCCTGAGCGGATTTCAAGTCTTTGACGCCCGCCGTGCAGGTAGGATCAGAGAGTGAAGCGGCTGCGACACAAACGCCCGTGAGCAGGCATTGTTGCAAATCCCATTCTTCATGGAGACCGTAGAGCACCCCCGCGCAGAACGCATCCCCTGCACCCGCTGAGCCCGCGATGTATTTGGCGGGCAGCTTGAGCGAGGATTGCCAGTAATCTTTGCCGTCCCGCGTGCGCGCAAACCCGCCTTCCGGAAAATGCACGACCACGAGTTCGCGCACGCCGAGTTGCAGCAACGCCCCCGCCGCATGGCGCAACGCCACGGTGTCGAGTTTGCCGTCGGCCTGGCGAATTTTGAAGCCGGTCGTCTTGCCAGCTTCGATCTCGTTGAGAATGCAGTAATCCGTGTGCTTGAGCGCGGGCGTAACGATTCGTGCAAACCGGTCGCTGTCTTCGCTGACGACATCGACGCTGGTCTTGAGCCCGGCCGCTTGGGCGGCAGCGAGCAAGGCGGCTCCGCGCGTGCCGTAGGTTTTATCCGGTGCATCAATCGCATCCAGCAGCAGGAGGTAACCTAAATGAAAAATACGCGCCTTACTGCGCTTGAAATTCAGATCGTCGCCATTCCACAGCGCATTCGCGCCGCGGTTATGGAAGAACGTACGGCTGCCGCCGTTGAGTTCGGTCATCACATCCGTGTACGAGGTGGGAGCTTTGGCGGTGGCGGTGAGAAATTTGGTGTCGATCTTATGCTTCGCGCAATCGGCGAGGATTTCTTCGCCCAACGCGTCTTTGCCGACGAAGCCGGCGCCTGCCAGCGGAAATTCCGCGCCCAGTTTGGCGAGGTCCAGCAACACATTATACGGTGCGCCACCCGTGCCTTGGGATTGGCCGCGGATATTGGCCAGTTGCTCGTGTTTTGGATAGACGTCAATGAGCTTGACCTGGTCAATGATCCAGTTGCCGCCGGCGAGCACGCCGCAGCGAGTCGATTGATTGCTCTTAGCCTTCATGGGGTAATCGTTGCCTTCGTTTTGGCTCGATGAACGTTGAGAGGATACCGTATGGAAGCCGAAAAGAAAACACATTTCCTCCAATCAAATGCCGCCAAAGCCCATGGCTGGAAGCAGATGCGTGGAGCTTTTTTAGATGACGTAGTCGCCGAGGTTGACGACGTCCCCCTGCAATTGGCGGACCCGGTCGCAAAGCTGGGCCACAGTGACGGTTTCCAGCACCTTCACGATGGCTTCCCGCACGTCTTTCATCACGCTGCGAATACCGCATTTTGCTTCATCCGGGCAGGTGCAGGCCTTGTAAAATTTCTCACTCACGCAACCCACCGGTGCCAGCGGGCCTTCCAGATGGCGGATCACCTCTGCCAGCGTAATTTGGTCGGGCGCACGGCGCAGCCGGTAACCGCCCGAAATGCCGCGTTTGCTCTCAACGACGCCCGCAGATTTCAAGTCATTGAGGATCTGTTCGAGGAACCGTTTCGGGATGTTCTGCTTCTCGGAAATGACCTGAATCGGCATCACGCTCTGATCATAATGCAGTCCCAGCACCACCAAAGCCCGCAGAGCATATTCACCACGCAGCGACAATTTCATACTCCGACTATAGCACAATCTACATAATTCTCCTCAAGATTAAGTTTCGACTGTTTTTATAGGGATTTAACTCGTTTTAAATGAGTCTGTTGTAAAAATTATAACAATATCTATTGACTTAGTGTAGATTTGAATTAACCTGTCCTCATAAATAAAAAGAACGATGTATGAGCACCGCCGATAAAACGCAGAAAGTTCAAACTGAAGCCGATCACGAATCCTGGCTGGATGTGGTCCAGCAGCAGGTAAAATCGCTTCGCTACGGAGTGGTGCAGATCGTGGTTCACGATTCCCGCGTGGTACAGATCGAACGCACGGAAAAAGTGCGGCTGGACCGCAAGACAAACGAATAATTTACCGGCTTACCGGCCCACCGGACGCCCAACCAAACCGAACGAGACCAGGTCAGACCACCGCACCTCCGGAGTCACCTTAAAATGTATTACGAAAAGCACAAAATGAAGATTAAGCGACTAGTCGCGGTGGCGGCTATCATTGGCACTCAAGTTGTCCCGGGCATTGCGCACGCGGAAGATCAGAGTGAAACTATTCAAAAGCTCATCAAGCGCATTGAAGAGTTGGAACAAAAGGTGAAGGTTCAAGACCGGAAATATGAACTCGATAAGGAAGCGACCGACGCCAAAGTGAAGGAACAGCCCAAAATTACCATTGGCGAAAAAGGTTTTTCGTTCGGGACGGCGGATGGGAATTTCAATCTTAAGTTAAAAGGGCTGATTCAAACGGACTATCGCGCCTTTTTTGGAGATAACGGGATCAAGGGCAATGATGGTTTTATTCTGCGCCGCGTGCGTCCCATCATTGAAGGCACTGTTTACAAGGATTTCGATTTCCAATTCGTGCCGGACTTTGGCGGAACCGCCGCTCCCGTAGTGCAGGACGCCTGGTTGAATTACCGGTTGGCGCCGGAATTGCAATTTAAGATCGGCAAATTCAAAACGCCCGTCGGCCTGGAATTATTGCAATCCGACTCCTATTTGCCTTTCAACGAACGGTCACTGGTCACGGACCTGGTGCCTAATCGTGATTTGGGGATTCAGGTTTGGGGTGAAGCCTTTGGTGGCAGCGTGAATTACGCGTTGGGATTGTTTAACGGCATTGCTGACGGTGGCAATACGACGAACGCCGATTTTGATGACAGCAAGTCCGTGGCGGGCCGTCTGTTCTTCCAGCCGTTCAAGCCGACCGATATCATCGCCTTGCAAGGGTTGGGCTTTGGGGTGGGTGGGGATTATCAGAACACAACCACGGCCACCGGTATTACCGGCGGCTACAAAACGGACGGTCAGCAGAACTTTTTCACCTACAATCCGGCAGCGGGAACAACCGTCGCGGCGGGAGGTCACTGGCGGCTTTCTCCGCAATTGTATTATTACTGGGGACCGTTCGGTTTGCTGGCTGAATACGCCATTTCCGATCAGCGCGTCCGGAACGGAGCGGCCAATGCCTACTTGCAGGATACGGCGTGGCAAGTCACCGCCTCCTGGGTGTTGACTGGCGAAGATCTCTCCTACTCGGCGGGCGTTATTCCCAAGCATTCATTTGCTCCGTTGTCGGGTGATTGGGGCGCTTTCCAGTTGGTTGCCCGGGTGGCTGAGTTGAGCCTGGATAAAAATACGTTCCCGACGTATGCCAACCTCACTTCGTCCGCTCAGGCGGCTCATGAATGGTCCGTGGGCTTGAACTGGTGGTTGAACCGGAATGTCCGCATTTTAACCAGCTTCTCGCACACCTCCTTTACCGGTGGCGGAACCTCTGCCGCCGTGACGGCTCCCGCCGTGGTCACGCGCCAGGATGAAAATCTGGTGTTCACCCGGTTTCAGATTGGCTTCTAATCTGCCGGAAATTATTTAAACATATCCCATAAGAAAGGAAATATGATCAAAACACTCAGCGGCATTCTGGCTGCACTCGTCCTGTCTGCGGTCGCTGCCGCCGCCAAAGACGTCACCCTCCTGAACGTTTCGTACGATCCCACGCGTGAATTGTATCAGGATTACAACGTCGCCTTTATCAAGCATTGGAAGGAAAAGACCGGCGAAACCATTACGATCAAGCAATCGCATGCCGGCTCGGGCAAACAAGCCCGCGCCGTGATCGACGGCCTGGATGCGGATGTCGTGACGCTCGCGCTCGCCTATGACGTGGATGCCATTTCGGACAAAGCCAAGTTGCTGCCGTCCACCTGGCAAACGCGCCTGCCGAACAACAGCGCTCCATACACCTCCACCATCAACTTCCTGGTGCGCAAGGGGAATCCCAAACACATCAAGGATTGGGATGACCTCATCAAGCCCGGAATTTCTGTGGTGACCCCCAACCCCAAGACCTCCGGCGGCGCCCGTTGGAATTATCTCGCGGCCTGGGGTTACGCGCTGAAGAAATTCGGCAATGACGAAGCGAAGGCCAAGGATTTTGTGGCCAAGCTGTTTAAAAACGTGCCGGTGCTCGATACCGGCGCGCGCGGTGCGACAACAACTTTCGTGCAACGCGACATTGGTGACGTGCTGATCTCGTGGGAAAACGAGGCCTTCCTCGCTCTCAAAGAATTCGGCGCGGATAAATTCGAAATCGTGACTCCTTCCATCAGCATCCTTGCGGAACCGACCGTTTCGGTTGTGGACCGCGTGGCGAAAAAGAAAGGCACGGAGGCCGTTGCGAAGGCCTACCTGGAATATCTCTACTCGGACGAAGGCCAGGATATTGCGGGCCGGAACTTCTATCGTCCCCGCTCGGAGAAGGCCGCGGCCAAATATACCAACCAGTTTCCCAAAGTGACCCTCTTCACCATCGACGAAGTATTCGGTGGCTGGCGCAAAGCGCAGAAGGCGCACTTTGATGACGGCGGTGTGTTTGATCAAATCTTCAAACCGTAAAGCGCAAATTTGGAGTGGCGGTGTTTCGGCATCGCCACTCCACTCCCTCAGAGTGGTTGTCCTGACCACCCTCTTTCAAACTAAAGGAGCACGCTCGGCCAAAAGTTCCCCGGCAGCGGGCGTGGGGAGAGAGTCATCAACCTGGAAAGTTATCCGTGAAATTACCCAACCTTAGCCAATTCGCCTTCGCCGTGCTCTTGCCGGTGGCGCTACTGACGTCACCCGTCAGCGCCGCCGCCGGCCAGACGCTGCTGAATGTCTCTTACGATGTGACGCGCGAATTCTACAAAGAATACAATGCCGCCTTTGCCAAACACTGGAAGGAAAAGACCGGCGAAGACGTGACCATTAACCAATCGCACGGCGGCTCCAGCAAACAGGCCCGCAGTGTCCTTGACGGTTTGGAAGCGGATGTCGTCACCATGAATCAGGCGCTCGATATCGACATCCTGCACGAGAAGGCCAACCTGATTCCGGCCGATTGGGCCACCCGGTTGCCCAATCAGAGCGTGCCTTATCAATCGACCATTCTCTTCATCGTCCGCAAAGGGAATCCCCAAGCCATTAAAGATTGGGATGACCTCATCAAGCCCGGCATTTCCGTCATCATTCCCAATCCCAAAACCTCTGGCAATGGCCGCTACAGTTATCTTGGAGCCTGGGGATATGCTTTTCGGAAATACGGGCATGACGAAGCCAAAGCCCGCGCGTTCGTTACCCAACTGTTCAAAAATGTGCCCGTCCTTGATACCGGTGGGCGCGGCGCCACGACCACCTTTGTGCAACGTGGCATTGGTGATGTGTTGTTAACGTTTGAAAACGAAGTCGCGCTCACGATCAAGGAATTGGGGCCGGGCGATTTGCAAGTGATTGCGCCCCTCAGCAGCATTCTCGCGGAGAACCCAGTCGTCTGGGTGGACAAAGTAGTGGGTAAGCATAACACCGCCGCGGTGGCGAAGGCGTATCTCGAATTCCTCTACTCGGATGTCGGTCAGGAATTGGCCGCCAAACATAACTTTCGTCCGCAAAACCCGGCGATTCTGGAAAAGCATCGCGATCAGTTTAAACCGCTCCAACTGTTTACCGTGTCCGAAGTTTTTGGCGGCTGGCAAAAAGCGCAACAGACGCACTTCCGTGACGGCGGCGTGTTTGACTCTATCTATCAATTGAACAAATAACCCGGACAGAATTATCCCCGAACGGTGGGGCTCAAATTTAACTATTAACCAATCCTATGCGCACACTAGTATCCAAGCCCATGGAAAACGTTGGTTCCGTTCGACGCACCGTTCGCTCGCTCGCTGACCTCCTGGCGCCCATTGAGCGCCTGGCGGAGAAGTCGTCCAATTTGATCGTCAAGAGCGCCGGCAGCTTTGACGTCGCCGGTCAGCCGTATGAGATGCCCCGCTACGTTTTCGTAGGGCCAAGCGGTGGTGATGAACCCATTCGCATTGGCATTTTCGCTGGCATCCATGGCGATGAACCGGCCACCTCCTACGCGCTGGTGCAATTCCTCTCCCTGCTGGAACAGAATCCGGATTTCGCCGCCGGTTATTGCCTGTTTATCTATCCCGTGTGCAATCCCACCGGCTTTGAAGACAACACCCGCCATTCCCGCCGCAATCGCGATTTGAACCGGGAATTCTGGAATAATTCCGCGGAACCGGAAGTGAAGTTGCTGGAGCAGGAATTACAGACGCATCATTTTCAAGGCCTCATTTCGTTGCACGCGGATGACACCAGTCCGGGGGTTTATGGTTTCGTCGGTGGCGCCACGCTCACCAAACATTTGCTCGCGCCCGCGCTCAGTGCGGCGGGCCAGATTCTGCCGCTGAATGAGAATGAGATCATCGATGGCTTTGCCGCCCGCGATGGCATTATTCATGAGGGCTACCAGGGCGTTTTAACCGCGCCGCCCCAATTGAACCCGCGGCCCTTTGAAATCATTTTTGAAACTCCGCATGCCGCGCCGCAGTACTTGCAGGAACGCGCGCTCGTCGTGGCTATGCAGACCATCCTCACGGAGTACCGCAAATTTATTGCGTACGCTCCTAACTTGTAATGGCCCGTTTCGCTTTCAGAGAACGCAGTGTGTTGCCGGGTTTTAACCTGACTCTGGGTTACAGCCTGTTCTACCTCACGCTGCTGGTTCTGGTTCCGCTCGCCGGCACCTTTTTGAAATCGGCCGCGCTGACCTGGCCGGCCTTTTGGGAAGCGGTCGCGTCACCGCGGGTGGTTGCTTCGTATAAATTGACTTTTGGCGCTTCGCTGCTGGCCGCGCTCATTAATGGAACTTTCGGGTTGTTAATTGCCTGGGTGCTGGTGCGCTACCAGTTTTTCGGCAAGAAAATTGTTGATGCGTTTGTGGATTTGCCGTTTGCGCTGCCGACAGCAGTGGCAGGCATCGCGCTGACGGCGGTGTATGCGAAAAACGGCTGGATCGGCAAGCACCTGGAACCACTCGGCTTCAAGGTGGCCTTCACGCCGTTGGGCGTTTTGCTGGCGCTCACTTTTATCGGCCTCCCGTTTGTGGTGCGCACGGTGCAGCCCGTGTTGGAGGATTTGGAACCTGAGTTGGAAGAAGCGGCGGCCAGTCTCGGAGCGGATCGCTGGCAGACCTTCCGGCGCGTTATTTTTCCGGAGTTATGGCCCTCGTTGCTCACCGGCTTTACCTTGTCTTTTGCGCGGGCGTTGGGCGAATACGGTTCCGTGGTTTTTATCTCCGGCAACATGCCGATGAAAACGGAAATCACTCCGCTCCTGATCATCACCAAGCTCGAGCAATACGATTACGCCGGGGCCACCGCTCTAGCCGTAGTAATGCTCGTATTTTCTTTCCTGCTCCTGTTCTGCATCAACCTCCTGCAAAAGTGGAGTCAGGCTCGCGCTTAACACTAATTCCGGATCGTTTAATAATTTATGGCTGGCGGTGCTATCTCACGGTTAAACCGATCGTCTCATGGACGGCGGGGCATTCGTGACCCACTCTGGGTGCGTTGGACGCTGATTGCCGTGGCTTTGGGTTTTCTTGGGCTGTTCTTATTTGTGCCGCTGGCAGCGGTCTTCCGGGAGGCTTTCCGTCATGGAGCCGGTGAATACTTCGCCGCCTTTAAAAATGAGGATGCCTGGTCGGCGATCAAGCTGACTGGGATTTCGGCCTTGATCGCTGTGCCGTTGAATCTTGTCTTTGGTGTGACGGCCTCGTGGGCGATTGCCAAATTTAATTTTCACGGCAAAAGTTTTCTCATCACTTTGATCGATCTGCCGTTTGCAGTTTCACCAGTTATCTCCGGCCTCGTTTACGTGTTGATCTTTGGTTTGCAAGGTTGGTTCGGGCCGTGGTTGCAGGATCATGATGTTAAAATCATCTTCGCGGTTCCCGGCATCGTGCTGGCGACTATTTTTGTCACGTTTCCTTTCGTGGCGCGGGAATTAATTCCTTTGATGCAGGCTCAGGGCAACGACGAGGAGTTCGCCGCTTTGACGCTGGGCGCCAGTGGCTGGCAAACTTTCTGGCGGATTACGCTGCCCAATATCCGCTGGGGATTGTTCTACGGCGTTATCCTTTGCAATGCCCGTGCCATGGGTGAATTCGGCGCGGTCTCGGTGGTCTCCGGCCATATTCGCGGCCAGACCAATACCATGCCTTTGCACGTGGAAATTCTTTACAACGAATACAATTTCGTGGCCGCTTTTGCGGTGGCTTCGTTGTTGACGTTGCTCGCCTTTGTCACGCTCGGTCTGAAAAGTTACGTGGAATGGAGAAACTACGTAAATCAAGTCACGGAACGGTAATGGTTCTATTCTATGAGTATTGAAGCCCTCAATATCACGAAACGGTTTGGCGATTTCGTTGCTTTGGACAATGTCAGTCTCAGCGTGAAACCCGGCGAATTGCTCGCTTTGCTCGGTCCCTCCGGTTCCGGCAAGACCACGCTCCTGCGCATCATCGCGGG
>JBEHZA010000170.1:0-9426 GCA_048497895.1 Verrucomicrobiota bacterium
GCGAACGAGACGCTCTACCAACTGAGCTACGACCCCATTCCAATTAAAACCGGTGAGACGCAACAAGTTCAGCCTGGAACTGTCGGCGGCCAAATTTCCGGGCCGGTTCGTTGCCGAAAGGCCGGAGAAATTTGACGGCGAATTTCCAACGGTAACCAGCTTCGTCGTCACTCGATTAACGGGTGCTACTATGGAATAAAAAAGGTTCAACGCAAGCGGAAAGAGAAGCGCCCCAACACTTCAGGTGCCCGGATTCCCTGAACCTGCCTTGAAATGGAGGATTTCCAGGCGAGGGGGCAAATTCAAATCGAAAATGAGTCGTGGAGATGCTCAAAGCGAGCTTTGAACGTGGGTGACGGAGATAAAGTTCCGTTTGGGAAGAGAGTGGAATGGCGGCGGAGCAGATTCTCCGCTATGGCCAGCGACAAGTAAGAATAGTGCGGGCATGCAAACCGGGAACTTTCTTAATTATGCGGAAGTTGTCCGGGTTTTTGAGATGTAATCATAAGTTGCTTTATTTCAATGAGTAATGTTTATGGCGAGTGAGCGGTGGGGATGGTTTTGATTCCTCCAATGAGATCGGATAGCTGTCAACATTCTCAACTCTGATGTCTTTCAAGTTGCCATTTTTTGGACATGGATTTCCAGTGCCGAACGGCTCCTGCCAAAAAAATTTTTCATTTTGAGAGGCTTTTTTTACGTCTAAGCGGTGGCTGGTAGTAGCGGTCAGAAATTGTACGTAGAAGAAACCCGGTTCGGTCCGACTTGCCATGGTTTTGCTTTGCCACAGGGGCTATGAATGCGATATTGATTGCGTAGGGGCTCAGTGTAATCTAGTGCTGGATGGCACTATCAGCCTGTGCGGTGACAGTGCGTTCGATGAAAACCACTTGTGTTCCGGGCAACGTAACGTAGGGTGCAAAAGCATTGCTGGCTCGTTTGGTACGTAAACTGCAAAGCAAGCGATTGAATGCTTTTGAGAATCGTTCGGGCTCGAAAGTGGGGCATATTTAAATGATGGGTTTGTTTCAATCTAAGCGGGCTCAAATGAGAAAGTGCCACGTGCTTATGTTGGTGAGCACGGGGTTCGCTTGCTTGTTTTTTGCGCGGCCAGTCGAGGCTCAATCGACAAACAATCCCGTTAAGATAGAGCTTTCAGGTTCTACTAATTCCATTATTACCCAGGCGGCCGGAGGAAATGGAAACGGGAATGGGAATGGCAACGGAAACGGGAACAGCAAGAAAGACCCAACGATCAGTCAGCGTCCTTCAGTTATTCCTCGCGCTACGGACCCTTCTTCGGATGATCCGAATGTTAATGGTAAGGGCAATTCCAATGGTAACGGCAATGGGAATGGAAATGGCAACGGAAACGGAAACGGAAACGGGAATGGGAACGGGAATGGCAAGCCGGCGAATCCCGGACGACCGGATAAACCGGTGGTTTCTTCGGACATGCAGAATTTGATTACTCAATTTCAAGCTGCCCGGGAGAATTATTTAAGCCAGCAAAAGCAGCTTAAATTACAATTGAAAACGGCGACGGATGATCAACGGGAGGCGATCCGTGAGCAGTTGAAGAATTTGCTGGATCAGTGGAAAGAGCAGCACCGTGAATTCATCCAGGACACCAAAGACCGGGCCAAAGAAATGAAGAGTGAACTGAATCCGGATCTCGGCAAAGTAATCGATAGCGGCAAGGATGAAGGCCGCGGCAGATGAAAGTTCAATGGTGGCAATTGCAAGGCCACCCGATCCGGGTGAACGCGAGGATTTAATGGCCGGTCTTTTCGTGGGGCGCAAGCTGAGTATCCAAAAACAAGCCTGGCAGATCGGACTCTGGGCTGTGGTCGCATGTGCAACTTTCCATGCTGTGCGCGCGGCTGAACCGAAGGAAGAAATCCCGGACCAGTTGCCCGCCTGGAGTCAGAGTTTCAATCTCCGCATGGGAGCGGGCTACAAGGATAATTTATTGCTCGGACATCAAGCGGTGGAAAAAAGCGCGCTCGTGCATGGTGAACTGGAAGCGTCCGCCGTGCGTTTGCCGTTCGACGGGACACAGGTCTTGCTGGTGAGCACGGCGGAAGGCAATTATTATCCCAACGGACATCTGGCCACCTATGAGATGTCGGTTTTCACGGTGGCGCAAGTCAAGCGGGTCTTCAGTCCGGAGTGGGAGGGGAGTTTCACTCTGCAACATCTTTTCCAAAGTCAGATTGTGGATTCCACGACGAGTTTGGATGAGTATGCGCAATTGGGGGGAGCCCGCACCTTCAGCGTTCGCGGGCATTCGGTGCGCGCCATTCCTTCAGTGCAGTATAATTTGCCGGGGTTATGGTGGCTGGAAGGCGCTTTTACGGTTGAGCGCGATAAACTCGTGCAGCCATTGGATGATTACTGGGTGTATGCTCCGAAGCTGGTTCTGGGGCATGATTTCAACCCGCTGACACGGGTGACGCTGACGTATGAATTTGAATACCGGCCGAACGATCGCGCGCCGCAACTGGATGCTGCCGGGTTGATTCTGCCCGGCACGCATCTGGATTATCTGGATCACACGGTGACGCTGGAGCTGCGCCACTTTTGGGATGCCCAGCACCATTGGCGTTCGCTGACGCGGTTATCCTACGTGAACCGGCAGGATAACGGTTCGGGATTTTTTGATTACCGGCGGTATCAATTTTTTGAGCAGTTGCGTTTCAATAATCGCAATTGGGAATTCAAGGCGCAGGCGCGGATTTCTTATTATGATTATCCGGTGCAAACGGTCAGTCCTACGGATGCCGACTTGCGAAACAAGATTCATTATCAGTTCAATTTTCGTGGTGAACGCACGCTCAACAAACACCTCAAATTGTTTCTGGATTACGAGCACGAGTTTTTGACTTCCAACCGCGATATTGATGAATTCCACGCGAATACCGTGATGCTGGGGGTTGACTTGGAATTTTAGGGAACGGATACTGGCTTCAATCGGCGGTGAGGAAGCATTGAGGCGATGATCCATTCCGAACAGGAAATTACGAATCCAGAGCAGCGGGAGCGTTGGCTTTCGGGGACGGTGATTCTCCTGATCCTGGTGGTGCTGGGGGCGACGATCCTGGTGCTGATGACTTTTTTGCGGGCGCGGGTACGTGAGCAGATTGTGGCGCGGGATGGGGAGATTTTGCACGCGGTGGCGTTGATGCAGCAGTTGACGGAAGCGGAAACGGACCCGCAGTATTCCATCGAAGACCCAGCCTCACAACTCGCGCTTTTGCTGCAAACCTCTCGTTTGAAAGGAGTGGTGGGCGCGCGGTTGTACGATGGTTCAGGCCAGTTTGTTACCTCGTTTCCTGAATATGTCACGGACGGCAAACTTCCCTCATCCGATCTGGGAGAGCTGGACCGGATTCAGCCGGTGAGCCGGTTCAATGCACATGCCGATTTGACCCGGGAATTTATTGCGGTGCCGCAAGCACTCTCAGACCAAAGCAAAGATGCGCCTTTGCTCCAGGTGCTGGTGCCGCTCCACCGCAAAGACCAAACCAAACTCTATGGCGTGGCGGAATTTTTGATTGAAGGGCGGACGATTGCCGCTGAGTTTGCGAATCTGGAGCGTTTTCTACGGCTGCAAGCGGCCGTGATTTTTCTGGTGGGTGGCTTCATCATTGTGTTCGGGGTGAGTTGGGCATTCCGGCGGTTGCAGCAAGCCAACCGTCGGCTGGCAGAGCAATCGGCCAGTCTATTGCGGGCCAATCAGGAATTGGCCTTGGCGGCCAAAACTTCAGCCGTGGGAGCGATCACGGCGCACCTGATGCACGGTTTAAAGAGTCCTTTGTTTGGGCTGCAAAGCATCGTTTCCAGCCAGTTTTCTCAGCAAAAGGGAGCGGTGGTTGATACGGCCTGGCAAACGGCATTGGATACAACGCATCACATGCAGGGCATGATTAACAAGGTGTTTGCCATTTTGCAGGAGGAGCGGGGCATGTCGGATCGGGCGGTAACGTTGTCCACCATTGCGGAATCGATTCAGAGTGCGGTATTGCCAATTGCGCAAACTGCGGGAGTTCGTTTTGCGGTAAAACTGGATGCGGCGGGATCGGTGGAAGCCCCGGTAGCCAACCTGGTAATCCTGGTTTTAACCAACTTAATCGATAACGCTGTGGCAGCAACGCCCAAAGAGGGAACGGTAACCCTTGCCTTTTCATGTTCAGATGACAATGTTTTTTGCGAAGTGAGTGATGAGGGAGCGGGGTTGCCACCCCAATTAAAGAACCGGTTGTTTACCCCTTGTACTTCAACGAAGAAAGGCGGCAGCGGCATTGGGCTTTCCATTAGCAAACAGTTGGCGAACCATTTGGGAGCAGAACTGTTGCTGAAATCGAGTTCGGCCAGCGGAACAGTATTCGTTTTTATGCTCCCCCGCGAGTTGTTCATTCAATAAAAGGGTGCTGGCTTCCAGTGTCCACTTGAGCTAAAATTGCGCTGGGTTAGATGAAGCTCATGGTGAATAAATTTACAAACTGGATGGCTAGCGCTTTGTGGCTGGCAGTTCTGGGGGCGTTTCTCTTTCCCATGTGGCCTGCTTTGGGCCAGACTTTACCCACCCGCTGGCGATGGTCCAATCCCACTCCGCACGGCGGCAATGTTTACGACATGACCTACGGATACGGGTTGGGGTTAACCGTGCAAGTGACGGAACGGGGGCAGATTTTTTCCAGTGAGGACCTGGTTTTCTGGCAGCCGTGGGATAGTGGGACCACGAATGCTTTGCTGGGAGTTACCTTTCTAGGGCAGCGGCTGGTGGTTGCGGGCGCCAACGGGACTTTATTGTACGCGGATTCCCTGGAGAATTTTCAATCCGCGAGTTTAAGCACAGCGAATTGGTTTACCGCCGTGGCGGCTTCATCCAGCCTGGCGGTGGCGGTGGGGGATAATGCCATGATTTACAGCAGCTCGGATGGGGCGACCTGGGCGGCGGATTCCATTAAGCAAAGCCCGACGAATTGGCTGCGGAGCGTGGCTTTTGGAGGGAATGGCAGCGGCACGTTTGTGGCCGTGGGTGAATTTGGTTTTATTGCGACGCGCGCGAGCAACGGCCAATGGACCAAACAGACCAGCGGCACGACCAATCATTTGAATAAGGTGGCGTATGTGAACGGGCTGTTCTGGGCCGTGGGTGAAAACGGGACGGTGCTGACGACCAGCGGGAGCGGCAATCAATCGAGTTGGACGGCGATTACGACTGGAGCGACGAACAGTCTTTACGGTGTGACCGGCACGAATAACACGGTGCTGATTATGGGCGAGAAAGAACTGTGGCTCAATGAAAGCAGCAGCGCTGCCGGCCCGTGGGCGAACCAGTTGGATACAGCCAAAGTGGCGCCCGCCACGGCCTGGACGTATTATTGCGGGGTTTGGGAAGACACGTTTTATTTTATCGCCGGACGTTCGGGCATGATGTTCGAGGGCTTTAAAACCAACTCGACGGACACCATCTGGGTGACGCGCCATGAACCGTACCGGAACTGGCTGTGGGATATGGTGGCCACGCCTAATTTTTATGTGGCGGCCGGAGATCAGGCGACCGTGCTGACGAGTTCGCGGGGCATTACCTGGAATCTGGAGACAGTGCCGGATGCGGCGACCAACTCGATTTTTTTAGGCGTGGGCGGTGACACGAATGGGTTGGTGGTGGTGGGAAACAAAGGCACGCTGATTTACAGTCCCAACGTAATCACCAACGTGACGTTCACGAATCTCGATTTAACCACCATCGTTAATCCGGTGAGCACGGTGGGCACGTATTGGAATTCCGTTTCGGTGCCGACCACGAACGATCTGCAAGGGGTGGCCCGGTCGGCGAATCTGTTTTTGGTTTCCGGCGGGACGGGGACGATTCTGACGAGCGCGAATGGAACTGATTGGGCTTTGCAAACGACGCCTACCACCAAGTTCCTTTCCAGTGTGGCCGTTTTTCCGGGAGGTTATGTCGCCACCGGGGATGCCGGAACCATTCTCACTTCTCCCAATGGTACGAGTTGGACGGCCCGGACCTCCGGCACCACGAACTGGGTGTACCGGGTGCGTTACTTGAACAATCAGTTGGTAGCGGTGGGCCAGAACGGAATTATTCTGACGAGTCCGGATGGCGTGACGTGGACCAAGCGGACCAGCAACACGACGAAGTGGCTGAACAATGTGATTTGGCTGTCCAATACCTACTTTGTGGTCGGCAACCAGGGGACCGTGCTGGCCAGCGCGGATGCCGTCACCTGGTCCAACATTGGCACGATTACGGAAAAATCACTCTACGGCCTGGACACTTTGAATGGGCAGTTGCTTGCCGTGGGAGTGGAGGGAGCGATTGTGCGTTCGCAAATCACGCCGCTGTTGTCGCCGATTCAATTTCAAAGTTTGGGGCGGGCGACTTCGCAGAATCTGTTGTTGATTTCGGGGCTTACCGACCAGGTCTTCACTTTGCAGACGAGCACCAACCTGGTGGATTGGGTGGACGGGGTTACGCTGGAATTGCAGGAGGATTCCGGAACGCAATTATTTTTGGACAGCCCCGATACGAACACCATCCGTTCGTTTTACCGCGCTTTCAGTATCAAGTAATTGCGACGTGCAACGTCTTTGCGCGCGGGCCATTAGCAGTCCCTTCCGGAAATTCTTATACCTGTCGGGTTGACATTAGTAGTTGCATTGCGAAATAGCGCATGATAACTGAATCCGTATTAGTATATGATGATGACCCTCCACGAACGCAAAACCATCCGCCTGCTGATAGTTGATGATCATGAAGTAGTCCGCGCCGGATTGCGCGCGCTGCTGGCAGATTCCTCACAAATTGAAATTGTGGGTGAAGCCGGTGGCGTGGCGGATGCAGTGGCGGAAGCGGGGCGGCTTCGTCCGGATGTCGTGCTGCTGGATGCCCGCATGCCGGATGGGAGTGGTTTTGAGGCCTGCCGCCAGATCCGGCAATTGGGTTTTGTCGTGCATGTGCTTTTTCTCACTTCTTTCGCCGATGATGAAACGGTTTTTGAGGCGATTTCGGCGGGGGCTGACGGTTATTTATTGAAAGAAGTCGGCTCCGTCGAGTTGATGCGCGCCATTGAGCAAGTGGGCGCGGGCCAGTGCATTCTGGATCCTTCGGTCATTCGCCGCGTGATGGGCCGGTTGAAATCCGGCAATGAATTGACCGGCAAAAACAAAATGGATTTACTCTCCGTTCAGGAGAAGCGCGTGCTGGCGCTGGTGGCTCAGGGCAAAACCAACAAAGAAATTGGGGTGGAGCTGGGGCTGAGTGATAAAACGGTCAAAAATTATCTGAGCAACGCGCTCGATAAACTTAAATTTTCGCGCCGCTCTCAAGCGGCCGCTTTCTACGTGCAAAACGTAAAGTAGGTCTGTTTAGACCTATTCTGTTAGAGGCTTAATTCTCGCCTTTCGGCATCTGGCGGTATCCGCTGTTTCAAAGTATTCTCTTTGAGGATGTTCGGCGGGCTGCTCCTCCGCGCTCATAATTATATAAATATGTATAATAAGAGCATGGCAGCGTTATTGCTAATCTCATAAATCTATAAGTCTAAAACAATTTCTTGATGAAACTGAAAATAAACCGCCGGCCTGCGAGTTTTGAGGCGGCCTTCACGCTGGTGGAGGTGCTGGTTTCGGTGGCTATTGTTGGATTTATGGCGGTTTCGTTTTACGGCGGCATCACTTCCGGGTACGCCGTGATCAATGTGGCGCGCGAGAATTTGCGGGCCACGCAGATCATGATCGAGCGCATTGAGGTGATGCGCCTGTACACGTGGGATCAGGTGAATTCCAACGGTTTTATCCCGACCAATTTTTCGGCGTCGTTTTATCCGATGGTGGCAACCAATGGCCAGAGTGCGGCGGTTACGAACGGGGGAGTGATCTATTACGGTTCGATTTCATTTTCAAATGCGCCGGTGTCTTCGAACTATTCGGGTTCCATGAAGCTGGTGACGGTTAATTTGAATTGGACCAACGGGACTTACAAACACAGCCGGTCAATGCAAACTCTGGTTTCTCAAAATGGACTTCAAAAATACGTGTACTAAGCGGGCGCGGATCAGGGCGATGACGTTGATGGAGACGATGGTCGCGATGGGGATCGGGTCGATCATTATTGCGGTGGTGGCGTCACTTTCGCTGTATTCAGCCCGCAGTTTTGCCGCTTTGACCAACTACGCCGATCTGGACCGGCAAAGCCGGAACACGCTGGATTCCATGAGTTGGAAAATCCGGAATGCCGCGAGCCTGACGACGTATAATACGAATTACCTCCTGTTCAGTTATCTGGGCGGCACGCTCAGTTATACCTACTCTTCAACGAACAAGACGCTGACCGAAAATCTGAATGGGACGACGAAAGTTTTGTTGAAGGACTGCAATAGTCTGACGTTTACCATTTATCAGCGGACCACAGTTTCCGGCACTTTTGATCAGTATTCGACGACCAATGCTTCGCTGGCGAAGGCGGTGCAGGTGAGCTGGCAGTGCTCACGCAGCATCCTCGGCTCGCTGATCAATTCCGAGAGTGTGCAATCCGCCAAGGTCATCATGCGCAACTAACCCGTTTATGAAAATCGTTGTTTCTTCAGCCTCCGAGCGAGGCAGTGTTTTGATGATCTCGTTGTTGACCGCGGCAGTCATTGGGATTGGCCTGGCCAGCTATCTGGATTTGATCAATGCACAAAATCTGGCGGTGACACGTTCGCAGGATTGGAATGCGGCAATCACGCCGTGCGAAGCCGGAATTGAGGAGGCGCTGACGCATTTGAATGCGATTGGAGATGGCAGCCGCGGCACGAATGGATGGACGCTGGTAAATAATCAATACTACATGGCGCGGTCTTTGCAGGATTCGCGTTACGAGGTGAATATCACGACGAATAATCCACCGATTATTGTGGCGACGGGTTATGTGAAAGTGCCGTTGAAGACGAATGAGGTTTCGCGCTCGGTGATTGTTTACACGACGAAGGTCAGCACCGGGATGAAGGGGATGGTGGCCAAGGGGAGCATTGGTCTGGGGCCGGGAAGCGTGGTGGACAGTTTTGATTCGCGCATTACCCCGATTTATGCGTCCGCGACGGCGCGGGCCAACGCGTTCGTGGGTGCGGTAAACGGCAACATTGCCGGCGGCACGATTAATGGCAATGCGGATACAGGCCCCAGTGGAACGGTCAGTTCGACGGTAAATGGGACCATTCGCAATGATTTGAATATGTCGTTCCCGGATGTGGCGCAGCCATTCGCGGGAAACTATTACACGCCGGGCAGCGGCACGGCGACGACGACGAACTACATCAACAACACGACGACAGTGACGACGAACGTGTATCCCAACCCGGTGCCGAGCACGGGGGTGACGACGACTTCGACGACTTCGACGCAAACCGTCAAACC